>JAHDDN010000461.1 GCA_020629335.1 Chitinophagales bacterium | reverse complement strand
ATACAAAATATTTAGCTGCAAATGCCAATCTTATTTTTTAAACATTCCTTAAAACAGAATAATTGTCTTCTATCTCCTAAGACATTTTGTAAAAGTTCGTAAATTTGTACAATAAAAAAGGGCGTGCCTACGGCTATCATACTGTAGATACAGCAATCCCCTTTTTTATCATGTAATTATGGGGCGTAGGTGGTCGAGACTTACGCCCTTTTTATATTGGTATTCAAAATAATATAGTTTCTGCATCAAGCGGTCGAGACTTGACATAGTACTAGCAGCATTATCTTAAATAATGTTTTTTTAATTAAATTTTAGATAAGCGATTAATTCTTATTTAATAGTAGTAGTGTATATAAGTTGCTTAAAAACATAATCAAAACAAATAACCTATTTGAAGTGAGATAAATAAGTTTTAAAATGTTTTATTTCTTGAGGGTAAATCAGAGAGTTTTTCCTACAACATTACTAAGGTACATGAAAAAAAACATTTTTTCATGTACAAATTTCGACAATTGTTGAAGCCTTCTAAACAAGAGTACTGGCCCATCAAAAACACACAAACACATAATTAATTAACTAACAATACTTTTTACATTTGCATTATAACAATATCATTTTGATTTGTTGGTCAAACTACGACAAAAACAGCTTTCATTCATCAAAAAAAGTAGTCATTACGTCATTTTAAAAGATTTAGACGTGTCCCTTCGGGTCGGGCTGTACATTCTTATATGGCTATTCAGCAGCAAGTTTGCTAAACTGTACTTATCTGCCTTTCATGCCAGCCTGCGTCCAGTTAAATTCCCTCATTAACGCCACATAGCACTTCCATCCCTCATGCTTTTTGGAGTACGGGGTCGTGATTAGGTATTTAGAATATAGGCTACTTATTACGATTTAACTTAAATAGTTGAGGTTTAGCATTATTATTTGTAATCAGTATATAGTCAGTGTTTTGAATGCGAATTTCATTAATAGATCTTGCATCTTTAGATGCGACAAATCCACTTTTTTCTATATTCATAAATTCATTCAAGGGGTCTATTCCATCCATTACCCATCCAATAGAAGCATCATTCCTTCCAGTTTCAACTTCAGGACCATAAAAATTACCTACAGCTATTAATTCTGTCTTTTTATCTCCATTTATATCTAATGATACCAAATCATTCATCGTACTTATTTGTCCTTGATTAGCAAATGTTTGAAAATGAAACTCACCATTTTCTTGTACTAACAAGCCACTTCTCAATTCATTAGCAGTCTTTTTAGCTTCTCCCAATACATTGGGCTGATTCAAAATTTGATTAATATCGGCTTTAGAGAAGGCTTTATAAGTTGGATACTGTTGCGTAATTGTCGGCAATTGCCATGAAAGACATTCTCGGCCTCTTATTGGAACTTCCATATTATCATTGTAAGTACTCAAAACAATATCATGTGTCCCATTTTGGTCAAAATCTTGGGCTCGAATAGCTAAGGGCTTTTCCTTGCTCGCTTTGAATTTAGAGTTTAATCCCAAATTTCCTAAAGCAAAGTCAATTGTACCATCCTGTTTATAATCTATTAGCTTAATACAATTCCACCAACCAATTAAATCATTCAGTTCATTTTTAGTAAATGCTCCTTCATTATTAATAAAATAGGTCACTGGCATCCACTCTCCTACGATCCATATATCCTCATCACCATCTTGATCATGATCTACGCAGATCATATCTGTAATCATTCCTAGGTTTTGTAAATCAGGGATAAGCAATTCTGTAACATCTTCAAAAACGCCATTGTTATTTTGCAATAGATAGCTTTGTGGATGATAAGGGTAATTATTAGGTAAATGCCTACCTCCTACTAATAAATCTTGCCAACCGTCTTGATTAAAATCTAAAGTACTAACCGATAGACCGCTTGAATGAACTGAAATAGGTAGTTTTTCTTTTTTATAAGAAAAATTCCCATTACCGTCATTTATATAAAGTCGATCTAAATATCCACCTGCATCATTTTGTTCTGCCCCTCCACTCACTACATACAAATCTAAATCATTATCATTATCGCTATCAAAGAAGATTCCTTCCATATCTTCATAAGCTTTATCTTTGCTGAAGTCAGCTATATTCTTTTTCTGAAACCTCCCACCGCTTACTTGTAAATATAATTCTGCTGCTTGACCTTTAGCACCGCCAATCCAGATATCTTCTAAACCATCATTATTAATATCTCCTACTGCCGAATAAGGTCCAAATTGGGACATTTTGTGCGGTAATAATATGTTTTTTTCATAATCATCAAAATCATTTTCTTGATGACGATAAGTAATGCCCAGAATACTTGGAGTAACTTCTTTTAAAAGGGGGCTTACAGACGATTTAGAAGGGGGATTTAATATTGCCTGCTTTTCATACTCAATCAATATTTTTTGATTATTGGCAGTAATATCCATCACAGAGTATTCTCCATTAGGCCAATAAATATGGGCATTGCTACAACTCTGCTGTTCACCTATTCCGAAATGTAAAAGAGCTTCACTACTAGAAAGATAACCTGTCACAGGCTGAATATTTTGACATTTTTGTGCATCATTTTCACATTCTATACAAACTTTTGTACCTATACCAAAAGGATTTTTATCAGTTCCTTTAACTTTGAACTGTATATACCCGCCGTTTCCTAACTCTACTGATCTGTTCTTATAAATTAATGCTTCACTATTGATGTTATTAGTTACGATTTCTAAATCACCATCTAAATCTAAATCTCCATAGGCAGCCCCATTAGAAAAAGTGCTTGGGCTATTGAAGGTATTTGAAACATTATTAAAAGATAAATCACCATTGTTAAGATAGGTATGATTGCTTATTGGCGTAGATTCAAACATTTTCAGTACATCGTTTAAGCTAGCTCCTTTGCCAGCTTTAGCCATCTGTTGAGTATAAATAAAAAAATCATTATCCGTATAGTCTCTTAATACACCATTCGTAATATAAATATCTTGCCAACCATCATTATTAAAGTCCGCTATCAATGGTGCCCAACTCCAATCAGTTTTATCTATACCGCTTAGTTGAGCTATCTCACTAAAATGACCATCTCCTTGATTCAGTTGAAGGCTATTACGCATATATTGATAGTGTTCTCCTTGCTCTACTACTTTCCAAAATTTTTTGACATTCATCGTTCCCATCATTCGCTTTGACCTTTCATAATCGTCTGAAAGCATATCTACACATACTAAATCTGCTTGCCCATCATTATTAATATCTCCTGCTCCTGATCCCATTGTATTATTGGAAATGTGCTTCATGGCGCTACTTAATTCATTCTTAAAAGTACCATCTTTTTGGTTGACATAATGGAAGTCTGCTCCATCATAATCATTAGCTACATAAATATCTTGCCAACCATCATTATTAAAGTCCCAAACAGTTACACTAAGAGCATAGTGCTTTTCTACTAATAAGCCTCTCTCCGTTACATACGGGGTGAATTTTCCATTCTCTTGTATGTATAATTTATCACTTAACTCTCTATTGGGTGCTTGTTGTTCTCTTAACTCTTGCGTCCTCTTGTGAAAAGGAACATTGGCTATAAAGGCATCTAGATCACCGTCATTATCGGCATCAAAAAAACTGGCATGATGAGAGTAGCCTGTATCGTCTAATCCATAAGTTTTAGCCTCCTCTGTAAAATGTCCTTTTCCATCATTAATGTATAAAAGATTAGAACGAAGATTTTCTTCATACAGCCCAGATCGACAAACATAAATATCTAAGTGTCCATCTCCATTAACATCTGCCATAGTTGCCCCAAAGTGCCATGATTCTTTGGGCAAAAAGCCCGCTTCATTGGTAGCCTCCTCAAATTTCAAATCGCCCTTGTTGATATAAAGGCGATCTGCCTCTATATTGGCACTAAAAAACAAATCAGGCAATTGATCTCCATTAACATCTCCTATACATACCCCTCCTCCATGATAGGTATATTCATAACCTATAATATTATGTTTTCGACTATCTTTAACCCTATTGATAAAATTAACTCCTGTTTGACTACTAGACATTAACTCTAAAAAGCTGCTGCTTACTTTGTCAGTTTTAAAAGGAGTACTAGCTTGTTTGGAAGTTTCTTCTTCCATACAAGAGGGTAGCATTATAAATAAACTACTCATCACGATTAGCTGAAGAATTTTCATTATTCAAAAAAATTAGTTGATTAAAATTATTATCTTTTGATAGAGTATTGTATAAGAGGTAATTATTTATTAAATTGATATTTCGAATATAGCACCTAATATTATAGTATCCAAAATTAATGTTGATTTTACTTAACACATGAGAGTGGATTGTGATGGCTATACAGCCACTATATAAACTAAGCCTTCTCAAACTGCAGTTTCAATAAATGCTGATATAAGCCATCTTCTTTT
>JAHDDN010000460.1 GCA_020629335.1 Chitinophagales bacterium | reverse complement strand
TAGTAGGAGCAGCATAGCCACATAATAGCGGACAGCCCGACCATGCGCCTTCGGCGAATGATGAATGTGTAATGATGAATGATAAATTGACTCGTGCTATGCACTTCATTTATTGCGAACGCATGGGAAGCCCCAAATTAGAACTCATTTAATGAAAAGAATGTTAGAAGAGTTTGTAATAAACATAGAACTTACAATTATGAAGATATCTTACAATTGGTTAAAAGATTATTTAGCAGTTGATTTGCCTCCAACGGAAGCAGCAAAGCTATTAACAGATATAGGACTGGAAGTAGAAGGACTTGATAAAGCAGGAGGTGTAGAGGGAAATCTGGAAGGATTAGTAGTAGGCCATGTCAAAGAGGCCGTACAGCATCCCAATGCAGATCGCCTTAGATTAACTACTGTTGATGTGGGAGGAGAAGAAGATTTAAACATCGTTTGCGGTGCACCCAATGTTGCTGCTGGGCAAAAGGTGGTTGTGGCTACTGTAGGTACCACACTTTATCCTACAGAAGGCAAATCTTTTAAAATCAAAAAAGGAAAAATTCGAGGGGAAGTTTCTATGGGAATGATCTGTGCGGAAGATGAAATCGGATTGGGACATTCTCATGATGGTATTATGGTATTGCCAGAAGAGACAAAAGTAGGCACACCGCTTCGAGAAGTAATTGAGCTAAAAGAAGATTTTGTTTTTGAAATCGGTCTAACGCCTAATCGCTCGGATGCCACTAATCATATTGGAGTCGCAAAAGATTTAGCGGCTGGATTGCAAATTCAAAAAGGATTAGACAGTAGCGTACAATTGCCAGATGTGTCTGCCTTTAAGGTAGATAGTCAATCTTTGCCAATTGAAGTAGAAGTGAGAGATTCAAAACTTTGTCCTCGTTATTCAGGCGTATCCATCAAAGGCGTAACCATTAAGGAGTCTCCAGAATGGTTAAAAGAAAAGTTAGAGTCTATTGGGGTAAAGTCTATTAATAATATCGTAGACATCACGAACTTTATCTTGCACGAATTAGGCCAACCACTTCACGCATTTGATGCTGATAAGATAGTAAACAATAAAATCATTGTACAAACCTTGCCACAAGATACCCCATTCATTACTTTGGATGAAGATGAGCGCAAGCTAAACTCTGCCGACCTCATGATCTGTGATGGGGAAGACAATGGTATGTGTATCGCAGGTGTTTATGGTGGAGCTAATTCAGGCGTAAAAGATAGTACAACTAATATTTTCTTAGAAAGTGCTTGTTTTGATGCCGTCAATATCAGACGTACAGCATTAAAGCATTTACTGCGTACAGATGCGGCTATTCGATTTGAAAAAGGAGTAGATCCTAATAATAGTGTTTATGCCCTCAAGCGTGCCGCTTTATTAATTCAAGAATTAGCAGGTGGTGAAATTGCTTCTGAAATTGTAGATATTTACCCTAATAAAATAGAAAGAGCAGAGGTAGCTGTTAAATATGCCAATGTCAATCGACTAATTGGAGTAGATCTTTCTCCAGTGGATATTGATCAGATCATCCAATCCTTAGAAATGGAAGTCGTGCAAAGCGATGAGGAAGGGTTCACCGTAGCGGTACCTACCAATAAGGTAGACGTAACACGTGAAGCCGATATGATAGAAGAAATTTTGCGCATCTATGGCTTTGATAGAGTGCCGATGCCTACGAGATTACACGCTAGTTTATCGTACTCTAATAAACCCAATAAAGCAGCAATCAAGCGCTCCTTATCAGAATTTTTAGCTGCCAATGGCTTCAATGAAATGATGGGTACTTCTGTAAGTCGCTCTCGTTATTATGAAGATGATAAGGAAGGACTAGTCATGTTACTCAATAGCCTTAATGCCGAATTGGATTGCATGCGTAAGAATATGGTCTACTCAGGTTTGGAAGCCATCAAACATAATAACAATCGTAAAAATGGCAATATCCAGTTCTTTGAATTTGGTAAAACCTATCAAGTTGAAGGAGAAGGCTATAGCCAACAAAGCCATTTGACCCTTTACCTACATGGTAAAAGTAGTGAAGAAGGCTGGCGCCAAAAACAAACAAGCTTTGATTTCTACAACCTCAAGCAAACAGTAGAAGCCGTTATGCAGCGATTCGGCTTAGTCGCCAATGATACAGAATTCATCCAAAATGACGAATTTGCTTATGGTCTCAACTATACCACTCGCCGTATGCCTTTAGTAGAGTTTGGGCAATTACAATCCAAGCAATTGAAAAAAGTAGGCGTCAAAGGCCAAGTCTTCTACGCCAATTTCAATTATGATACAATATTAAAAGTCCTCAAAACTCAAAAAATCAAGTATAGCGAACTCAATAAATTCCCAGCTACTCGACGTGATTTAGCACTCGTATTAGACGATTCCGTCAAATTCGAAGAAGTTCAAGCCATCGCCATCAAAACAGGCAAAAAGTTACTAAAGTCAGTCAACCTATTTGACGTATTCACGGATGCAGCAAAACTAGGAGACAATAAAAAGTCTTATGCAGTCAGCTTTATTTTCGAGGACCACAACAAAACACTCACGGATAAAGAAGTAGACAAAATCATGAATCAACTCATGCAAAACTATGAGTCCAAGCTTCAAGCAATCATTAGAAAATAAATTGGTAGGGGCGTACCTGTGTGTGCGCCCTTCGATTTGTGTATTAGTATATTGGTAGTTTGTGCGCCTAATACACTATTTCACCAATTTGGGGCTTCCCCATTCTAATTTTTTTATGCGACCTGTAAGGGCGCTACCTATGTGTGCGCCCTCGCATAAAAAATTAGAATGGGTCGGGCTGTCCGTTCTTATGTGGCTATGCTGCTCCTACTTCGCTAAGCGCTGCTTGTCTGCCCTTCGGGCCAGCCATCGCATCACTAAGCTACGTAAGTCGCATCATGGCCGCCACATACCACTTCCATCCCTAAGCCAATTTTTAACGTTTTAACTGAATAATGTTAGAACGTTTTAACTAATAAATTCTAATACTCCCAAGCTTAGAAAGTTTCAGCGTTTTAAACGTTTCAAAGTTATTCACAATCCTCACAAAATCAACCCAATACCCTCCAAATCACTTTTTAAAAGTTATCCACAATACCTTAAGCAAAACTTTAGATATTTGCCCTTTCTCCCTATAAATCAACAAAAAAGCAACTATTTTTTTCTTATTTTTTATTGAAATATCAGAAAAAGGAGTAATTTTATGAAGTTGTTTGATTAGAATCAATTAAAGAGCAACAAAAAATACCAAAAGCTATATTATTAACCTTCTTTTATATCTGTGCCTAGTAGCTTGTAACTAACCAATATAACAGGCTACTAGGTGCATTTATTCTTACTTTTAGAGACCTATGTTTTATAAGCAGGCCCCTCGTGGTCACCCAATTAGAATAATGATTAACACATGACTCTATAAGTAAGAAATACTAGAAGACTCATTTGCAACCACCCCTAATCCTTTATAAAATGAGCAAAAACCTACAACAACTCGATAGCGTAGTCGGGAAGATACAGGCCATACTTGATAAATGTATGAATCTCGAAGATGAGAGAGATAGTTTAGTCGAAGAAAAAATTAGATTGCTTAGTGAAATTAAAAATTATAAATTAAGCATAGGCCAATTACAAGAAGAAGTCAAAGTCCTTAAAGCAGCGAAAGGCTCAGTTATTAATGGCAGTAGTAAAGGTGCTGCAACAGGTCAAATTGATGATTTGATCAAAGAAATTGATCGATGTATTTCTAAATTAGGAGATTAATCCATTAGTAATGCTAAAAAAATAAAATGTGAAAACTATTCTTTTATCATTAAGTAATCGGATTTTAAATTTAAGATATTATGAGCCAAGAAAAAATAAGCATTAGTGTAGTAATTGCTAGTCGTACTTACAGAATGAAAGTAAGTCCTGACGAAGAAGCAAGAGTATTAAGAGCAGCAGAACTCATTCATGATAAACTAGATGAACTTCAATCTAGCTATAACGCTAATGATAGACAAGATTATTTAGCCATGGCTTTTCTGATGGATAAAGTAGCGACTCTAAATCAAATTGAAGATTTAGAATTAGCTAGAAAAGAAAATGAACGCCTAAATGCCGAAGGCGCAATTGTTGACGGAGAAGTCAAATTAATGGAAGACCCAGCCCTTCACCACAAATTGTCAGAATTAGACGAAATACTAACGCTTTTCCTAGAAAAATAACGCAGTATAAGCGAAAAAAAGCCAGTCATTAAGTAAGAATAATTTTGCCCAATTACTTACTTGATCCTTTTTATGTAACAGTGAAACAGCCGAAAAGTTAAGGCTTAATGGCACAGTTTGTTTACTTTGTTTCACTAATAGAAGACTTAATGTAAATTCTTCATAATAGACTTATATGATAAATTGATTTTTACTTAGAAAAAATCATAAAAAAGCTTAA
>JAHDDN010000459.1 GCA_020629335.1 Chitinophagales bacterium | reverse complement strand
TTCGGGCCAGCCGTCGCATCACTAAGCTACGTAAGCTCCCTCATGGACGCCACATGCCGCTACCATCCCTAAGCCATAGGGTGTTCAAAATATCATTCAGAAGTTGCGGCTCTGCATTTGTTAATCAAAAGATGTTTATGGCGCAAGTCTTTTTGATTGGTGCCGATCGAAGAACATAATTTGTAAGATGAACTTTTTGATTGATGACAGCACTACGGTAAGTCTTTTTGACTTACAAGACCGATAAGCTTGCCATTGGTCAAGAAAAACAAACTGAAGACTCAGCAGGCACAAGTGAAAAACACTTGCGCTATAAGTTAAATGACATGAGTCGCATAAAACAAACGATATTTGAAACACCCTATCCCTAAGCCGTAGGATGTGTAAAATTTCGTTAAACAGTTGCGACCCTATTTTAAAAACAACTGTCATCCCGAATGCCGCAGGCATACAGGGATCTATTTCGACAAAATTCAAGTATTTGGGAGGCTAAACTTATTAACAACAATCGTTTTTACCATTAATATCATCTCTCCAAAGCTGAATTGAGTGCTTGATTAGTCAAAACGAGAATAGCTGAATAATTTCTTAAAAAATTTAAAAATATGGTAACTATTTTAAAGTTTATATTTTTAACAATGCATTTGTGGCTTCAAAGTGGAGATGATTATTCTTACCAAAAGCTTTCAAGAGATTGTATAGTAGCATATCATGAAGATGTAGCCGTAGATACTCTTTGTGTTTATCTCGGCGGTCGAAGAATGGTTGATAGACATCAAATACTTGAAGAAGTAGGAGGGTATATATACAGGGTAGAACGAATAGTGCCTGGAACTGCTAGTTTTGCTTATACTTATTTTTCAGTTGAGAAATGGAGTCTAAAGAATGATAAATTTCAATTAGAATCTTCTTTGAAGATTCCTTTAGGAAATTGTTATGGTAAAAAATTAAGAATTCAATTGAAAGATGATGGAGTTAAATGGAAGTATAATATGGGGCTCCTAAAGAAACGGAAAGCAGGCTTAATCCCATACCCTAAGATAAAGGAGTTAGAAGAATATCATTTGCCTTGTGAATAACATCAAGATAGGCGAATTTAGCAATTAATGTATAGTTAATTACACCTTTATAAAAGCTTGTAGAGGTAATTATAAGTAAAACAATTGCGTGAGGGATGGAAGCGGTATCTGGCGTATATGAAGGGGTTAATGTAGAGACGCATTGCAATGCGTCTCTACCGTAACTGATGGCTGGCCCAAAGCCACCCTTAATCTCAATTGGAACGACTATGGTGCCCGATGGTATGATCCGCAAGTAGCGAGATGGTGGAGTGTTGATCCACTGGCGGATCACCCTAATCAATTAGGGAACTCTCCTTATATTTATGCTGTAGATAATCCAATTCTTCATAACGATCCTTCTGGAAAGTGTCCTCCGTGGATTTGTGGAGCTATTGCAGGGGGGACGACAGAAATAGCCTATCAATATTTGGTCAATATTTATAATGGACAAGGCTATTTTGAAGCAGCTGAGAATATTGATATGGCAGATGTTACAGTTGCAACTATTGATGGAGCTATTACTGGAGGAGGGAGTGCCGTCCGTAGAGCTGTAATTGGAGCAACAAAAATGATAGTTGGAGAAGTAGTTGAAGCTAGTGTTGATATAGAATTAGGTGGAGATGTTGATTACATAGGAAAAGAAGGTAGCGATAAATCTATTGGGCAAATAACACAAGATACTGCGGTAGGAATAGGGTCAAATATAGTAGGGAAGAGCACTGAATTAGGCGTTGGTACGGTTTTAAATAATAAAGCCATAAATGAATTATCTACAGTTAATAAGGAATTAAAAAAATCAATGAAAGGTTCATCGGGAGAAACAGATAGACTTACAAAAAAGAAGAGTTTGCAGAAGCAAATAAGTGGGAATGAGAATGCCGCAGGGAAGTTGGGAGATGGTATAACTGAATCTCTTGATAACAAATACAAAAATTAATTTTGTGGAAAGGAAGTATTGGATTCAATTGGCTTTTGCTATTACTATTATCTTCATTGGAATTT
Organism: Chitinophagales bacterium; assembly: GCA_020629335.1. Next base: position 2,367 of record JAHDDN010000459.1, on the reverse strand, counting down.
TAGGATCAGTATTTAAAAGACATAACTTGAATACTTGCTCAAAGCAAGTTAAAGCTGTAATTGTTGATAAATATCGGATAAAAAGTCGTGGATATTTTATCAAGTACTCTTATTATGTTGAAGAGAAAAAGTATGAAAGTAGTGAATCTATTAAAAGGAAAAAGGAAATAGATGCTTTTCGTATTGGAGATACAATTACTATTAATTATAGTTGTACTTTCCCAGATTTTAGCAAATTTAAAGAACTATAATGTTTATTAAATTATTTTACGCAATCGTATTGTCAGGTGTACTATCAGGATTCTTTTTCATTGGCCCGAATAATGGTTATTCAATATTATTACTGAAGAATATCAATTGGTACAAGTTGATAGTATTGGAGGAGGATTTGTAAATCATTTGTTTATTGGAAAAGACAATGATTTTAGTGCTGAATTTAGTTTTTCACTATCTGTTGTGGAACAAGAGGTAAAAAATCTTCTATCTTCTAGTACAATTGCAGATTATGAGGAAGATTGTAAATGTAAAATTATTGAATCGCATTTTGTAGAATTCTCTAATTTTGAAGGGGCACAATATTTAATTGAAAAAGAGATGAATGGTCTAAAATTAGGAGGTATAGTCTATATCTCTAAAGGTATTAATAATAAAAGTATTAATATTGTTAGTATGGCAATGAAAGAGGATTCTGATAAACTGAAAGCTGAATTAAATCCAGTTTTAAATACTTTAGTTTTAAATTTTGATTAAAATCGCGTGAGGGATGGAAGCGGTATGTGGCGTATATGAAGGGGCTAATGTAGCTTAGTGATGTGAAGGCTCGCAGAGACAAGCAGCACTTAGCGAAATAGCGACTGAATAGCCACATAAGAGCGGACAGCCCGACCTGCGAATTAGCGATGAGTGATGAGCGTGTAGCGATGAGCAATTTAGAGTTGTGCGATAATTTTATTTTGAGAATAAGCAGGGCACGCCATCATTAATGACGAATTGAAATTGATGATAATTGTTATGAATGTAACGATTAATATGCAATAGAATAGATACCTTTATAAAAGCTTGTAGAAATATAGGCGATTTATAAGGATGAATACATAGAGAGTGATTGTGCTTTAAAAATCAAAGTACAATCACTCTTAATTAATAAAGAGTGTGTGACAAATTTAGGGCATAGAGATGATAAACTAATCACTATTTAGCTATTGAATTTAGGGTTTTAAATACTCAAAAGTTGGTTATATCCACCCCCTGCCCCCGCCAGCGGGGGAAAAATAATTGCTTATTTTATGGGACATAGCTAGTATTAAAAGATTCGTTTCACGGTGTTTAAAATCTGTCCTCCACTAGCGGAGGTGGAAAATTTGAGTTGATTTCATTCAGTTAATATATGAATTCCCTTTTTTGCTACACACTCGTTAATACAACACAAAAACCTTAAACCCAAACCCATGAAAACATTTCTTAGCATCCTACTATTACTATTTATGGCTCATGAATTTATGGCATTAGGAAATTCTGAGGAGTACTTGCACCTATTGCCTAATGAGCTTTGTGAAGAGATTAAGCTGGCCACTTGTACCGCTTCTTTTGAGTATGAAGCGAGTGGTTCTATTCATTATTGTAATAGTACTTCTATTGCTTCGAGTGATATTATTAGTTATGAGTGGACTGTTAATGGGGAATTGGAAGATGAAAGTGAGGATGCCTATATTTCTATTATTGATAGCGCTATTATTTGCTTAAGCATTATGACGGAAGATGGATGTGAGGATGAATATTGTGAGGAGATAGCCGTACTTCCTTGTCAAGCTCCCACCAGCATAACGCTCAGTTCAGAAAACTTTTATGAAATAGCAGTTAATCTGGAGCCTTCGCTTAGTAATGTGGTTTTTTATGTATATGAGGTTTACAATAGCAGTAATGAAATGATCTTTTCGGGAAGCACCAGTGCTACTGATTTTATGCTTTATGATCCATCCCTTTATTGGCCTTGTGATACTTTTAGTGTAGCGGTTTATGCGGATTGTGGAGCTAATAATGAGAGTGAGTTTACAGAGGCGGCGCAAGTGATTAGCTTTTGTGAGGCTTGTGATGAAGCACCTGCTGGTATAGCAGTTAGCTCGGAAAACTTTTATGAAATAATGGTTAGTATAGACGATTCCTTGACTAATGGAGCGATTTATAATTATGAGGTTTATAATACCAATAATGCAATGGTTTTTTTGGGTAGTTCTGATACACCTGACTTTAGCCTTTATAATGAATCGCTTTATTTGCCTTGTGATACTTTTAGTATACTGGCCTATAGGGAATGTGGCCCCAATAATGAGATACAGCCTACGGATACAGTCCAAGTAATCAGTTTTT
>JAHDDN010000458.1 GCA_020629335.1 Chitinophagales bacterium | reverse complement strand
AGGAATGAAGATTTAGTGTAATTTCTCCACTAATTGAAATAGATGCTATATTCATAATAAATTTATTTTTCAGATTGATTAAAATTATTCTACTGATTCTTCAGTTTTATCCTTTTTGTTCAAAGCAAAACCATAAGCTGCGAGCATTGCACCCAAAACTTTGGGTTTAACCTTATCAGCTAATTCAAAAAATGATGCTAATTCTTTATCTTTCACATTTGCTCTTAATGCCTGTTTAGTTTTTTCGTACTGTCTTGCAGTATCTGAATTGTATTTAGCTACAAATTCACCAACAAAGCCAATCAAGTCATTCTTTGAATTAGATTTGTTTTGTAGCTTCTGAGCTAAACCATATTGAACGTCAAATTTCCTTTGTTCTTTTGGTGTATATTGAAGGCTAACCGTACTTTTACGAATAGCTGCTGCTACACTTTGAAAACCTTCGTTTTCAATAATTTCTTTAAATGAAAAATCCATAAGCGTAAAAATTTTATTTAATATTTCAATTTTATTAGTTCTTATATAAGTTTGCTTTTTGCTTAGTTCATGCATCAAATATGGTGCATACCAATAGTGAAATTTAAAGTATTCATTTATATTTGAACCACTTAGAAATTTACGATAAGATAATAAACCAATCATAGCATCACCTTGCTCGGTTATGCCATTTATCAATCGCTTTTGGTCATCAATAATTTCCAGCCAATCTTCTTTATCTGCTAGATTAATAAAATCAGGTGTTTGTAAAAATCCAATATTTACTACTGCCTTGTTTTGCCCTAAATCCTTTTGATAAACAGAATGTAAGCCCAAAAGAAATTCCTTCACCTTTCGGCGTTCTTTTTTTTCTGATTTATCTAAAAATAATTCAATAATCTTCAGAGTATTAAGAACATCTAACTTTATAGGCGAGTTACTCTTAGCTGTTCTTTTGAAGTCTTTCATGATTTTCATTTTCTCATTTAACTTCATATCACTAAAAGCAGGTACAAATACTTTCAAATCATAACTATTACCAACTTTCACAGCTTGGCAGACCATTCCGAAGTTCAAAGCTCCACTTACTTTCATCGTTTCTTTAATCCAACTACCTTTCAAATTTCCAACACTCATTCCTATAGCTTTTGCCTTATTTAATCCCTTACCTTGATTGGGGTTAATTAATTGCAGCATTGTTGCCTTTTCAGTTATAGTAATTTTTTTTCTTTTTATATGTTCAGCAAAAACAGTTGAAATTTGATTTTCTTTTGGTAGATATTGATTCAAAATCTGAGAAATGAGTACACTAAAGTAATTTTGATTTTTATCAAAATTACTATGTAACTTTAGAAAAGCAGCATAAGGATTAGAGATTAATTGAGCAAAAACATCATATTCATCAACTAATGGTTGAGGAACTTTTTCCGATTGATACTTTTCTTCAATTTTTTTCCTTTGTTTGACATAGGTATCTCCCTTATAGTTTTTAAGTGCTTTTTCTATTTCTTTTCGTTTTTCTTTTCTTAAATCTCTTTGAAGGGGATAATTATAGAAATTTTGTCCAATATGTGTAGGCGGTTTATTATTATCATCTTTTTGAATAAATTTCACCACTTGAAAATATTTGAGCTTGCCAAGCAATTCTGAAGTAATTGCTTTTTCTGAAATAAGTTCAAAACAAATACCTTTATCATTTATTGTCACTTCGTTACTCATTGCTTGACTTTCAAAAATTTTCATGAGTAAATGAGCAACGCCATATGCTTCTAAGGTATCAGCATAAGTACCTGCTTCTTTTCGTATATAAAAGGTTTTGTACATATTTGTTAATTTAAATATTTTTCAAAATCATCAGTAGCTTTTTGGTCACAAAGTCTTAAAATTCGAACAAGGAATAAGTACAATAAAAATCGTTCGTGCTGTTCCACATCCATAATATCTAATTCTCCTTCTTTGGTTACTATTTGTTCCAATTCAAAATTATTCATATTAAATTCGATGAGTAACTTTTTAATGAATTGATAATTATGATCAGAGACTTTAAAACTTGGGAAAGTAAAATTCGTTACGCCATGATGACGAGCAATTGCAATAGAAGCAGGTACGATTACATCATAATACAACTCTTCATCATCGTATTGTTCATCTAAAATATCTGCAAGGACTTTCGCACCAACCCCTGAATGTGGAGGGCGTTTTCCTCGTTTCTCAAAAATCTTATTTTCAATTGCTTTAGTTGCTCTTTCTAAATTTTCATCAAAAATCTCTTTTTCTTCTCGAGTATTAAAACCTGTATGACCAAGCGGAATACCTTTCTCAAAAGTAAAAAATGAGTTAGGCATTTTAGAAAGTTCTGTTTGGTATTCTTGCATCCAATCTTGCCAATCATTATCTAATTTACCGTAATCATGCAGGATCAAAAGCAATTGAACCAATTCTTTAAAATCTATTTCAGTATCAAAAAGCTTTTTAAAAGCCTTGAAAGGAAATGTCATTAATGATGAAAATTCTTTTTCAAAAGCCCCTAATAAACCTTTAGTATGTTGTATGAAAGTATCTTTTCGATAAGCGAAAATCTCTTTTTCTCTATTTTTCCTCTCTTTAAATCCAGATAGTTCTTTGCCACGAATTTTATTAAATCCAATCACCTTATCATAATGAAAGTATGCTCCATTAAGATAGAGCGTATCAAATGTTTTGATTATTTCATCAATATCTGTTATTTCACGAAAGTTTAAATTCATATCTACTTCATCCATATCTTCACCAATAAATTGGCTTTCCTCTAGAACGCCAACTAACCAATCTTCTTCTGTATCAACCATCTCTAAAACTTCTTTAATCCATTTTACTAGACTCCATTTGAACATTCCAATATCTTCAAGTGAGTAAGGAAAACGTTCTGCATAAGATTTGTCTTTTATGATTATAGCATTTGCATTTTGAATATCTCTAACAGTCTGTCGATAATGACTTTTTGAGCAATCCTGCCAACTATTTTTTATTTTTCCCCAATTATAATTAGTCGTTTGAAGTTGCTTTAAAGTCTTTTGTTCTTCTATACTTAAAATCTCATTTACTAAGCGTATTGTTACTTCTTCATTCAAGTGCCGATTTTGTGGTAATTTTAATTTTTTAAAAGTCTCTTCGCTAAGAAGTTTATCATATGGTAAATATTTATTCTTTAACTTACGAAGTTCAGATTTATCTTCTTTTGATAAATTTTCGAAATCTTTAACATCTATTTGTGCCTTTTCTTCTTCTTCTAAAACATCATAAATAAAGATTTTTCCATATTCACCTGTATATCTAGCACATCGCCCCACACGTTGCAAAATGGCATTAATTGGTGCAATTTCTGTATGCATTATATCGCAAGAAATATCCATTCCAGCCTCAATGACTTGAGTTGAAATTAAAATAGTATTTGTCTTTTTATCTTTAATTTCTTTTCCAAAAAGTGCCTTTAATTTTTTTTCAGTAGTTTTTCGATCACTATTAAAAAATCGAGAGTGTAAGCAAATCAAATTAACCTTATTTTCTTTTGACCAAGCTTCCAACTCTAAATAAATTCGTTGAGCTGTTTCTACTCGGTTACAAATGACAATAGTCTTATCCTTGTGATTCGCTTTTATTTTGTCCGCTTTAATAATACCATCTACAACCTCAACTTCCTTTTTGCTCAGTTCTCCATCAGGAATTTTTAAAGAACCTATTTTTGCAATATCATCATGAAAATCTTCTAAAGTAACAATTTCAACATTGTTCAAAGTATCTTTTATTTTTAACATAAACTCATCGCTCAAAGTAGCAGTCATAATACAAAAACGACTTAACTTACCCAACATTCGCAGCATTCCTAAAGTCGTAGCCATAGAACGTTGACTATCTAATAAATGAAATTCATCAAACACTAAATAACTTCCAATTAGGGCACCAGCATTGATATTTGCCTGACGTTGAGATAATGGCAATGGAAAACAAAGGAAATTACTTAGTGTTTGATCTATCGTAGAAAAAACAATATCTTTTTCAAAATATTTATCATTAGAATACTCTCCTGTTTGAATTGAAGATGATCCTTCAAATTCAGTTTTTTCAATCGCCTTACTTACATCTTCTGAAATAGAATTGCATAACGTTCGAAGCGGTAAGCTGTAAATCATTTTTTTAGGAAAGTGCAAATTTTCTTTTTTCGCAAATAAAAAAGGTATAATAGAAGCCCATGTTTTACCAGCACCTGTTGGAACTGAAAGAATCATATTTTTATCATTCAAAAGATGTTCTGCTACCTTTGATTGATATCCGTATGGTTCAAATCCTGTTATTGATTTGCTGAATTTTCGATATTCTATTTTGTTAAAAGACATTTTCTTTATTTTAAAAGCCCAACCATACCCATACCCAAACTAGAATTCTTTTCACCGAAGCCAGCGAAATAGCCTAGCTCTAATAACTCAGTCG
>JAHDDN010000457.1 GCA_020629335.1 Chitinophagales bacterium | reverse complement strand
TAAAATAAGCTTTTCGGTATATTTTACTTTAGTATTTTCCTAGAAATGACTATCCTTTGAATTTCGGATGTCCCTTCATAGATTTGAGTGATTTTAGCATCTCTCATCAATCTTTCCACATGGTATTCTTTAACAAAGCCGTAACCACCATGTACTTGCACGGCTTCTACGGTAGTTTTCATGGCTACTTCCGAGGCGAAAACTTTAGCCATAGAGCTTGAAAGAGTGATATCTCCCCCTTGATCTTTAATTAATGCTGATTTTAGCACTAGAAGTCTGGCTGCTTCAATTTCGGTAGCCATATCAGCTAATTTGAATTGTATGGCTTGGTGTTTAGATATTTCCTTACCAAATGCTTTTCTTTCTTTAGAGTATGCTAGGGCGAGTTCATAAGCTCCAGCGGCGATACCAAGTGCTTGTGCAGCGATACCAATACGTCCTCCTTCCAGTGTTTTCATTGCAAATTTGAAACCAAAACCATCCTCTCCAATGCGGTTTTCTTTAGGAACCTTTACATCTTGAAACATTACTTGGCAGGTATCAGAAGATCGGATTCCTAGTTTTACCTCTTTATTGCCAGTTGAAACGCCCTCGGTATCTTTTTCAATTATTAGTGCGTTGATTCCACGGTGTTTTTTGTCGGCATCAGTTTGTGCTATTACGAGGTAGACGGAGGCGCATTTTCCGTTAGTGATCCAATTTTTGGTACCATTTACGAGATAGTGGTCACCTTTGTCAATAGCGCTTGTTTTTTGTTGCGTAGCGTCAGAGCCTGCTTCGGGTTCTGAAAGACAAAAAGCGCCAATTATTTCTCCTTTCGCTAATGGGACGAGGTATTTTTGTTTTTGCTCTTCTGTTCCAAACTTCTCTAAACCCCAGCAAACGAGAGAGTTACTCACTGACATTAATACTGAACAAGAATTATCTACTTTAGAGATTTCTTCCATTGCGAGTGCATAAGATACTGTATCCATTCCGCCTCCACCATATTTGGGGTCTACCATCATGCCTAAAAAGCCGAGTTCTCCCATTCTTTTTACTTGTTCGGTGGCGAACTCCATTTTTTCATCTCTTTCAATGACTCCAGGTAATAATTCATTTTGTGCAAAGTCTCTTGCGACTTTGCGTATCATTTCGTGTTCTTCTGTAAGCGTAAAGTTCATATCCTTTAAAAGTATTTTTTGGTTAATTATTTTATCCTTGTTAGGCCCAAAGTTTTTTTATTTTTTCTTCGATATTGGTAGTTGAGTGTCCTTCTATGTAAGGAATATTAACAATTCGCCCATGATTTGCCTCAACTATATCGCTACCAATAATTTGGTCTGCTGCCCAATCACCTCCCTTAACTATAACATCTGGTTGTGCCAATTTGATTAGCTCATATGGTGTTTCTTCTTCAAAAATGACTACAGCGTCAACAAAAGTTAGTGATGCGAGTATCATTGCACGTGAGTTTTGTTCTAATATTGGTCTTTTTTCTCCTTTGAGTTTTTTGACAGAGGTATCGCTATTGAGCCCTACAATCAATTTGTCTCCTTCGTCCGCAGCTCCAGCGAGTGTTTGGAGGTGTCCTTCGTGTATTAAATCAAAACATCCATTGGTAAATACGATAGTGTAAGCCTTAAATTTCCATAAATGGAGTTTACTTTCAAGTGCTTTCCAACTCAGTATTTTTTCTTGGATCAAGCCTATTTCTTTCATTTTTATTGATTATTGGGAGTAAAATTAGCGATATAAAACCAGCAATTATAATTAAAAGTGTTTGGGCTGACCAAACTATCCACCCAAATGTGTATGCGATTTTATAATCGATGCCATAAAGTACTAAAAGTCCTGCAACAATTAGTGGGTAAGCCCCTATTCCTCCTTGGGTTGCAATAACTGCAAAGCTTCCAAATACCAATACTGCTAGTCCAGGCATTACTCCCATCTGGCTAGTAACATCCATTGTTTGAAAACAGATATAGATCATCATATAATACATGAACCATATGAATATGCTGTGAAAGATAAAAGCTGGTATACTTTTTATATTTCTTATAGATTTGATTCCTTCCCAAAGGCCATTTAGGAGTTTTAATATTTTTTGAAATAATTGTGATTGTTTTAGATAACGGAATGCAAAAATACCAATAATGAATAAAATAAGTAAGCTAATAGCCGCTAAAAGATATAATTGGAGGCTTCCGATGGAGGCAAATATTTTATTTTGAATTTGATTAATGGTGTCTTGGAAGTAGGTTCCTACAACACTAAATTGAGTGAGAACGACAATAATTACTAGAATTAATAGGGAGATGACATCGATAATTCGTTCCGTAATAACTGTACCGAATGATTTTTCGATAGGAATACTTTCATAGCGATTGATGATACCGCAGCGCATTACTTCTCCCAATCTAGGTATAGCAAGATTAGCCAAGTAGCCCACCATGATAGCAGATAAGGTGTTTTTTAGCTTAGGTTTTTGGGCTATAGGCTCAATGAGCATTTGCCAACGCATAGCTCTACTGATATGGCTTGCCATAGCAAAAGCCACTGATAAGCCTAGCCAAATATATTCAGCATTTTCAAGAGCTTGCCATATTTCTTGTTTATCTTCTTCGGAGAATCCTTTAATGGCCCACCAGATAAGAAATATACCCAAACCAAAAAAAACAGAAATTTTTAAGACGGAAAGTAGCTTGCGTTCCAAGGCTGCTTTATAATTTTATTTTGACTGTCAACAAAAACAGTTGTCGGTTTCCACCTTTTGGCTTCTTCGAACTCTAAATTGCAATAGCCAATAATGATTAAAATATCTCCAACTGCTACTTTTCGAGCAGCAGCACCATTAAGGCATACAACTCCAGAGCCTCTTTTGCCTGGAATAACGTAGGTTTCTAAACGTTCGCCATTATTGCAATTGACAATCTGCACTTTTTCATTTTCAATAATATTAGCAGCTTCCATTAGTGATTCATCTATCGTAATACTACCGATATAATTCAGGTCTGCTTCTGTAACTGTAACTCTGTGCAGTTTAGATTTAAATACTGTAACGAGCATTTATTTGTCTTAAATTAAGTAATGATAAAAATAATAGAAGGGCTATTTTTTCAACATTACTAAGTGAATAATTGTGAGCTTTTGCTCTGTTGCTTAATAGTGATGGACAGATACGTCCGAAATCCTAACGAATAGTTAGGGAATAAAGTTCAGCATAGAGCTATATGCAATGGTTAAGTAGCTAAAGTTAATTATTTCGGCAGTTCTGATGGCCTCTTTTTAGCTTATCAAGAATGCACGAATACTTACCTTCAACTATTTTAATGGCTGCAAAGTTAATAAATGATTCTAAGAAATAATCATATTATCTATCAACCTAACCTCTCCTAGCCAAGCCGCTACACAAGCGACCACTCCTCTTCCATCGTTATGAAAATTTTCAACTGCTTGTAGTGTTTCTGCATCAACAAGCTCAAAATAGATAGGTTTGAAGCCCATCATAGCTAGGCTTTCCATAGCCCACTGTTTGAGTAAGTCGATACTATACTCCAATCGGTTGTGCTTAGTGGCAAGTAATGTTTTGTGTATTTGAGAAGCAATAGCTCTATTCTCGGATGTGATTCTTCTATTTCTGGAACTCATAGCGAGGCCATCTTCATCTCTAATAATATCACACATGACGAGCTTTACATCTGTTTTGTTTGTTAATTGTAGGAGCCTTCTTACGATAGCAACTTGTTGGTAGTCCTTTTGTCCCATAAAAAGGGCATTTGGTTGGACAATATCAAGTAATAGGTTGACTACTTGTGCCATTCCTTCAAAGTGACCAGGTCGAGTTGCTCCTTCCATTGGGCTTACTAGATATCCGAAATCAAAATGCTGTTTGATAGCAGTTCCATCTGGATACATCTCGTTGGCAGAAGGGGCAAATACGATATCATTAGCTGCTGTTTGGAGTAGGTCTTGATCTGCTTTTAGTGTGCGAGGGTATTTGTCGAGATCACTTTTCTCATTAAATTGAGTAGGATTAACAAATATACTACAAACACTTATATCGCACTGCTCTTTAGCTTTATGAACAAGGCTAAGGTGTCCATTATGCAATGCGCCCATCGTTGGAACAAAGCCGATTGTTTTTCCATTACTTCTCAATAAATTGAGTCGTTTTTGTAGGCTTTTAATATTGTGAAAGGTTTCCATAGATTTATGTTTGTACAATTTTCTTTCCAAAAAGGCTTAGAAAGTAAGTGGACAAAATTAAAATAATTTTATAAAAGACATAAGTAGCTAAAATTATTTAATGATTATCCTGAATTTGGGCAAAATTAATTGAAGAGTTAAACGTTTATAGTACTATATAGTTATGTTAAGTGGGGTGGGCTATCTTTAGTCTACTTTATTTAAATAAAAGATAAAAACTTATCGTATATACATGGAGTTGGCGCAAGTATTTTAATATGAGCGACTTATGAGTATCAACGCTTGATAAT
>JAHDDN010000456.1 GCA_020629335.1 Chitinophagales bacterium | reverse complement strand
CAAAGGGATAATGAAAGGAATAAACAAAAAATAAAAGAAAGAATTTTCATAGCAATGTTTAAGTTGAGAATGCTCCAACAAAAATAACAATAAAAATGAAGAACGTCTTAACTGATAAACTGGCAAACTGAATAGTCTTATTCGGTTGACCAGTTTTTCAGTTGAATTTCATTTTGGGCGCATCCATGCGATCGTTATGCGAGTACACAGCATGAGCCAATTAATCATTCATCATTACGCATTATGCATTAGCCGAAGGCGCATGGTCGGGCTGTCCGCTCTTATGTGGCTATGCGCTTCCTACTCTGCTAAGTGCTGCTTGTCTGCCCTTCGGGCCAGCCGTCGCATCACTAAGCGCCGTAAGTCACCGCATGGACGCCACATACCGCTTCCATCCCTTGCGCAAATTCTTTTAACGTTTGAACTGAATAAAGTTGGAATGTTTTAACCGATAAATTTAATAAAAGCTGTCTTTCTGAACGAAGTGAAAAAATCACTTGAAAGGGAATCCTTGAAAAAATGCAATAGCCTATGCAAGTCGGGATAAAAGCATCGACCCAAAATAGCGGATTGATCCGGTGGCCTGAGGCTTTAGCCGAAAGGGGGCTGAGTAAAAATTTTGCCCCACGGCTCTTACGAACAGAGAAATGACATATCTTGTTCCTATCAGTTTTTCTAATTCTCAATTTTGAAAGCAATTAAATAAGGAGATATGTCATTTCTGAGCTGCTAAAAGTCTGACAGCGAGCAAAGCGAGCGGTCTCTTTTCTGAAAGCGAAGCGGTCTGACAATCTAAAAAGCGAACATACCTCAACCACTACACTAAGCCTGAACTGCCTTCACCACATTTTCCATCTTCGTCCCATTTACCTTATCCCTTAACCAAAATCGAAGCAATTGATCGTAATGGGAAATAGGAATTGCTCTAATAGGTAGATCAGCCATCACTTGCTTGGAAATTTTTTGCACATCTTCAACTAGCGGGCTTTGCTTAATTCTTCTTATAAGGGTTAAAATTTGGTCAAAATAAGGGCCATTAAGTTCACATTTTCGCTTGATATAATATAAACCTTCAAATTCGCTCTCTAATAAATCATAATCGCCACATTCATATACACTCAAAAAATAAAATAACTTATTAAAAAAGTTCGACACCTCATATTTTTTTAAATCCTTGAAATGCTCATTAAAAAGAGCTTGAAAATCAGCATGTTTATCAAAGAAAAAATAAACATGTAATTGTAAATTGTAAAAATCAATTCTAATTGACTCATATACTGTAGAAAATAAGGTTATTGGATTGCTTTGATCCAATAACAATTTAGCTTTCTCATATTTTTTAGCATAAATATTTAACTCTACCGAGTAAATATTGACCAGCGCTTGATGAAAATCAAGTATTTTTTCATCTAATTCATTGTCTAAAGGAAACTTTTTAAAATCTGCCATCATCTTTTCAGCTGCATCAATTTCACCCAAAATATAATAAGCCTTGAAAACATCTGCCATTCTTCCGATATAACTATGCTGATCGTAAACAGTTTTAAGAATAGAATCAGGATCAGCTTGATACAAGTTAAAAGCTTTCATCCGATAGTCTAAAAATAAAGGACCTTGATCTATTGCTTTGTAATAAATAGCCTTAATTAAATAAAGCATTTTCTTATTCAAAGAATCCCTGGCTAATTCTTCATTGACAAAGTGTATATCTTCAGGCAAATCGCTTAATAGTGCTTTTGAGTTATTTACATCCAATAATTTTTCAGAAGATTCTAAGGTAATTAATTTTTGAAATAATAGATAATAGCTACTCTTACTACTAAAATACTCTTTATAATAAAATGCTTCTTTAATGGTACGCTCCCAATTTTTAAAATCGTATTCTGCATCAAAATCAATTAATTGAAGTTTTAATACCAAAAGCTTAAAAGTAGCAGCAGGCCAATTGTTTTTTTTCGCCAGTTCTATCGATCGATTGACTAATTTAGTGGCTAAAGAGTATTGTTTCTTATAAAATAAAATTTGAATCTGAGTATGAAGAGAATTTAGTTGATAGAGTACATTTTGATTCCGATGATGTATTCCCAAAAAATCAACTACCTGATTAATTAAATGATGCTTGAAATAAGCATATCTCTTAGCAAGACTAGAGCGATCAATAGCCCGTTGTATCTTATCTTCATCAAAGCTTTTATGCTTTTTCATCAAGTCTAAAAGTATTTCTACTCCTCCTTTTTCTTTCTTATTAGGCTTATTCAGAAATTTTTTAAAATTCCGCAGTTCAGCTGCATCTAATGAATGTACGAGTTCATAAAGCTCTTGATTGGGGGTCATAATTGGCTATATTAATGAGTTTTTCACAAAAATTTGATATTTAATATTGAAATAGTATAGTTTGTTTTTATAATTGAGTAAGATAAAGGGGCACAATGGGAATTGTGCCCTTTTTTATTGGCTTAGGGATGGAAGTGGTATGTGGCGTCCATGATGTGACTTATGGAGCTTAGGCTCGCGTAGGCTGGCCTGCAAGGCAGACAAGAGAGCCTTAGCGGAATAGGAACAGCATAGCCACATAAGAGCGGACAGCCCGACCATGCGCCTTCGGCAAACGATGAACTATGGAATATGAACTATGGATGGCTCGTGCTATGCACTCGCATTTACGAGCGCATGGGAAGCTCCAAAAATCATTTAATTGATACATTTTAAAAGTAATTTAATTTTGTCCACTTAAGTAGATGGACAAAACTACTTTAACTTTATGACTGGTTCTTTTTTACTTATGCTGCGTTAAATTTTCCTTAAATAGCACGGCTATGCTCGTCAAATTTGCCTTGCCTAAGTAAAAAAGACCTACAGTCAAAAGACTATTTAATTTTGTCCACTTACTTACCACTTACATTTCAGAATATATAATGAACTATCATATCCTTTAGAATTTATGCTTTAAAAAAGGCAAATTACTTTATAATTACTTATTTTTCAAGCTAATTGAAATATAAAAATAATCGTTATAATCCAAATAATTTACTATTTTTAACAATTAAAGTTACACCATTAATTATTAACTTAAAGAATATAACCAACAATATCATTTCCACAATTTTACCTGATCTATTGAAATGATCCTTTTAGCGCTAATAAATCTCCTTCTTATGAATAAAATATCAAATATAGACCAAACAATCAACCAATTGATTCAGAGCAATCAGTTTGAGCAATCGCTTTCTGAATATTAAAATTTAAAGATTTTGCTTCGGGAAGCTGAAGAAAAAGAGATTGCAAAGCATTTAGATAGCATCATCCACCTTTTAGAGGAGTTATGTTCCCATCAAAATCATCCCCCTGAAGCTAATCTTGATACGATTTATGAGTTAGCTGATGATCTTCTTCAAGTTCTTTTGGAGAAAAAACAGGATGCGAAAAAATTGGGGGAAATAATTTTTGATACCATCCCAATGCTTTACCATAAAAATCAAACTTATGGTAAAGCTATTGATGCCTTCGAGAAGAATATAATAACTTACCATTACTTATTGAATGATGACCATTATTTAAAGATCAAAGCGTATTCTAATTTATTAAATAATTACGTTTACAAAGGGGATGACGAACTACACATCAAGGCGGTTGAAAATGTAAGACAACAATTAGAGGATACTCCCACTAATCTAGCTTTTTATTACTGTCAATTAGGGGTGTATTTTGTTTTCTCTAATAGTGAAAAATCGCTGCATTATTTATTGAAAGCCAAGCAAATTTTAGAAGTAAAGGAGACAGTTGATTACTTTATTTTATCTAAAATCAATACTGAATTATCTATAGTATTTCATCAGTTAGAAAGTTATTTCCTTTCTGTTAGTTACGCCATGTCAGAAGTGCATGTTCTTAGGCAAGGAGGAATTGAGCCTTCTTGTTATACATATGATAGTATAGGTGCTGGAGGCTTGCTCAATCCAAAAAAAGAATTATATTTTTTTAATAAAGCCATAACGGAAATAGAAAAAAAAGAAGGTCTTAATTCTCCAAAATTAGTTTTACCTTATCTCAATATAGCTATTACCTACCTAGATAGTCAAAACGACAAAGAAGCATTAATTTTTATTGAAAAGTCCTTAGCAAACATTAAAACTAATAAGCTTGATTATTTTAATTTGTTGAGTTATATTAGGTATCATAGAGCTCGGATTTTTAATACACAATTACTACATACCAAAGCCATCAATGAATTAAATCTAATTACCAATGAAGATTCATTGGTAGAAATGCGACTTAAGATAGATATAAACGGACTACATGCACTTTGTTATGCTCAAGCTCAAGGCTTTCAAAAAGCATATCAGATATTTAACAAAGTTATTGGTCTTCAAGTTAGTGATTATGAAGCGGCAAATATTCTCCAAAATATTGGGCAGGATTTGTTTTGATTGGTGACTAAGCCATCAAATCCTTCCTAATAAAAAACGAAATAATCACAACATGATCCTCA
>JAHDDN010000455.1 GCA_020629335.1 Chitinophagales bacterium | reverse complement strand
TGAACTGAATAACTGATGAACTGGATAACTGATGAACTGAATAACTGATGAACTGAATAACTGATGAACTGGATAACCGATAAACTGAATAACTGATAAACTGAATAACTGATGAACTGAATAACTGATAAACTGAATAACTGATGAACTGAATAACTGATAAACTGGGCAAATTAGATGTAAAAAGGGCGACCAAAAATGATCGCCCTTACAAGAAAATTATTTGTTGTATGTTGCTGTTTAAGGTAGCTGTTCTTTGATGATTTGAACGGCTAACTGGCTTGTGTTTTGTGGAAAGAAAAGGACATTGAAAAAGATCAAATTAATCTCGTTGTCAAGTCCTTGGAAAATCGTTTGTCCATCTAGATTTAAATCATTTTGATCATAGGCTGATAAAATGAAATTGCCTGTATTATTAGTGTTAGATGGATCGGTTAACACCTTGAAGAAAATACTATTAGGATCATTACTGATACCTTGTAAAATCACTTGATCATCTCCATTACTATTTCCTGCCCAAAGTGTCATGATACCTCCTACATTATTAAGTGCATCTGTTCCCCAAGTGGCAGTATTAGTTGCTGAGAAATCAATGAATGTATCATCTACATCTAATGCTTGAGCAGTCATTACGCCTAAGTGATTTCGGTGTCTGATACTCACATAATAGACATCGTGAAATATTTTGAAAGTTGGAGGGTTTACTCCGTCCATGCCTACGATATCTCCATCTCTTTGTAATAAAGCTGCTTGGCTTAAGATAATATTTCTTGGGTCATTACTGTCTCGTAAATCAATATAAATCCAATCTACAATGGCATCATTTCCTGTTGTGTTTAGCACGCCAGCATTCATGGAATAATTAGGCGTAATACCGATGATATCAAAACCACTTAAAGCTGAATAAGGCTCAGAAGTAGGAATAAAATTCGCCATTCTAAGATCATCTCTCATTAGTGTTCCGCCACCATTATTAGATAAAGCACCTTGCAAGTATGCTTTCACACTTACTGGACGATCGATCGTTTGATCAATTACATCATTAACACTTAGATTAAAATCATTGGTAGTACCAAAGGCATGAGATTCTAAGCCATCATTATCTGTATTTAACATAGAATGATCTAAATCAAACTGCAAATTCATAGGAGCAGTTGGATCAACTACTTGGAAAGTAAGGGTGGCCACTTTTAACCAGATATCATCTGTTACATCTGGACAGGCCGCTTCTGACATCGTTAATAAAAAATTATAATTTGCTTGTGCAGGCGTATTTATTTCCAAATACCTGAACATAGACTCATAATTACTCATTGAGCCTCCATCACAAATCATATTTTCGCTAAAGCAATCTCCTACGGCTGTAGGCGCATTAATAGCTGCTTGATTATATTCAAAAAAGACGGTACCACTACCAATCAATAAATCGACAGTCGCAGCCTGTACTTGCACATCAATAGTGAAGGTAGACCCATTAACAACGGGATTTTGGAATCGCATATCTACAATAGCACCCCATAGTGCACTATTTCCAATTAATAGACACATACAAAGTGTAAAAATATACCTCATAAGTTTTAGCTTTTAGCAGTATGGAGGAATCCCAAAACAATGAATTTGCTTGTTTTAATATTCCTAAGTTTAAAATTCTGCTTAATGGTGGCTATAACTTAGTACGGAAATTCATGCCATTTGTTCTATTTATAATCAAAAAAATAATAAAAATTAAATTATTTATAAAGCCATTTCTTAAGCCAAAGGGCTTTGTTAGGGCAATATGACTTCGTTTTATTCTTGGCTTTTACTTAGGTATTTGCTCACTAATAATTTGATTAGTCAACTGACCTGGATTGCCTGGAAAGAATAACACATTGAAAAACACGAAATTAACTTCATTTACTAAGCCTTGAAAAATGGTTTGTCCATCCAAGTTTATATCATTATTATTATAATCTGTCAATATAAAATTGGCCGTATTTCCTGCATTTAAAGGCGATGTCAGTACTGCAAAAAAGATTCCATTGGTATCATTATTTGCTCCTTGTAAAATCACTCTATCATCGCCATTGCTGTTACCTGACCACAAAGAGGAGACACCATTGGCCACATTTTGGGCATTTATTCCCCATGTTGGAGTCGTTGTACTGGTAAAATTGATATTTGCGTTAGACAAATTTAAGGCAGTACTTGTCATGACCCCTAAATGGTTACGATGCCTCACTGATACATAATAAGAATTATGGAATAGTTTAAATGTTGGCTTACTAACACCATCCATTCCTACAATATCCCCATCTCTTTGAAGCAAAGCCGCTTGACTTTTAAAGATTTCTTTAGGATTATTGCTATCTCTTAATTCTACAAGCACCCAATCAACAATGGCATTGGAGCCTGTAGTATTCAATACGCCACTGTCTATAACATTATTTCCAGCAGTACCTATGATATCAAATCCAGGCATGGCACTATAAGGTTCTGTATTAGGAATCAAATTATTGGTACGTAAATCATCTCTCATAAGTGTTCCGCCACCATTTCCTTCTAAAGCTCCTTTTAGGTAAGCTTTAATCGTCAAGTCATAATCTGTCGTTTGAGCAGCCACATCCAGCACACTTAAATCAAAATTACTGACCGTTCCAATGGTATGCTGATTCACTCCTGTATTCGTAAAAGAATTAAAACGAGAGTGATTAGTACTAATCACTAAATCAGTAGGTAAACTTGCATTTTCCACTTGAAAACTAAAAGAAGCTACTTTTACCCAAGTATCATTGGTGATTGTCGGACAAGCACTCCCCATTAAATCCATCAAGATAGCATAATTTCCTTCTCCTTTAGGGCCAGATTCTAAATATCTAAAACTCGTTTCATATTGCGAGCTATTATCCCCATCACAAATCTTATTCTCACTTAAAAATATGCCAGTGGCAATAGGAGAAGAAATAGCCGCTTTGTTATACTCCATGAAGATCGTTGAGCCTCCAATCAATAAATCAGCGCTTGCCGCCTTCACTTCTACATCTATATGGAAATTACTACCCTCTACTACAGGATTGATAAAGCGTACATTTACCGTTGCGCCAAATAGGTCGCTATGCGCCATCACAATACATAGGCATACAATTACTAATACTCTCATAAATTGTAAGTTTTGGTTTGATTTATTGGTTCAATCAATTTGAACCACTGCCAATTGGTGGGAGGTCAGAATCACTGCAAATATAAACAATCAAGCATTATTAAGTAGGCAATCAATAGGATAATTTGCTTGTAACCAACAAGTTAAAACAAATGTAAATTGATTTGCGGCGTAAATATGTCCGCTCTTTGACTTTCATTAGATTAGCCTCTTGATAATTGATAAGGTAAAAATTCTTTGGGCGCATCCCTTCGGGTCGGGCTATCCGCTATTATGTGGCTATGTGCCTGCAAGTCCGCTAAGCGCTGTTTGTCTCCTAAGGGAGCCATCACATCGCTAAGCTACCTATGCAGCCCCATTACACCACATACCGCTTCTATCCCTTGCGCAGATTATCCAAACTAATCCACTAATGGTTAAATTTATAAGTCCTTGACAGTCCAAGTTTTGTCTTTTTACGATTCTACTTCGTTATTTTTTCGTTCCGTAGCGCTGCTATGTGCCTCAAAAATGCCTTGTATAATCGCAAAAATCCTGCAACTTAACTATCAGAAACTTATAAACTTAACCACTAATCATACGTTCTCAAGTAAAAAAGACACATAGAACTCGTTTAAAGTTTTTCTGCTGGCTTAGAAAATGGCTGTTTTTTCGTATTTCTGCGTTATTTTATCGGCACTTAGCGCTGCTATGCACCTCAAAAATGCCTTGAACTACAAAAAAACAGCTCATTTTCAGCTTCACCATAAAACTTTAAATGAGTTCATATATATTCTCATTATTTTTCTGGGAATAGCATATTTTTCTTAAAATGCATAATCCAACCTTCTGCGTCATACTCCTCGGCACCTACCAATTTTCCTTTATTTACACGCACCAGTTCAAAGCCTAATTTAGTGTATAAGTTGATAGCCGGTTGATTCCCAGATAGGACAACAATTTTAATCAAATCATCACAACGGCTTATGGCATGTTCGATTAAAGTTTTACCAACTCCCATTTTATAATAAGCAGGATCAACATATAGCCATGTAATTTCTTCTGGATCAAAAGCGATAAATCCTAAGACCTCCTCTCCTTCTTTAGCTACCCAAACTTCTCCACTAAATAATTCTTCCTCCTCATAGGTTTCCTCTAAAGTCTTGAAAGCAGCTAAATCTACGGATCCTTTCAATTCGTCTAATCTTGCTTGATCATGAATATCACAAATTCGATCCCAATATTCTGCTTTATATTCTTCTATTTGTATCATAATGTGTAAATTTAAAGGACTTAGGTCAAATTAACAAATACACTCAATTTAAGTAGCTAAAGTTAATTATTTCGGCAGTTCTGATGGCCTCTTTTTAGCTTA
>JAHDDN010000454.1 GCA_020629335.1 Chitinophagales bacterium | reverse complement strand
GTCCATTTTTCTTCGACGCCATAATTATATTTAGCCATTAGGCTGGCGCAATGTTTATTAATTTTTTGGCATTTATCTTGATCCCATGTAGACCAATGACCAATTAGTTTTGCTTGGCTTTGATTTTGTTTTTTATCAAAATATCTCAATAAATTGGGACTATATGGTAATTTTAAAAAGTTAAGTAGATCTGGTAAAAGTAATTCTCTTTTCTTTTCATCAATAAGATCTTCAAATTTCAATAAAAAATAATTTTCAGCATCTTTACTATACAGTTCTTCTATCTTTTGGTTTTTAAAATTCCAATTCCAACAATATCGCTCAAAGGTATCCATTGCTTCCCATTCTTTCTTGGATAATAGGCCTAATTTGTGAGGAGAAAGATTCCAATAAGGGACAAAGTTTTTAGCAAATTTGCTTTTATCTCTACCTTCCACCCAATTGTAGTAAGAGGTCACGAAAGTTCTTGGGTCACGAATAGCATGAATGATTTTGACATCATCAAAATATTGCTTTGCATAGTCTGCGGCCATATAATTAAAGCCATTAGACTCTACATAAAAGCGATTATTATGAGATTCTATTTTGTTTATCCAAAATCTTTTCAAAAAAGCATGAAACAGTACTTTAGGCAATGCTTTAGATAGATACATATTACTAGTGACATTGACCAGTCGTAAAGTATCATATTGATGATAGCTGGTCATATCATCAAAGTTTTTATCAAAAAAACCAGCTAAAGACTTGGTGCCAGTTCTATGGCTTCCTAATACAAAAATCTTGGTCATCAATTATGCTTTTTTAATCACATAAACAAAGTTGAGTCCGAAAAGAAAAGCTTGATGCTTTTCTATTTTCAAGCCGCTTTTTTGCATTAGTTGTTTCAGCTCTCCATAAGAGTAGCCAGATTTGAATGCCCACTTTTCTCTGATTTTATGCCATACTTTCATGATCACAGAATTAGGCATTGTAATCACTAATTGCCCATCATCTTTAAGAATGCGTCGAACTTCTGTAAGCACACTTATCGGCTCTTCAAAATAGTTTAGAGAGCCAACGATAGTTACCGTATCAATAGAGTCATTATCAATAGGTAAACTATTGAAGTTTTCAAGTACTAAATCAGTATTGCCGTAATCGGTAATATCAACTCCTGTACCTTTACCATCATATTGGCTTAATAAGAAGTTATCTCCGCAACCTAAATCTACCACATGACCTCTTAATTTACTTAAGACAGCATTATTTCTTTGTTTAGCAAGATAATTCCCTATTACGTCAGACTTTTCGTAGTAGGTTTCTTCGTCTTTTTTTAAATTTTCTTTGACTGCCATTTTGTTTTTTTTAGCCTTTTATTGGATCGCTTCAAATGTCACTTTAGTATCGAATAGGGTTCCTCCTTCATTGAGGAAGCTCACATCTACTAAAAATTGTCCTGAACCTTTGTTTTGTGAACGAAACAGTATTGCATCGTTTTTGCGATAGTATATTTTATTGTCAATCCTTTCTATGCGCAAAATATCTCCTTCCTTATAAGGTATATCACTTTTTTTCTTTTTTCCATTTTCAAAAATATTTAAAGTGCTTTTACCAGTTATATGAAAGGCAAAGTTGATTTTATTATAATGCAAATCCTTATCATTTCTTGCAAGCCCAAAGATACGGTTTTTATCTGTTTCGGCAATGACTGTTTGTACGCATCCATTTACTTGAGCTGGCAAAACGTTTTTAGAACTAATACCAGCAGATCCCCAGTCACTATTATTCAAGGTGCAAGTAATTTGATCCTTGTCTGTTTTTACACCATATCCCTCATTCCAACTAACAGGATTATTGGCAATAAGTGTTCTTGATAATGCATTAATATCCGATACCTCTTTATTCGTCAAATCTTGTACTATATTTCGAGTAGAATTGATAGGTCTATTTTTAAATTTTTTCGGTAATGATTTAGGAGGGAAATCTTTTTTAGCCTTCCCCTTTAAGAAGGAAAAGAATGGAGGTTCATAGACAAAGCTAACATAATTTATCCCATCTCCGATTTTTACAGATTTGAAAGCGCCAAACAACTTCTCTAATTTGGCAGGTTGTTGATTGACATAAACTTTCCAATGTGGGTTCCAGTTGTCGATAAAACTGAGGTAGCCTGTTTTGTGAGAAGCTACTACTATATCTAGTCTGTCTCCATTATAATTAATGGGCTCATAATCAAAATTGCCTAAATATTCATGATCTTCTACATCATTTAAATATTGCTTGAGCTGTTTTTTGGAATAATCTATTTTTTTAGAAAAGTAAATTTTCTTTCCATCATTAAGCCCCATAAATTGAGCTAAATCTTTATTGAATTTTAATACCCATCGCCACGTTTTTCGAGTAATGACTTCACTATTAGCTTTGGCAAATTCCGTATAGTTTTTATCCCACCAACTAATACCTGCTCTAACAGAAAAACCAGCTTTAGAATTACCTGATTTGGTAGAGTCGGTTCTATATATATTCATCAATTGATGTTGTAAATTAACATCACTAATCCGTGGCTGCTTGAAAGATTCCATCATGATTTTATCTAAATCAGTTTGGTGTCTTTCAATATTAAATTTGTCATAATAGGAGATGCCTGGATGTGATCTGGTATAAATACTTACATAGCCAATATCGTAGGCAGATAAGAGTGTAAACAATCCTACCAAACCCATAGCTAAGCCTTTTAATGGTTGGCTCAGCTCCTTATTTTTCGTCCAATAATGCGTACCTATAAGCAAAGCACTGATTAATAAAAAATAAGCCAATCCAATATAGATATAGCTATTATTATTGAAATTCGGCAATAAGGCCATTAATCGAATCTTCCAAATATAAGCGTAATTCTCAAAATTGAGCAAATACATTTGAATGGCTAATATCAGCAGATAAGCTCCTGTAAATATCCCCATAAAGGGCCAAATACGTTTTGAGTAATCATCAACTCTAATCTCTTTATTGGTAATGATTTGCTCAAAATATTGATAAGCCTTCGCAAAAAGTAAAGCGAATATTGGGACTAATAACACATTCAGCCTTCCCCAAGTTCTAAAATTGCTAAAGCCAGGGAAATACTTCACCATTCCATAAAATAGGAAAGACTCTCCGTAAGTCATCATCGTTAAGATAAGGAAGTAGGCTAACAAAATGATAGTAAGCTTTGAATCTAATTTTTGCTTACTCAATCTATAAAAGTGATTGACGATATAAAAGACCAAAATCAAGATGACTATGAATCCCATATAGTACCATCCTCTCATGTCGGAATAAGGAGGGAAAAATAAGGACCCTAAAGTATCGGTAATTGTACAAGAGGCATCCTTAATGTATATCCAATCTTTATCTGTTCGAGAATTGACTAATCCATTTAGACTACGAAAGCTTAGCAAATAAGGAATACACATTAAAAGTGGCAATAGAAAGGCACTGCCAGTAGCCATAATATACTTAGGAATATTTAGTTGCTCAATACCAGTCAATAAAACTCTCGTATTCTTGATTAAGTACATCACCCCAAAGAAAGGAATGATAAATAAGCAATAGTAGATATAATAGGGATAGAGCAATGTCAATAGCATTAGCGTGCCTACAAACACTAAAATCCAACCTTTGATTCTTGTACTATCTTTAAGCATTTGTGTCATGCCTAATAACATCATCATCATCCATGCAATAGAGTGAGTGGCAGGTATCCTATTAAGGGTTCCTGCAATCTTAAAGCTAATGGCCATAATGAGTGTGCTTATTAATGCGGCCCTTGCACTGACCTTCAAATGGCGTAACCAAGCATATAAACAACAGGAAAAAATAGAAATCCCTAAAATGGAAAACCGCTGATAATCCACCCATGAAAATCCACCCATTATCTTATAGTAAATCACCATGATAATATTCATGGGATAAAAAACTTGATTATATGGACTGGAATAAAATGGGAAGCCTGCTGATTCCGTAGGCGACCATAAAGGTATTCTAAAATTAGAAAGGGCTTCTAATAAATACACTTTTGGAAAATAGAAGTGCATGACGTCTAAAGTAACCATTTCTGTTCCTATCACATATCTGAATAGAAATAGAAAAGGCCATATAAAAACCAATAGGTAATTAATCCATTCTCGCTTCATCTGTTGATTACTCATATTCTCTTCCTTGAATTTTTCTCACCTAATATACACTACTTAATAGTACCTGTTAGCCTTCTATAGGTATCAATGATTTTTACTCGTAAATGTAATGGGAACCGATAGATATATTTTTCCAACAAGGTAGCATTTTTACCTACTAAGCTTTTGGGCAAAGTCAATAAATATTGAGTATTGCTAAAGTTACTATTGCTAATCTCATAGCCTAACTCCTTTAAAAGTTCCTGACTAATCAATTCTGCTTTTTCTATATCTTCTACAGACATTTTCTCTTTCCACGCCTGTACTTTTTTCTTTTCTAATGGACGACTGACGAAATTATTCCAGCTTTCCAGTTTTTCTTT
>JAHDDN010000453.1 GCA_020629335.1 Chitinophagales bacterium | reverse complement strand
TGGCAACGGTTAAAGCTTCTCCAGAAGGACAGGTGTTTAGTTTACTAGAAGTGGTGGATAATAAAGAAGAAGGGAAATGGATCTTTAAAGGGGCTGCGAGTCCTTCATTTAACATTGGTTCCTTCAATAAATCCGAAACAGAAAATAATGACTTAGGAGATAATGAATTAGAGGGATCTGTTGGTATTGGTGGTGATAATAAAACACGAGATGTATTAATTGTCCAAAGGTTATTGACAGAAAATGGCTTTCCAGTAGACTTAACAGGTTCTATTAATGATGAAACCATAGCAGCTATTAGGCAGTTTCAACAGGAATCAGGTGTTTTAAAAACACCTGATGGTATTGTTCATAAAAATAATGTTACATGGCAAGGACTGGTGAGTGGTATCTGTAAACCTGATGAAGGCTCAATGACTCAAGACGAATTGGCTTTGAAGGAGCAGTATGGTAATATGGCTGAATTAACAGGGGTTTACTTAGATGGCGGTCAGCCAGAAACTGTTTTCGACCAAGTAATTAATGCCTTAAATAGTAATCTTGTACAACCCCTTTTAAGCTATATTCCTAATTTAGATCGTATTTTAGAAGTCTTAGACTTATTGAGACAAGTTTATGCCTTCTTTGAAAAATTACGCAACTTGAAGGATACGATTATTGCAGCTATTAAGGATTATATACAACAATTAATTAATGAAGTTGAGCAGAAAGCTAGAAAACGTTTAGAGGATGAAGGGGTGCCAAAAGATCATATTGAAGGCGTTATGGCTTATCTTAACCCGATGTTAAAGCAATTAAAAGAAACTTGGTGGGATTCTATTAAACAAGGTCTGTGGGATATGATTTGGCCAATTCCTGGTGTTTGGACAGACTTAAAAGCACTTTGGAATGATGCTTTCTTGGCCCTAAATAATTTATGGCAATTTAAGTTCTCTAAATTTGCAGATTCTATTCTCAATATTTGGGAACATGTTAATACTGCTTGTAGTCGTATATATGGTTGGTGGGCATTTGCTCAAATAGCTGCAGGAACTATATTAGGAGCATTGGCAGGAGGAATAGGAGCTGTACCTGGATTCTGGGCAGGTGTACAAAAAGCAGGTGCAGATGGATTAGTTTTACTAAAATCAACTGTTGCTCAACAAGTTACCTCACTAGCAAAAGGGATACTCAGTTTAGCTTCCATTGAGGATGCTAAAAACAACGAACAAGTAGCCATTCAAAATGAATTATATTATGAAGATATAGCTGGAAATGGACTTTTCTTAACCATTCTAGGGGTAATGACTGTTGTTGGAGCAGTAGCAGTAAATGTTGGACGAACAGTTTGGAAAAGAGCGATAAAGGGTATTAAGAAAGGAAGCAAGAAAAGAACGCTAACACCAGAACAATTGACTGTTGTAGAACAAACCTTCAAGGAGATGTTCCCTGACGGAAATGGTTTATACAATATGAATAATTTCAAATTGGCTTTAGAAAATCCTGCGTTTACTAGTTCTAGGTATTATGATGAAATTATGAATACCTTACAAGCTGGTCCAAGTGAAAAATTCAAAAATACAGCTAAAGCATTATCTTACGTTCAAGGAAAAGGCAAATGGAAAGCTTTTGATAGTATTTATGAAGGAAAAGTATTGGGTATCGCTGACGATATACCACAAGGTATGGCAAAAGCTAAATTTGAGGAGTTAAATAAAAAGATTTTGGAGAATGTTAGTCATTATGGCGGGAAATTGAAGGCAAAAGGTAGTCGCTTTATGAAGGCTGGAGGAAAAGAAATGAGTGATAAAGGCGAGTTAGCAGATATTGACTATGCGATCTTTATGTCAGAGAAGGATTTTAGAAATGTTGGATTACGCAAAGCCTATGCAGAAGATACAGGTTATTATGCCAAGGCTTTTGGTAAAGGCAAAAAAGGAGATAAGATATCTGACGCAGAATTCGATGATTTCTACAACAAAGCGAAAGAGTATGTCATTAATAAAAATAAGAATAGTGATAACCCTATTTCCAAACTAAATAATAAAGAAAGACAAAAGTTAGAAGATATGTTTAGAGCGGAAAAAGAAGGAGTCATTTATCAAAGTAAATTAAAAACAAGTAGTGGAGGCTCAATGGATGATTTTACTCAAAGCCTAAAAGCTGAATACGGTGAAATTGATATTAATCTTACAAGAAATCCAGATTTGCCTTCAATTGATATAAACTAAAAATTATGGACTGGATTGAAGATTTTGAAAACGAAGTGTACATCAAATATACCGAAGAGCCTAGCATTTTAATGACCAATCTTGCTAGACACTTAGGTATAGAGGATTTTGCTAGTGTGGGTAAGGTGATTGCTACAGATGCTTTTTACTTAAAATTGTATGACAATCGGTATAAAAATGGCCCTCATTATTACTATACCTTAGAAATAGAAAATGATTTTTTTACCCATTTCATTGATTTTAAAACCAAAATGGTTGAAGAGCAATTTAATGCAGATTTAATTAACCAAATATTAGGTTTTTTCTGGGATCAAGGCATTCCAGCAGCTACTCGATTTGATGATTTCAATCACCTCCTTCCTATGGAAGGAGGAAATGATATTGAACAGATTTTTTGGCATAAAGATCAGTTGAGTCAATAATCAAGAATCATAAAGTAAATAAGCAATGACCTATTTTATTCCCATTTCAGCAATTGGTGCTAAAATAGATCATTGCTGTTTTCAAATAAAACATTTAATGACTTCCATTAAAGGGACAATTGGTACTCTCGATGCTAGGTATTAGTTGGACAAATATCAAGGGGATGTTTGGAAAGGCGACAAAAAGAAAAAACCGTATGGCAACTGAACTAGATTCAAGAATTTGGTATACTGATTCCAATACAAATCCAGTTAACTTTTTTTTCGAATTAATGGATTGTATTTC
Source organism: Chitinophagales bacterium (assembly GCA_020629335.1). The sequence goes on along the minus strand of JAHDDN010000453.1, from coordinate 1,593 downwards.
CCAAGAAGCATTTTGTACACAAAAATGGCAAAACTTTACTATTTATGCTAAAAATCCTGGAAATGACATTATAGAAATTGATAAAATTACATCTAAACAAATATTAATGAGTTCTATTAAAGATATTAATATTATAGATGAAATAAAAATGAGTATTTATGTACCCATAAAGTGCTGGCGTTTCATAGGTACAAAAGCAGAAGCTGCCTATATGATGATGAATGTAAGCGTGTGGGGCAAAGATTTTGGAAAAAAAGTAGGCTTGGATTTAGCTACAGAGGGCAATGCACAAATAAGTCTTCTCAATGTTGGACCTTATTGTGCACTTATAGAAAATGATAATAAAGCTATTCAAGAAATTAATGAATTAGTAGAACAAAATTTAGAAAAGTACCTTAACTTCTTATTAAAACTTGTTTCAATTATCCAAGCTAAAAAAATCTTGACTTTTACGGATACAGGCAAATATAATATTCTAAATAGTCATGTTGCTTATTATCAAAATATAGAACAAATTGCACAAGATATTATTAGTTTGAAACAAAACTTTTTATCTTCTAAGAAAAACTCTAGATTTACCTATCATTCTTGGCGAGATAGTGTTCAACAAATTCAATTAGATCACAAAATGCAAGATAGCCTTCTGAAAATGCCTGATCTTATAGATCATAATATTATTAAAAAAGTATTACAACAAGGTCAATATGATTATTTTGAAAACGAACAAAGCTTACTCATCCTTAATCTTCCATTTTACATCAATGCTTTCCTAGCCGATTTTTATTTAGCAATTATCGAACAACATACTATACTAGCATAAATTATATATGCTTGTTTTAATAAAACTATTTACATTGCATTTTTTCTAAAACTGTTTGTAAAAGCTAGTGACTTAAGTATTTTATTTAATGAAAATTTTACTTGTCAATCTTTATTTATCATGAAAGTTCCAAACCGATAATAACTGAAACACAACATGATAGATTTTAATATAAAAATATTAGAAAGAAAATTGTCTAACACTCCCTCTTTTGAGCCATTTGAGTATAGTGATGAGTATGACAATATTTCCACCATATTTAACTATTTATGTGATCAAATTCAGGAACATGAACTTGCTATATTTGAACTAGGGATTTTAGATAAAAAATGGGTTTCCGATATTAGGTTTGATTTTTCTTCTATAATCGAATATATCCCAGATTTAATTATTTTCCTCAAATATAAAAAAGAGGAAAAATTCAAACTCAATTTTTGTGAGTTGCTTGTTATTTGGCATTTTGAGAAAAATGGTTCAACTGTTAAGATTACTTGTTTAGAAAAAAAGGAAAAATTAGAAACTTCTATTGATATTAATAAATATTTTCTATAAGACTCTGATATATCTAGTAAATATCAGAGTCTTATTAATATATTTTATAAATAGCCAAACTTGAAAAATGAAAACCATACTTTACTTTTTATTATTAGGTCTATTTATGACTCAATCCATCAAATGTAATACTCCAATGAATAAACAAACTACTTTTTTACTATCTGAACAAGAATTAGAAGCTATACCCTATATAACGTCTTTAGAAGATGCTTTAAAAG
>JAHDDN010000452.1 GCA_020629335.1 Chitinophagales bacterium | reverse complement strand
CCTGAACCAGAACCAGATCCTGAACCACCAGGAGAACCAAATTCAATACAACATACGCCTAGACAATTGTTTTTATCTGTAACGGTAACACAGTATTTTGGAGCAGTTAAATTAGTTATGGTATCTTTTAGTGCTATTTTTTTCCTTCCATTTGACCATTCGTAAGTAAATACTTCGGGGGCAGATGCAGTAGGGACATAGGCTATAAGGGTGTCAGGTTTAGTATCATCAATAGATATTAGTTGGTGGAGTGGCATGTGGCATTGGTGCTGTATGGTTCGACCTTGTGTTGGTTGACCTATCCAAGTATGGTCTTCGTTTTCTGCTGTAGGCTCAAATGAATGCCAAGCGTAGGTGTCAATTCTGTTCATGCTGTTTTTAGGCACTTGCTGTCCATTTTCCTCTACCATAATGATTGTTATTTGATTACGATGGTATACATTAGTATTATTATCTGATTTATCTCTTATGCTTTGTAAAAAGTGTTCTGTTTTTGTGGAATATCCTGCAAATACAGGTTCATTTGTCTTAAACGCCGAACCTGTTTGAGGAGTGGGGGTTTTTCCTGCTATAGCGTAAAACCTTGCAGAAACAGGATTAACCCTACCTGTGTCAGGATCATATTGAAGTGAACCCTTTACTTCTAAAGTAGACCTATATAAATAGAATTGTCTCTTTCTATCTTCTAACCATTGTTTTCCAGTATTAATTGCTGTAGTTACTTCTCCCCAATCAACTCCATCCAAGCCTTGTAATTCTCCAGATATCCTTTCTAAAAGTTGTATTGCTAAACTTGATTCAACAGTTGCCATTGCAATAGGCTCATATTTTCTGCCTGGTCTGGGTTCATAACTATCAGGATCATATTGTTGTGCCCATCCCATTCTTGTCTCTCCTTCTTTAATCTGAGCGTCTACAAAGAAGTTGATGCCGCTAGTTAGAGAAGCCTCTACAGTATTTTTATCATCAATAATAATACTTTCAGCATCATCTTCTCCCTGTTTATCTTTATCAGGTTTAAATTCCCCCTTTTCTAAATAAATATCACTAAAAAGCTCTATCACATTCATTGTAGCATTATCATTTAGTGTAGTATTGTCAGAATAATGTGTTTCTCCTTCTTTTGCTCTAGTAGGATTTACTTGTTTAAAACCTCCATTTCCTGTTTGTAATAAAGATAAAAAGGAAAGGCCTTCATTAAATGATGTTTTTACCTCCTCTAATAAATCACTTCTTTGTTTACAATTACATTTATAGAAAGTAGCTAGAAAACGCATATGAGTTATAGTGGCTCCATCATCTATAGTGCCAATAATATAATCTCCATTAGCATCTTTCCAATTACTTTTTTTTCCACCTGAATATTCTTCTTCCCAGTTAATTTTGTCACCATCTGTTCCCCAACCTCCACCAGATTCATCTATTTGCCAAGACATGATAGAACGAGCGATTTTTTCGGCTTGTTCACTTCTATACCATTCACAACTTTGTTTTTTGTAGTGGTTTTTCCATAAGTTTCTTCCAAAATCTCCTGTTGTTGGTAATCTATCTTCTCCTTGCACTTGAACCTCTACTGGCCCAGAAATCTGATTGAAAGGGTTATTACAAAAAGTATAGGTATAGGTAAGTGAATTTTGAGGAGCAGCTTTCACTACAGCAGCATGAGGATCATCCATACCTGTATCAGGACACCAACTGACACAATAGAAGTAGCAATCTTTAGGTATTTCATCTCGCACATCAATTTTTGCAGAATCACCTTTAGTAATAGTTATAGGATTTGCAAAAGAGGTACTTATAATAGCAAAACAAAAGACAAAAATGAGTAGAATGTAATGGTATTTCATGGTGTTGAACTTAAGGGATTGGAAATAAAAATGGATTTGCTTGTGAATAATTATTAAAGTAAATAAAAATTTAATTAATAAAATCCCCGAAAACGGTCAAAAATCCCCCGAAAACGGTCAAAAGGTGTTTATTTCTCTTGTTTTAGTCGTTCAAACCAATCTCGACCATCTAAAGGATAAACCTGGTGATTTTTGGCCCAATTATCCCACAATTTTGCCAATTGCTTGACCTTTTGAGGATGTTGGTCAGCTAGATTTTTAGTTTCGGAGCGATCTTTCCATACATTGTATAATTCCCATTCCTGAATATAGGGAGGCTTTAATATAGCAGGAGCCACCAATTTCCATTGGCCTTTTCTAACCGCTCTATATGCCTCATGCTCAAAAAAGATAGGCCCTCTAGGAAATTTTTCACCAGAGAAATTAGGCAATAAGCTTTTCCCTGCTAAATCATGGAGTCGTTTTTTCTTAAATCGTTTGGGATAATTGGTTTGTGTCGCTTCTAAAATGCTTGGAAAAATATCTATCATATGCCCGACTTGGCTGCTTATGCTTCCTTTATCTTTAATTTGTGCTGGCCAATGAACAATCAAAGGTGTAGCAATCCCCCCTTCATAGACCGTATGTTTATACCTCCCAAAAGGGGTATTACTGACATTCGCCCAAGCTTCTCTATAACTATGGCGAGGAAATTCCTGCCCCAAATGCTCAATTTCTGAGGGCTTTATTGGATTGCCTTCCGCCTCAGCAGAAGCACCATTATCTGATAAAAAGAAAATCAAGGTGTTGTCTAGGGCATTTTGAGCTTTGAGGGTAGCTATAATTTGACCCACACCCTGATCTATACGGTCTATTTGAGCCGCATAGATCGCCATTAATGCCGCCCAAGCTTCCTGTTCGTCCTTGGACAAGCTATTCCAAGCTGGAATATTATCGGGACGGGGGGATAAAGTGCATTGTTGATTAATAAAGCCACCCTTTTTCAAGTTTTTCAATCGCTGTTTTCGCAATTTATCCCAGCCTATCGCATATTTTCCCTTGTATTTGGTGATGTCTTCTGGTAGCGCGTGAAGTGGACGATGGGGAGCCAAGTAAGAGACATAAGTAAAAAAGGGCTGTTGTGCGGAAGTTTTAAAATGATCTTTGATATATTGAATCGTTGTGTCGGTAACGGCTGTGGTGAGGTAGAAGGGTTGTGGCGTTTGAATGTGTTCATTATTTACTAGAAGTTTACTAGGATTGAAATAACTACCAGCTCCTCCCAAATGCCCAAAAAAGCGATCAAAGCCCCTTTGAAGTGGCCAATTATGCTTGGGACCTTCAGGACTGAGATTTTTATAGTTTGTAAGGTGCCATTTACCAGTCATATAGCAAGCATAATCCTTCTTTTGTAATGCCTGAGCAATTGTAATACACTTTCGATTCAATATACCTGTATAACCTGGCTGCTCCAAGTTAGCAGAAGTCATCCAGCCCATTCCCGTTTGGTGGGGATAGAGACCAGTCAATAAAGCGGCTCTACTTGGACAGCATCTTCCTGTATTATAAAATTGATTATAGACCAATCCATTGGCAGCCAATTCATTGATATGAGGCGTTTCAATAAGCGAACCCATAAAACCCAAATCAGAAAAGCCCATGTCATCTACTAAGATTAGGAGGATATTAGGGGACTGATCACGCTGATCATTAGTGGTATGGCATTGAATAAAAGTAGTTGTAATAAGCAATGCACAAAGGAAGTGTAAGCGAATTTTTTGCATATGACTTGTATTTGAATACGATTATTCAGATGGCTTAGTATGACCTTTTTGATCATTAGCTGCTAAATATTTACTAGGCATTTGACCAAAATACCGTTTAAACATATCCGAAAAATGGGAAGGATTACTATAACCAACAGTATAAGCCACTTGACTAATATTGTAATTACCAGAATCTAGGAGGGTCTTAGCTTTAGCCATGCGAAGGTCTTGTTTATATTGGTAAATACTTTTGCCATAATGCGCTTTAAAAAGTCGCTTTAATTTACTTTCACTCAGTCCTACATATTGAGCTATAATTGAAGTATGCGTTGATTGGGCAAGGTGCTTATTGAGGTATTGTTCGATTTCATATAATTTTTGTCGAGGAGTAGAAGCCATTATTAAGGATTGCCTAGCTTGTTGCTGCTTAACCTGCAATAGCAATTGCCATAATAAAGAAAGGATTTGCGTATTAACATAGAGTTTTTCCAATGCTTGTTTAGTGTTTGATGTTTTGGCAATAAGCTCATACATTTCTTGCCCAATATTAGAATTGATAGATTGAAAATGCCTCGTATTGCGCCAAAAGTCAGCCTTTTCATTTGTATTGGGTAAATGGGCTTGGATTTGTAGTGGGTCTATCTGGATCAACCAATGACAAATGGAGTCATTTTTAGCTAAATTTACTGTATAGCTTTGATTATTAATGTGATATAAGGTGTTTTTTAGCAATCTTAACCGACGACTCTTGCTTAAATTAAGCTCAATAGAAGCTACTGTATGCTTTGTATTTGCTAGGATACTGATTAATTGTTGGCGTTTTTGATTATAGGTAAAATGGAGTTTTTCTTTTAATGTACAATCAAACAACAATATGTCTATACCTTCAAAAGCATAGTTATAGATCAATCCTTCACCAAATTGGC
>JAHDDN010000451.1 GCA_020629335.1 Chitinophagales bacterium | reverse complement strand
ACTCGTTAGTGCTTCAATACTTTCATCGCTGATGGGCGTATTATATAGATTTAGGGATTGTAAGTTCTTTAGTCCTTTGATTTTTGAAATGGCCTCATCGGATGCTTGTGTGTTTTGAAGCTGTAGCTTTTGTAAGTTAGGTAAATAAGCAATGAAGTCAATCAAAGATTCACTAAGGGTAGTACCTGATAAATTTAGGTCTGTAATATTCTCTTTTACGAGTCGCATAGACTGAATCTTTCTTTTCGTTACCTCTGTTTCATTTTGCAGACTGAGAGCTACTAATGGGCTATTGGCAGCTATGGAGCTGATTTGTATACCATTGTCTTGAAGGGTATTGAGCTGCTTGTCTGTTAGTGGATCAATATTACTGGTATCTAATGTGGAGGTGGCTTTGGTGTATTTCTGTAGAATGGGATCAACGCTCTCTCTATTTTGCATTTCAGAGACAAGGCATTTGCCACAAGCTTTATTTTCTACCCACCAATTTAGTAAGCTGATTTCATCTTCAGTTAATTGTTTTTTGCCTTTGGGTGGCATATGATTATCGTCTTCAAGCGGCAATAAAATACGCTTTAATAATTCACTTTCTGCGATCTTTTCAAAATTGAATATTGGACCTGACTCACCACCTTTCATCATATCGGCTAAGCTAGTCATGATGAGCTCGCCTTTCTTTTTACTGGATTTGTGACAAGCCACACATTTTTGTTGGATGATGGGTTGTATGATGTTTTCGTAGACAGCTGTTTTTTCAATATTAGTAATGAGCGGAGCTTTTTGAGTTTTTCCTGATTCAAAAAGATATTCAGATCCATGCGTCAAGCTTCCTCCATAATGCCCCGTTAAAGTAATCAAGATGAGTGAAAGGACAAAAACGAGCTTGTACCAATAGCGTGCAAACTTCCTGTTCTCATAAAGAAATAATAATAGCAGAATGCTAATGACTGTAGAAATCCCCATCCATTGATGCCAAAACAACAAATCCAAATCATAGCCGCCCTCATTGGATAAAAACCAGCCAGTGATGGCCGCAAAAACAGCAGATCCAAAAGCTGCTAATAATCCTAAAAAAATAGATGAATCGTATTTGTTGGTATCGTCCCACTTTTTCATGAGGTATAAGAAAGCCACAAAGAACATAATCCCAATGGGAAGATGTACTAATAGCGGATGCAGCCTACTTAAGTTAATCATCAAATTCATTCTACTATAATTTCATCAATGAAAAACCAAGGCGTCGTTCCCTTGCCTGAATGCCATTCGGGAATATTGTCCATATAAATTTTGAGAGAGGCTTCCTTTATCGAAGTCGATACAGGCAAAGCTAAAAACTGGAAGTCAGCAGCTTGTTTAGTCGCTGGTGATTCTATTGTTTTGGAAGCAATGACATCATATCCAACTACTAATTCAATTTTACTAGGATTGAAAATCCATGAATTATGATCACATAAAGTGCTTAGTGTGATTTGCTCACAATCAATCGCCTTCTCAAATAGTAGATCAAACTGTATAACATCATTTTGAAAACCCAACCATTCTTGATTAGCTTTGAAATTAATTTCTCCTTTTTTTATATTGCTTAATGCCGCCATTCCTTTGCCCAAATAGGGCGATTTAGCTTCCGAAGAAGTCAATAATATCTCAGGTTGAATACTAGACACTTTTCGAACAGAAAAATCAAGCGTTTCACTCGCTTTTAATTTGGGGTGAAAAGCTTTGCACTTGATATCTGTACTCTTGTCTACAAGCAAAAGATTCGGGCAAAGAGGACTTGTAGCTTTTACCTCTGAGCCATCAGTCGTATACCTAATTGCAGCATCTTGATAAGCAGCTAAAACCCTAATACTTGCTTGCTCCTTAAACAAAACAGAATCAATTTTGATGATAGGATTAGACAAGGCAATCTCCTGACTTTGTACAAGCCCCTGATAGCTCTTTGAACTACAAGCCATCAAAATCGAAATTAAACTGATTAGTAAGATCCACCTCATACTCTAATCAATTTGATGGGATAAGTTTGTCCTGCATTCCATTGAGGAACGTATAGGTTCTCATCTTGATCCACACATACATCATGCGGATGATGAAATAATTTCAATGCCTGATGCATTGGATTGAGTTGCCCATTTGTATAAGTAGGCTTCATGCCGCCTGGAGCGGATATGAGTTGATTGTTCTTATCTAAGATAGAAATAAAGCCCGTATTAGAACCCCCATCACCTGACCAGATGGTGGCTAAATATACATATTCCCCTTTTATAACAGGCCGACAAATATAAGCTCCAGGTAAATCAATCTTATCTAAGTACTGACCGTCTAAAGTGTATTTTTTTAATTGGTTTTTCATTCTATCCGTTACTAAAAGTTGTGGGTTTTTAGGATCACGCTGATCGATGCAGATGCCGTGCGCATTATCTAAATGCTGATTCTCTTCGCCTCTTCCGCCAAAGATATTCAATAATTCCCCCTTAGCTGAATATTGAATAATGTATTGAGAGCCGTATCCATCTGCCACATAAATATCCCCATTATCAGCAATAGCTGTTTCAGTGGGGATATATTGATTGGCGTTTTCGTATTTACCTGATTCTTTTGGATAGGGGAGTACCATTATTTCCCTTCCCTCCAAAGTGGTTTTAATGACTTCATGTCGATTATTATCTGCAATATACAGAAATTCTTCTCCTCCTTCATTTTTGATGCTTAGTCCATGCGCTCCAGGATAAGTCGTCCCCCAACTATCAATTAATTTACCAGCACTATCATAAATCAAGACATTATTTTGGGTATGATTCGTCAATAAGAAAATTCGCCCTTTGCGGTCTATCACCATTTCATGACAATCATTCACTGGATAATAATTTGCATTCAATGCCCCCCAATGCAAATCGACTTTGTATTGGTGAGAACCATGCCCAATGATGAGGTCTTCTCCCTTGATATATTGGGAAGAAAGCAGGCTCATGCTGGCAATGCTTAGGCTGGTTTTTTTGATGAAGTTTCTTCGGTCCATTTTTTATTGGTACGTTAGTCGTAGGTATGTTAGTTATTAGTACGTTAGCTGTAGGTATGTTAGTCGTAAGTAGAGGAAGTCATTTACTAATAGACTAATTACTAACGACTAACATACTAAGCCAAAATATCCTTCACAACATGCCCCTCGACATCCGTTAATCTAAATCGCCTTCCTTGATATTTATAGGTCAATTGTTCGTGATTGATGCCCATTTGATGAAGCACGGTTGCTTGGAAATCGTGTACATGTACGGGCTTGTCGGTTATATTATAGCCGAAGTCGTCTGTTTCGCCATAGACTAAGCCCGGTTTAATGCCTCCACCGGCCATCCAAATCGTGAAGCATCGAGGGTGATGATCACGTCCATAGTCGGTATCGGTTAAGGTGCCTTGTGAGTAATTGGTGCGGCCAAACTCGCCTCCCCAAATCACTAAGGTATCTTCTAATAATCCTCTTTGTTTCAGGTCCATCACTAAAGCTGCCGAAGGCTGATCAACGTCCTTAGCTTGTCCTTTTATTTGTGCGGGCAAATTAAAATGCTGGTCCCAACCCATGTGATACAACTGAATAAATCGCACTCCCTTTTCGGCTAATCGGCGAGCCAAGATGCAATTGGCGGCATAGGTGCCTGGGGTTGTAGAATCAGGTCCATACATTTGATAAATATAGTCTGGTTCGTCGTCAATATTCATTACTTCGGGAACGGAGGTTTGCATACGATAGGCCATTTCATACTGAGCAATACGGCTATTGATTTCTGCATCCCCATATTCCTCATATTGCATACTATTCAACTCCTCCAAATAATCTAACATTTTTCGTCGACTCTTTCTATCCAAACCTGCTGGATCATTGAGGTATAAAACGGGATCTTTAGCTGAGCGAAATTGCACCCCTTGATGTAGGGAATGCAAAAAGCCATTACCCCAAAGTCGAGAGTACAATGGCTGCCCCTGTGGCCTTCCTGTCCCCCTTGATAACAAGACGGTAAATGCTGGCAGATTTTCATTCTCACTGCCCATGCCATAACTCATCCATGCGCCCATGCTTGGCCGCCCTGCTTGTTGAGAACCCGTTTGAAAAAAGGTAATGGCAGGATCGTGATTAATCGCCTCCGTGTACATAGATTTGATGATACAAAGTTCGTCTACGATTTTGGAAGTATAAGGCAATAAATTGCTGACCCAAGCCCCATTCTGTCCATGCTGCTGAAAGGGAAACATACTCCCAGGTCCCACCAATGGAAAAGACTCTTGCCCCGAAGACATACCCGTTAATCGTTGCCCTTGTCTAATAGAGTCGGGCAAATCTTCGCCACGTCGCTTATCCAACAAAGGTTTATAATCAAACAACTCCAATTGAGAAGGGCCTCCACTTTGGAATAAATAGATAATTCTTTTGGCTTTCGCAGGGTGATGTAATTGCTTCAATACGCCCTCAATGCCTTTGTGTTCTTTTAGTAAACCGCTTTTTTCATCCTTCGTAAAGAAGCTCATCCCCAATA
>JAHDDN010000450.1 GCA_020629335.1 Chitinophagales bacterium | reverse complement strand
CAGCACTTAGTGAAGTAGCAGCCTCATAGCCACATAAGAGCGGACAGCCCGACCCATTGGGCATAAATTGTCACAAGCGGGACGCTTGCGACAGAATTTATGCCCAATGGGGAAGCTCCATATTATTTCAATATAATCAATTTATCCTTTTGAATCAATTTTGATTCGTTTCGGATTTGGTAATAATAGATACCTGCGGGCCATGAGTGGGTATCTAAGGTATATATTCCCTGATGATTCAGCGATATTTGTTCTATTAGATGACCATTCGTATTATAAATATGCATTTGCAAGTTTTGTTTAGGCATATTGCTTTCTATCCATACGTACTCATCGGCTGGATTTGGATATACAGCTATGTCGCCACTAACTTGTTTACTACCATCTTTGAAGATAATGTACATATCCTCCTCCATATAATCCTCTAATTCTGTAGGCCACTCTCCAATATGGAAGGGGGTTTCTTCTCTATAACGCAAGAACAAGTAGGCTTGTGCGGTAAAGGCACTTTGGGTATGTCCTTGTGCTATATTTCTCAAAGAGCTAGCTTGATCCTCATTCATATCAAAATAGGTCATATTTTGGCTTCGCCAATCTTTTTCAATCATACTTACTTCTCTAAAAGCCATGTCTTCTTGATTTTATTAGGGCGCATCCCTTCGGGTCGGGCTGTCCACTCTTATGCACCTATGCTGCTCCTACTCCACTAAGGCACCTTAGTCTGCCCTGCGGGCCAGCCGTCAGTTGCCTAAGTTCCGTAAGTCGCAGCATATACGGTGCATACCGCTCCCATCCCTTGCGCATTTTTTGGTATTGGAATTGTCCTTCTGAACGAAGTGAAAGAACCACTTGAAAGGGAACAGTCCTTAAAATACAATACCCAATGCAAGTCGGGATAAAAGCACCGACCAAAAATACAGGACGACGTACTGGCTTGAGGCTTTAGCCGAAAGGGGCTGAGCAAAGCTGCTGGCCCACCGCCTTCACGCTAAAGCGTTCAGGTTTTGATCGTATTCTTTTTGTTATGGTCGATGGTATACTCCCTACTTGCGAACTAATTGCTATGTTTTTAGAGAAGTCGTATCAAGGGATTCTTTCGCTTCGCTCAGAAAGACAGCAATACGATCATATAACGCTTGTTCAGTGGACGTTGCAGTGCAACGTCCCTACGGAGTTTTGGTGCATCAAAATCTGACAGTGAGCAAAGCGAACAGCCTCTCCTCTAAAAAACCGATCAACCATTGCCCCAACGGGGCAAAATTCAACAAAGAAAGATGTAATCCGTCGACATGGCGAATGTAGCTATTTATATGTCTACAGACAGGTGGGATCAACCATTGCCCCAACGGGGCAAAATTCAACAAAGACGGATGCAATCCGTCGCCCCCCCAAAAAACCTACGGCCCAACCACCAAACTCCCCCCACCAACTCGCTCCCCATCCACCACCACCTCATACACATACAAACCGCTAATTAAACGGCTTAGATTAATACTTGTGAAAGCGGCTCCAACATCTAAAGACTGCACCTGTACCAAGCGGCCTTGGGTATCATAAAGATGAAGTGCCGCACTTTTAAAATCACCTAAATCATAAGTGATGATGGCTTGCTCTTGGGCGGGGTTCGGATAAATACTGACTTTCGTTTTTTCTGTGAGTAACTCGGTACTCGTGCTAACATCAATCTCTGTACTGTATTCGTACACTTGCTCACAGATAGTGTAAGTGAGTGTGACTATATAAACGCCTGCGTTGGTATAATGATGAATAGGATGAATGGCCGAACTAATATTGCCATCGCCAAAATCCCAAGTATAGTGAGCAAAGTCCAAACTAAAGTTATTAGGTAGGATGGATTCATTCTCGAAATAATGTAAGCTACCGTCATCACTATTGACACTAAAGTTAGGGGTGCTTGTGGCTTCTTCGCCTACGCATAATATTTGGCGATAAGTGGAAGTATCATTACAAACGATTCCTGTCAAACTGGCTCCATAAATACCGATCTCTGGATAAGTGTGAGTAGGATTAAGTTCTTCTGAACTACCACCATCACCAAAGTTCCAAAAATAATGCCCTCCATCTATACTATCAGGATAAACGTACTGACTTTCATTCAAAAAATCAAAGCTAAAATCTGACTGCTCATAACTAAATTGCGCCTCTGGCTCCGTCAACAATCCCATACAATTGACCTTGACTAAGTAGATACTGGCGGTATCTTCTGCAAAACTCTCAGTACGACCACTGATAATATAACCGCCATCTGGTGCCGCTATCATATCATAACCATAATCGTGGCCGAGGCCGCCATATTGGCGTTTCCAAAGAATATCCCCACTATTATTGATCTTAACGATATAGGTTTGTGCACCATAATCAGTTAGTGTATTAATGCAGCCTGCAATTACATAAGCAGAGTCATTATCTACTGAAAGAATCTTAGAGGCGCTACAAATTTCAAATAAATCTTCTAATAGCCACTCTACTTCATACTCATCATCTAATTTTAAGATGGAGCCTAATTGTAATCCACTTAACCAGTCTTTGGATATGATATTTAAAATGAATCCTCCATCATTACCTTTATAAATATGTATTGGTTTATCCTCATAAGAGAATTCATAAGTTTGTTCCCAAAGCAAGGTGCCATCTTCAGTAACTTCCATCAAGATGATGCTGCCAGGGCCAAAATTAAATTCGATTATACCTTTTAATAAATAATTTCCATTTTCTAAGGGATAAATATCTGTAAAGGTAGCATCGCCTAAATACTCCTCTTCCAAATAAGTTTGTTCCCAAAGTACATTGCCTAAAGAGTCTACTTTGATGAGGTATAGCTCCCAGTCGTAGGGAGGGGTGTTATCAGGTACAATATAACCACCTATTAGATAGTTGCCATCATTAGTTTTTTCTAAAGTTTTAGGGTGTGTTCTAAATTCACTTTCTATGACCGTAGAGAATATTGGCTGGCCTAAAAGATTCGTTCTAACCATAAATATTCGCTCATATACCGTTGGTGAATAGTAAACTTCAGTAACTAATAAAAAAGTACTATCTTCTTGAATGACGTCTCTTGCTCCACTCTGTAAAGTATCCAAATAAATATGCTCGTTAGAATTTAGAACAGAATAAGTACTAAGAGCAGAAAATCCTTGCCAATTAGAACCTAACCCATTTTTCGTACTTCCGAATGTTATATAGCTTGAATCATTTATGGCAAATATTTTAAAACCATTTTGAGTAGTAGCCCATTGTAATGAACTTTCCCAATATTTCTCTTGACTAAAAATGTTTAGACTAAAAAAAAAACCTATTAAAATTATTATATAAATTTTCATCACTTTTTATTTATTTGGCTTAGGGATAGTAGCGGTACTCTGCGTATATGAAGTAGCTTACGAAACTTAGGTAGCCGAAGGCTCGAAGAGACAAGGATGCCTTAGTGTAGTTGCTGCTGAATAGCGGAGTAAGAGCGAATAGCCCGACCCTTCCTAATTTTTTCATACGAGGGCGCACACATAGGAACGCCCCTACAAATCGTATAAAAAAATTAGGAAGGGGCACGCCCAATTAATTATTTTATTTTTAAAAAATTAGGGACAAGCCTAATAAACCTGCCCCTAATTTAGTGCATTATCTAACGATAAGCAATTTATCTTTTTGGATTAATTGCTCATTGTCGGTGATTTCGTAGTAGTATAATCCCATTGGCCATTTTGAGGTGTCCAGTGTAGTAGTAGCATTATTATTCAAGTTGACTTGATGAACTTCTTGCCCTTGGCTATTAAATACTTGCAATTGTAGTTGATCGCCTTCGGGTATGGATAGTTCTATCATTAATTGTGCGTCAGTAGGGTTGGGATTAAACTTTGTAGAGCCTTATAGCGCAAACATGCAACTTTAGTGCTACAATTATATGTTTCCCTAAATTTGTTACACACTCAAAATATTTAGAGCAGACAGACCGATTCTGTTCAGCTAAATGCTGTTAATTGGGAGGATCGTTTTTACTAAATAGGGGATTTAGATATGTTGTTAAGCAGCTATTCTCGTTTTGGCCAATTAATTTCTAAATCTAGCTTTGGGGCATGATATTAATGGTAAAAACGATTCTTGCTAATAAGTTTAGCCTCCCAAATCCTTGATTTTTGTCGTAATAGATCCCTGTATGCCTACGGCATTCGGGATGACAGGTTTTGTTGGCAAGCTAAAACGAGAATTGCTGAGATGTGTATTATCGTATAAATATTTGTGTTATTTTTCATTGGCTTAGGGATGGTAGCGGTATGTGGCGCCAATGGGGCTGCTTACGTAGCTTAGGTGGACGCAGGCTTGCCACGCAGTGGAAGACAAGTACGCCTTAGCGGAGTAGCTGACGCATAGCCACATAAGAGCGGACAGCCCGACGCAGCCCACAGGATTACTAATCCATACGAATGTGACTCGTAGAGCCAAGGCATGCCTTGGCTCCCTACAGGAATACGAAAGGCCTGAGTAGAGAAGCTGCGGAAGCCCCTTAAAAAAAAGCCCAACTCGAAAAAAT
>JAHDDN010000449.1 GCA_020629335.1 Chitinophagales bacterium | reverse complement strand
TAGCTGCTGAATAGCCACATAAGAACGGACAGCCCGACCCTTTCTAATTTTTCATTCGAGGGCGCACACATAGGAACGCCCCTACGGTCGAATGAAAAATTAGAAAGGGGAAGCCCCAAATAAGCAATAATAAGATAAAGCTTAATATCTTACAAATATTGATCGCAAGTGTTTATTTAGGGACGATACCTAAATAACTATCCGTTTTGATTTCATATTTTTGCACTATGCTTCGTTAGTAAAAGTATTATTATGCCGAGCATAACGCAACTTTTACCGCCTTGCATAGCACAAAAGTATTTTATCAAATTCAGACATTTATTTAAGCATCGTCCCTTAGTGTAATACTAATAGTTTATTGATGCCTATTGTGGTGGATTTATTTTTTAGATGATAGAGATAGGTGCCATTGGGTAGATCTGTGGTATTGATTGCTATTTGATTCGTATGGGGAGCTATCTTGTGTTGCTCAACTACTTGGCCCATAATGTTGCTAATGATTAGATCTGTTGGCTTAGAATCAGCGCTAAATAAAATGGTGGTGGATTTATTAGACGGATTCGGGTAATTGGTGATAGCTGTGTGAATAGAATTATTTTGAATACTGTTTGAACATTCAGTGGTGGTATAAGTATCAATATGTGGATTTTCGTTGCCGCAAAGATTTCCGAGTCTGAATACATAATCTTGGCACGACAATAGACTATCTATAGTTACGGCATTTGTTTGAACTGTATCGACTAATACGGAAATAAATCCTTCATATAGCTCAATTCGGTAAGCGTCAGCTCCCTCAAATACTTCCCAAGTAGCCGACAGCGTATTTTCTGTTACCTCAATTTCAATTCCTTGTGGTTCGATACATTCTACACCCGCACTTATAGAAGCGCAATGAGTATCCTCGCAACCATAAGGGCTTGTGATCGTCAAGCAGAGATCGTAAAATGCTGGCAAATTATATAAGTGATAGGTATTCCATGTTTCTGTGCTACTTTCTCCATCCCCAAAATCCCAATATAATTCATACTCCCCAGTAGGCCCATTAGACCATGACTCATCAGTCACAAAAATAGTTTGGTTAAATATATCATAGTCAAAATAAGCACTACAAGCAAAACTGAATTCTTCGCAATAGCTTGCGCTACAGCCACCTAAAGCATTTACTGTTAAACACATTTCTTGACCATCGGAAATACCTAAATCATAAGTAAAGTTCTTTTCTTCGCTAATCATATTAGCATCTAATGTCCATTCATAAGAACTGATATTGGTGCTTGATATTTCCGTAGCTTCAAACTCAAAAACCCCATCTGCTGCTTGATAACTAAAATTAGATTCGCAAGCCAACTCTATGCTTTGACAATAGCTGTCTTCACAGTTGTTTGAGTTGCTGATATGCAAGCAAATTTCTTGACTGTTTTCTATGTTTAAATTAATGCTTTCTGAAGTACCTGCTGATGTACCATCGACTGTCCAATTGAGGGATTCCAAACCCTCATTAGTTTGAGCGTTCGCCGTACAGATGACTTCATTTTCGGTATAGCTAATATTGAAATTGGCGTGACAGTAATCTGAACTATTATCCAATAAAATTACGCTATAATCCTCTGTTTCTCCTATAGTGTAAGAACCACATGCTTGTGTATTCTCCTCACTCGACATAATAATTCTGAGTCGAGTAGATTCTGATGAAGCTGAATTTGGCAGATTGATATTTAGCGTAATAGCTGTAGTAGTCCAATCTGATTCTGCGATTAATTCTTCTTCAGAAAAAACATAATCATTATCCCAATCTGCATATACCCAAAACTTTTGCGCTAAGGTATCGTTCTCAAAATTGGGATTTAAATTCAAAGCTGTTTCTTCGCCTAAGATCAGTGGAATCATTAGAGAGCTATAGTCACCATAACCATTATCATTTGAGCTGGCATTTTCAAAGCCATTGATGCTGACATTTTCTATATAAGCGCTACCGTCTGATACTGAAGGACAATATTCATTATTACATTCCGTGATAATAGATTGGGGTGCCGAAGCAAAGCCCTGTTCTCCTCCTTGACATTTGACTATTACCTGCACGAAATACTCGGTGCAGCCACTTAAGCTGCCATTTTGAATATTGACTATTGGGCCTAATGAATTTTGAGAAACTAATAATTCACCAGAGGTATCGAATACTAATACTTCAAAAGCATAAGAAGGATCATCCTCTATCACACTTAAGTTTATTTGGTTGGGGCCATTAGATTCCAAGCTAATAATTTCTGTATAAGGACAGGAGCTTTGGATAAACTCACAATATTGAGAACTACAATCTGTATCACTTATGATCGTCAGGCAAATTTCTTGACCATCTAATTCGTCAATAGCTAAAAAAGGATTTTCTTCATTACTCATAAACTCTCCATCTATCGTCCATTCATAACTACTTAGCTCATCTAAACTTTGGCTGGTATTGATACAATTGATCAAGCCTGAACCTTGACCAATAAAATCAAATTCGGCGAGACAGCCGTCATCGCAATCAAAAGAAAATAATGCTCTTGCTGGTATACTATATCCTCCCCCTGAATAACAATCACTCATCACTTCTACAATATACTCTTCACATTTATCTAAGTTCTCTACTTCTATAATAACATATTCTTCTTCAGTCAGAATGCTATAAAGTTCATCTCCCTCTTTATTTATAATTCGAACCTCATGGCCACTATTATTTTGCTCTCCATTGAAATAGATTGCTACTTTACTTTCATCACTTATAGTAGAAATGTCTATGGGAGGAAAACATCCATATCCATATTCTAATTTATAAAACTCACAATGTTTAGGATTACATCCATCTGCTGTAAATACTTCTAAACAATAGAAATGTCCTGTATTATCAAATTCTGTTAATAAAGAAGCCTGTTCTAATGAGATATTATTTCCTGTATGTACAATCCCATCTACTGTCCATTCATAACCCAATATTTCGCTTTGTGTCCCTATTAAAGGAAAAGCAGTTATACCATTTGCAAAAGTATTATACTTAAATCTAATTTCACAACCATCTTCACATAAAGAGATAGTATTAGCAACTGGTGTATAATATCCACTTTGTGTAGCACAATTAGATCTTACCTTAACCTGGTACACAGAACAAGGTATCATGTTCGTATTTTCAAAAGTATAGGTTGTCTCAGAAATTTGATAACCCATTTGCGAAGATGCGGTCAATGAGCTAAAAAAGCTACCATAATTTTGGTAAAACTCATAAGTATAAGAATTCGCCTCAGGCACTTCCTCTATAGTCACCGTCACATCTCCAAATTCATTTTCTGTGATAGATAAAATTTCGGGACTTGGACAAGTGGGTTCTGCCAACTCGACAATCACACAATCTGTGTCCGTACAACCTCCTACGGTTTCTAAGGTCACACACATTTCTTGACCATTTTCTACTATTAAAGAAAAACCACCATCATCACTTACCCACTCTCCATCTAAAGTATAGGTATAAGATTCTACAAAATCGACCACTGTAATATTATCTCCAAAACTCATATAGTAATCTCCTATTTGGTTAGCAGATATTTCTACCTCACAACCATAACATAAACTAACCACCTCTACTGTATCGGTTGGTACACTATTACCTAGTATAACTCCACAGTTTGCATAAGCGACTACGCTAAATGTATCACAAGGGGTAAATTGATAACCATCAAAAACAACAGAATCATTTTCAAAATTGATCGTTTCAATCAAGAAATTGTCACTATCATAAACATCCATTGTGTAATAATAAAATGGGTCGTCTTCTGCTAAATCTATAGTAGCAATAATCTGAAATAAACTATCCGAACTAACTTGCAAATTAGTTGGTGGATCACAGATTGACTCCTCTCCTATTTCCATACAATATTCACTTTCACATCCGTCTGAAGTGCTAATTAATAAACAAATGTTGGTAGGTTCTTCAAGGCCGATATAAAAATAGGAGTCTTCGCTTTCTAATGCCCCATTCACGGTCCATTCATAAGTCATGATATCTGAAAGCGCTGTAGAATTATCTTCTATAAAAAAGATAGTCCCCGCATTATTTTCATAACTAAAGGAGGCAGCACAAGCAGCAATTTCTATGGTCTGACAACTTTCCTGCTCACAAAAATCGCTGGTCAAAATATTGAGGCAAACCTCATAAGTGCCTGCAACAGCATAAGTATATGCAAAATTCTCCTCGTAAGCGTCAGCTATTTCCTCTCCATCTCCCATAGTCCAATTGACAAAATCGACTGTTTCGCCTTCGGCTGCGATAGATATATTGGTGAAAAGAATTTCTAATTCATTTTGTTGATATTCAAATGCTGATTCACATTGTGACCAGGCATCGGTCATCATGAATAGGAATAAGGTGATTGTAATGATTGTTTTCATGGGTTTAGGTTTTTAATTTAAGGTTTTTTGTGAATGTTCCGTATGATATGTAGAGACAAGACAAGTCATGCCTTGTCTTGTCTCTACTTGGGATCATTCATTTCGGTGTATTCTCCCTTATCATTGGATAA
>JAHDDN010000448.1 GCA_020629335.1 Chitinophagales bacterium | reverse complement strand
GCAATATCGCTCAGTTTTTGATTTCTTGCAAATACAAATTTTTGTCATTTCCGAAAAAAACAATAGTATTTTATATAATTTAGAGACCACACTATGCTATCTAAGTATTAAAAACAAAGTATAATACTTGCTAATTACCAAGTACTTACAAAAAAATATCTTTATTATAAGATTAATTTCAAAGCAAATGCTTTTCCGACTTTCACAAAAATTTAATGATTTTTTTTTAGTTTTTTTGAACTTTTTGCGTGACTTAATTTTGCGATTTTTGGGCTAACCAATCAACCAATACACAAATTGACGGAATGGATGACGTGTTCAACTTCTGCTTGGGTCAATTGGGGATAGAGGGGCAAGGTAATAGTCGAGGCGCCAATCTTTTCGGCTATTGGAAAACTATTGGGCTGATAGCCGTATTTTTCCTTATAATAAGTCATTAGGTGAGTGGGACGATAATTGATAGCCACGCCAACCCCTTTGCTTTGAATGGCGAGTAGGTATTCGTCTCTTTTTTGGGGATCTACCCAAATGGTGTAGATATGGCGCGCATGATGTACATTGGGCAAAACTGCTGGAATCTGAATATTCGGATTATTCTGGAAGCCTTGATCATAGGATTGCGCAATTGCTTCTTTTTGATTTCGATAATCTTCTAAGCGATCAATTTGATTGAGCAGTAGCGAGGCTTGAATGTTATTCATATTGAATTTATAGCCTAGGAAGGTCATATCGTAATGCTCGTACTTTTTGCCATAACGATCGGCTGCGTTTTTAGTGACCCCATGAATACGGCATTTGAGTAACCATTGGTGCATATCTACCTCTTTGCAAATAATGGCGCCGCCTTCTCCTGAAGTCATATTTTTGGTGGTATAAAAACTGAAGCAGGCCGCATCTCCTAACTCGCCTGTTCGAATGCCGTCTCTACTTCCTTCTATGGAGTGACAGGCATCTTCAATTATTTTTAGACGATGGCGATCAGCAATGCTTTTAATGGCTTTCATATCGCAAAGCTGACCAAATAGATGAATCGGTATAATGGCCTTCGTCCGCTCTGTAATGGCTGCTTCTAAGAGATTAGCATCTATATTGGCGGTGTTTGCTTCGGCATCGACATAAACAGGCTTGGCTCCTACATGTTCAATGGCATTGGAAGTCGCTAAGAAAGACATGGGCGATGTAATGACTTCATCTCCTGGCCCTATTCCAAAGTAGCGCAAACACATAATCATTGAGTTGGTACATGAACTAGTACCAACCGCATAGGGAGCCTTCATATAAGCTGCGAATTGGGTCTCAAATTCTTGCACGATATGGCCAGTAGTTAATATGTAGCCCTCTAATGCTTTTAGACAGCTTTCTTTATCTGCCTGTGTGAGATTATGTTTATAGAATTCTACTTTCATATCAATTTACTACAGTGGTTAACTCGCCTTTTAAATTGACTAAGCCCCATGAATTACCCATTTTCATTCTGGCGACTCTTTCATTTCCGAAGTCCTCCACTTTGATTAATTTGATATCTACTATTAATTCCCCTTTTCGATTCACATAACCCCATTTTCCTTTGAGACTTACTGCTGCTAATTCGGAAGGCCCAAAGCCTCTTGCGGCATGATAGGCAGGCTCAATAATGATTTCGCCTTTTTGATCGATAAAACCCCATTGATTATCCTTTTTAATCGCTGCTAAACCTGATTCGTCAAAGGGTTCTGCTGATTGAAATTGTGGTTCAATCAAGATTTTCCCTGTTCGATCCATATAACCCCACAATCGATTTTTCTTAACCGCTACTATCGAGGAATTGCCAAATTGCTCTACGGCTTCGTACGATAAAGGAACGACTGTTTCGCCTTTTTGATTGATAAAGCCGTATTTTCCTCCTGCCATTACTCTTGCTAAACCTGACTCATCAAAGGGCCATGCAGCATCATATTGATGTGGAATTTTAAGATCCCCTTCTTTATCAATAAAGCCCCATTTTCTGTCTTTTCTGACTGCACCTAAATCTCCATCACCAAATGATTGAGTCGCCTCATAAGTAAAGTCTGTAATAGCTTCTCCTTGGGTATTAATAAAAGCCCATTGATCCCCTTTTTGAACGCCTGTTAATTTTGACTCATCAAATGGAAAAGCATTACTATATTGAGGCGCTATGACGGTTTCGTCTTTTCTATTGACAAATCCATATTGATCATCTTGCTTGACTAAAGCTAAACCATTGGGACCAAACTGACTAATGAACTCATACTTAGTATCAATGACTAATTTTCCTTTATTATCAATGAGACCAAAAAAATTACCTAATTGCACAACTGCATTATCTTTACCATTAAAAGGCTCCGCCAAATCGTATTTATAGTCAGCGATAACCTCCGCCTGATTATTGATAAATCCCCAAAGACCATTCTTCTGTACCATTGCTAAGCCATTCTCATCAAAGGGCATCGCTTTTTGATATTGGGGTTTGACAAAGGAACCTCCCTTCTCATCCATAAATCCATATAAACGATCTTCGGTACAAAATGGATAAATCTTTCCATTGGTAGACTTTCTTTTTTGATTATTTTCTTTACTAACAGATTGCTTGGAAGTATTGCTAGTATTAGACGTATCTGCTGGGCTATTGCAGCCCAAGGATAAAATCAAAAATATACAGGCAACAAAAGATATCTTATTCATGAGTTTGTGATTTCATTCAAGAGCACAAATCTACGAAATTATCTAAACACTCAATACTGTCATCATTTTCAAAATCGCCTGCTTTCTCATAGAAAATGGTAGCTTCTGTTCTAAAGTCATTTCCCCAAAAGTCTGAGTTTCTCCTTTGGGAATAAATATTTTATCCCATCCAAAACCATTTTCGCCAATTGCTTTGCTTGCGATTCGGCCCTCTACCCTTCCCTCAAAATATTGCGGATCACCTTCGCCATCATAAATTCCAATAATCGTCTGTGCATAGGCCGATCTATCTTCAAAAGCATCCAACATCCTACACAAGCCTTCTAAACCCACTGATTCAATCGGCCATTTAATCAAGGCTCCAGGAAAGCCATTCCATGCATTCACATAAAGCCCAGTATCCTCTACCATCACAGGCGCTTGAATTTGCTGATAGGCTTCCAATAGTTTTGCGGCTATCACCTCCTCCCCTTTGATGCTCTGAATTTCCACTAAATCCAACTTAATATGAGGAATCTCTTTTCCAATGATTTCTCTAAACTCTGCGATCTTTCCTTTAGATCCTGTTATTAAAGTGTGCTGTTTCATTCCTTAATGAATTTTCTAATCGCTTTGCCTTCTTCATTTTTTATTTCTAATAAATAAATCCCTTTAGCCAAATTAGAAACATCCATTTGAACTTCAGAATCAAAATTAGTTTCCAATAATAATTGACCCGAAACATCAAAAATTTGGGCAATAGTATTTTTAGCTAAGTCCAATCGAATACTTAACCAATCATTGACTGGGTTGGGATAAAGCGCTAAGTCTTGCAAAAAATTAGTTTCACCAATAGAAGTAGTCGTAACATTATCAGAAGGAAGGGCCGCCTGAGATTGAATCACTTCTTGCGTATCACCATCACTTAAAATCGCATAACTAAACATTTGATCAAAATCCCAATCCTCATGATGATCTACCGAAAAAGTCAGGCTGATAGACTCTCCTACAGCAGGCAAACTGATGGCATCACCTGCTATATCAGTCATTGCCTTACGAAATACATCATGGTGCTCTTGCTCTCCGTTTGGCGCACTATAATTGACCAGCTTTTCAGCCACCCCTACAAGCAACTTAGCATTAGTGTAACTATGATCCGCCTCTCCAGTAATAGTAATCGTTGCCTCTATGCTCTGATCACTTACTTTCGTTTGCACAATCGAAATACTCACTTCACTAGTTTGGTTTTCATAAGCCGAAAAAACATCCGCACTCCCAAATGCCACATTAGAAGGTGTCAATACCCCTTGAACAACCAGCTTAGGAGTACTCCCATAAATATTATAATAATTAGTTCGCCCATCATTTTCTGAAGGATTGTGCTGACTCAATACACAACTGGCATAAGGAGAACTCGGATGATAAGAAATATGCAAGGCATCGGGATGCGCTTCCAAATTGGTATAAAAGGCAGGATTTTTATTCGCATTCGCACAGATACTACAGTTCGTATTGGTGAAGTGTTCAACGATCACATTCTTGGCAACTTGTCCAAACGCACTTTGCATAACAAAAAGCAATGCTACAATAAATAAACTATTTAACAATCTCATGGTTTTTGATTTCTTGGTAAGTAAATTAAATGCTCACAAATATAAACTTAAATTATCACAGAACTTTCACATTTTTTTTGGGCGCATCCCGATCCTTATTTTTCATCGGCCATGTAGGGGCGGTACCTGCGTGTCCGCCCGCCGATGAAAAATAAGGATCGGGTCGGGCTATCCGTTATTATGTGGCTATGCTGCTCCTATTTCGCTAAGGCATATTTGTCTGCCACTGCGTGGCCAGCCTGCATCTGCCTAAGCTACATAAGTCGCATCATGGACGCCACATACCACTCCTATCCCTTGCGCAATGAGATTCG
>JAHDDN010000447.1 GCA_020629335.1 Chitinophagales bacterium | reverse complement strand
CTGGTAATCTGATTTCTTTTGTGCAGATATTGAGGGGGCGAGATTTGAGGGTGTTATCTAAAATGGCTTTGGCGGAGTATGAAGAGGAGTTTGGGGTAAGGAATGTGGCGATTCATCGGGGGACTTTGCAGGAGGTGTTGTTGGAGGAATTGGGGAGTGATCGAGTGGTTTTGGATAGGCGATTGAAGGGGGTAAAATTGGTGAAGGATGGTTTTATGCTTAGTTTTGAGAATGGGGATATGGTGGAGTCGGATTATGTGATTGGGGCGGATGGGATTAACTCGGTAGTGCGGAAGGAGTTGTTTGGTGAGGGAGAGATTAGGGATGCCAAGCAGCTTTGTTGGCGTGGGGTGACGGACTTTGAGTTGCCTGAGAAGTATCAGTCGAAATTGAGTGAGGCTTGGGGTGTGGGGGATCGTTTTGGTTTTGTGAAGATTGCGCCTAAACGAGTTTACTGGTTTGCGCTGAAAAACATTAAAGATTCTGTTAAAGAGTTTAGACTAGATAATTTGGTGAGGGAGTTTAAGGGTTTTGATCCTTTGGTGCGGGATATTATTGCGAATACGGCATTGAGTGATATTCATACGGCTCCGATTACGGATTTGAAGCCGATTTCTATATGGGTGAAGGGGAATGCTTGCTTGATGGGTGATGCGGCTCATGCTACGACACCCAATATGGGTCAAGGGGCTTGTCAAGCGATTGAGGATGCTTATGTGTTGGGAGAGTGTATGGGGAAATATCCTGTGAGGGAGGCCTTTGCTCGTTTTCAAAATTTGAGGTTGGCTAAAGCGCATATGATAGTGAATCGGTCTTGGGATATAGGGAAAATAGCGCAGTTGGAGAATTCGGTTTTGATTGGGATGCGGAATTTGGGTATGCGGGCTACGCCTAAGCGGATGGGACGAAAGCAAATGAGGGAGGTTTTTGAGTTAGATGAGGTTTGATTTTTACAATCACCTCTGGCCCCTCCTTTTTTAAGGAGGGGGAAGTAATGTGACTCAATATTTTCCGAAATTAGACGCGAGTACGCGTCTCTACAAAGAACTAAATCATTATTAATTCTAATTTTTAACGCCAAAAAACGCTAAGGCCGATTCTTGTTTATTATATTTTTTGGCGAATCGTTATCGAACCAATTTACTAAGTTTGTGCGAGGGATGGGAGCGGTATGTGGCGTCGAGAAGTGGCTTATGGAACTTAGGTAGACGCAGGCTGGCCTGAAAGGCAGACAAGTATGCCTTAGTGGAATAGCTGCTGAACAGCCACATGAGAGTGGACAGCCCGACCCAGCGCTATTCGATGATTGATTGATTTTTGATTGGTTGATTGAGGGTTTTTAGCCTGATAGATTGTGTAAGGAAAAGCTGGGACGCACCATAATTAATAAAAAAAAGCCCATTAGTAGTTAACTAATGAGCTTTTAATATAGTTGAATAACATTTTTTTAGTTCGGCTTACAGTATTGAATGTAATCGTTTAATGCATTTCTGTTAGCCTCTTCTTTTACTCTTACGTTTTGTAAGTTTTCTGCTTGGCTTCTTGGTCTGATCAATTTATCTGTTACATCGTAATTACCATTTTGGAAATTCTTCTGAACCGATGGACAGAATCTTAGATCTTGCTCGATATCTAAACTTGCTAAGTACTGAGCTGACTGGTCATCAAAAATTCTGCAAATGGCCATTGGTACTGGAGCTGGTTTTACATAATCTTCAGGATAGTCTTCTGGAAGCATCTGCTCGTCTATATTGTTCTCATAAGCGATGTAGTAATCGACAGTGCCTTCGCTTACTTTTTCTAAGAAGATTCGGTTTTGACCAAGGGAAAGCTCTCCCAATTTTTCAGCTTTTACAGCAGTATATTCTCTCCCCTCATAGATATAACCATCACAATTATCCGTTGTAATTCTTTGGAAATGTTGAGGCTTAAACACCTTGGTCATATTGTATATTCTATCTGGAACGAAGTTGACTGTATACTGAAACTTCCAAGGAGCAGGATCGGTTCCTTTTTGCTTGTATTCAAAGCCTGTTTTTTGGATGTAGCCAGATACTTCCTTACCATATTGAAAAATGGTTGCTTTTACTAAACTCTCCTTCTTAATTACTTTCTTAAATTGTTGTGCAAAAGTGCATATTGAAAAGGAAAAAAAGAATAGGCTTAGTGTTATGGCTATCTTTCTAGAAATTTTCATCTGATTTAAATAATTTGGTTTTTTAAATTTAATTGTTGCCTTGGCATCAATTCCTCGCTTATTTTGCTTTTTGGATATACGCCTTTGGCTTTCATAAATGGAATTATGAGAAATCTAATATTGAATTTCGCCTGAAGGGGCATTTTACGTTTTAAATAGTCGAATTAGCTATTTTTCAGCTTAATTTCAAGATTAGTATTTCTATTATCTATACAACAAATAAGGCTCCATATATGCCAATTTCAGACTTTTTTAAGAGATTTCTTGATAAAAATCTACTAGTTAGAAATGGTTACTTAATTTATGTTAATTATATATGGCGTGAATAGGCTTTTGGGAGAGAATCTGTAATAGAGGGCGTTTTTATGCCGTATTGATTTGGCTACAATAATATTTGCAAAAAGGGCATATATAGAAAATAAATGGGTAATTGGGGTGGCAATTTGGTTGCCAAAACGGGGAGTCACAAGCGAGATGCTTGCGACATAGGAGATTTAACTAGTGACAAGATTGAGACGCGAATACGCGTCTCTACAAAAAGGGAATATAATTAAAAGGATAGGACTTGAGCCATGTCTAATAGTTCGCTTTGATCATTAGCTTGCTCTTTTTTGGCGTCTAAGAAAGGAGTGTAAATAATTTT
The DNA here is from genome assembly GCA_020629335.1 of Chitinophagales bacterium. Next base: position 1,749 of record JAHDDN010000447.1, on the reverse strand, counting down.
GTTATTGACTAGACCGATCATGACTTTGTTTTCGCCTTTTAGGAGGGCGTTGACGGCTCCGTAGCCCATTCGGCTGGCGAGTACTCTATCGAAGCAAGTGGGCGTACCACCTCTTTGTATATGGCCTAAGATGGTGACTCTGATTTCTGCCTTAGAAAGGCGATCTTCTACGACCTTACCAATATGGATGGCTCTACCTGCTCCATTCTTTTCAGCGACAATGACAATACTCGATGATTTTTTACGCTTAAAGCCTGTATTCAGGGTATCTATTAAGCCATCTATACTGATGTCTATTTCGGGTAATAAAATACATTCTGCTCCGCCTGCGATTCCGCTTTGGAGAGCTATAAAGCCAGCATCTCCACCCATGACTTCGATAAAGAAAATACGATTATGAGAGTGTGCTGTATCTCTAATTTTGTCGATGGCATCCACGGCAGTATTGATGGCTGTATCGTAGCCAATAGTGAAGTCTGTTCCGTGTAGATCATTATCAATCGTACCTGGTGCACCGACCATTTTGATATCGTATTTATCGGAGAATGCTTTAGCTCCTCTGAAGGTACCATCTCCCCCAACAACGATTACGGCATCTATACCAGCTTTTTTGAGATTATCATAGGCTTGTTGTTGTCCTTCCGTTGTACGAAAGCGTTTACTTCTGGCAGATTGAAGGATAGTCCCACCACGATGGATGATATTACTCACAGAACGAGCTTTTAATTCTTCAAATTCTCCATCTATCATTCCTGAATAACCTCGCTTAATTCCAGTTACCTTGATACCATTGTATAAGGCGGTTCTTACAACTGCTCTAATACATGCATTCATGCCTGGTGCATCGCCTCCTGAGGTTAATAGGCCTATATTTTTTACTGCGGTAGATTTCTTGCTCATTGCTGGTTTCTTTTTAACTTAATAATTCTTCTAAACTGCCAATTTTATCTGCTTTTATTCCTTTGGGTGTTTCCATAAGTGTACAACATTCATTGACAGGATCGTGTTCAAAAAACAAGATAGCCTTTTTATTTAAAGCCTTTTTTAAATAAGTAGCTTTTTCGTCTAATGTTTTCATCGGGTGCATATCATAAGCCATCACATAAGGCAATCGGATATGTCCTACAGAAGGCAATAAGTCAGCCATATAAATGATCAATTGATCATCCAGCTGAATATGCGGTAGCATCATTGCGTTGGTATGTCCATAGACAAAATGTACGCTCAAGTTCGGAATTAACTTTTCTCCATCTCTTAGGTACTTCAATTGGCCGCTTTCCAAGATAGGTAAAATATTTTCTTTTAGGAAGGACGCTTTTTCTCTGGCATTAGGATAAACAGCGCTGCCCCAATGATCTTGATTCGTCCAATAAGTCGCCTTGGGAAATTTGAGTGATAAATTCCCTTTTTTATCTTTTTTGACAGCGCCTCCACAATGATCAAAATGCAAATGAGTCAATAAGACATCTGTAATATCGCTGAGCTTATAGCCTTTCTTTTTGAGTGATTTATCTAAGCTATCATCTCCATGCGGATGAAAATGGCTAAAGAACTTTTCGTCTTGTTTATTGCCAATACCTGTATCAATTAAGATTTTGCGATCTCCTGCGTCTACTAATAAGCAACGCATTGCCCAAGTGCACAAATTATTCTCATCTGGTGGATTAATCTTTTTCCATAGTACCTTAGGTACTACTCCAAACATGGCTCCACCATCTAACTTAAAAAAACCAGTATTTATTACGTGCA
>JAHDDN010000446.1 GCA_020629335.1 Chitinophagales bacterium | reverse complement strand
GAATCGTAAAAAGACAAAACTTGGGCTGTCAAGGACTAATAAATTGAACCACTAACAAAAAACTAAAGATTAAAATAAATAGCTATGAATTTTAAAGGTCTATTTTTAACTATTATGTTGTGCTGCTTTTTAGTTGCTACTGCTAATGCAGATACTGTCAACGTTCGTTTCACTGATCCACAAATTAACGGAAATCAGTATTCTGTGACAGTACAAATCAGTGCAGAAGAAAATGAATTGAATATCGGTAGTGCAACCATATTCTTCTCTTACAATAAAGATGCAATCACTAACCCAGTAGCTCAAGGTAGCCACTTTAGTGAAAATCATATATGCGATGGTAATAGTACCGCTGCTTATGAAACTAGCTTCACAAGGTTAGAAGTAGAATCTAAAGGAGATGGCAACTACGCTATCCTGATGGGTTCGCCTAATTCTGGTTGCCCAGCTGTAACTACTGAATGGATAGATGTAGCCACCTACACTTTCCAATTATTAGATGCGAACGCACCACTTCAACTAGAAATCAACGGCAACTATACCGCTTTTAATACAGTAGCCAACGATGGTACCCTTCACGATCAAGGCGCATTATTAGGGTATAATGAAATCACTGCATCTGAATCTATCGTAACAAGCGTAACTTCTATCGATAATCCTTCAGGACGCTTAGAAGTATTCCCAATTCCAGCTAAAGACTTAGTGAACGTTACTTACAACGCACTTTCTTCAAGTGACGCTACAGTCATTGTTTACGATATCTTAGGAAAAGAAATAATCACAAATACTCAATCTTTCAATAAAGGTGCTAACAACATCAAATTCGACTTAGTTGATTTTGAAAGCGGTACTTACTTTGTAAAAATTGGACATGAAGGACTTTCTATTACTAAGCCGTTCTTAGTAGTAAAATAAGCCCAATAACAAAACACCTAAAAGGCCCTACTGATTCGTTCAGTAGGGCCTTTTTTGTTTTTATGAAAAGAGAGTAATTCTAATAAAAATACCCCTTCTTATTTTGGGCGTAACCCTGCGCAGCATAGGCGAGTGCGCAGCACAAGCCATTTATCATTCATCATTACGCATTCATCATTCGCCGAAGGCGCAGGGTCGGGCTATCCGCTCTTATGCGGCTATGCGCTGTCTATTCCGCTAAGGTGTACTTGTCTGCCCTGCGGGCCAGCCTACGTCCACCTAAGCTCCATTAGCCATCGCATGGACGCCACATACCGCTTCTATCCCTTACGCATTTCTTTTGGTATTGGGTATAGAAGTAATGGGTATTGTGATGGTATTAGTAAACGAAGAAAAAGAAAGATTCTATATAACTAACTTATTTAAAACAGTAATTATTTCGGCAATTCTGATGGCTTATTTTTAGCTTATACTGCGTTATTTTTCTTAGCAATAGCCCTGCTATTACTTGCTAAAAATGCCTTGTCTAAGCAAAAAATAGTCTCATCAAGAAGACCGAAATAATTACTATCAACTACTTAGTAATGATAAAATAATAACTCCGCCATTTGAGCGTCCATCTTTTGCACTAATACTGCGTTATTTTTTTTAGCAATAGCACGCTATTACTTGCAAAAAATGCCTTGTCTTAGTACAAAATCTTGAACTTCAAATGTCAATCTTATTTTTTCATCATTACTTAGGATGATAAATCTCCTTCGCATTTTTATAAATCTCCTCTTTATTCAAACTCATTTTCTTTAAATCCTGATTCACATACATTTGCATCTGATCATCATAATGTTCACTGTCTTCATTATTAGAAGCTCCGAAGCAGTTGACCGACTCAATCATTACACCTTCTTCCTTAGAGAAGCGAACCAACTGAATAAAAGATTCACCAATAAAACTCTTAAATCGTCCTTTCTTATGAGGAATCGTATGCATACTGGCTAAAACATCAGGAGTTCCCCAAATACCAATCTGTTTGTCACCTCTCACATGCTTTTGTAATTCGCCTAAAGGCACGAATATGGAGCCAAAATGCTTCTTTAAGTGCTTTTGAGCCTTTGTTAATACTTCTACTGCTTCTTGCTCTGTAATCTGATTAATTTGATTCAGACGGTTTTCCTTGTAAAGCTTCTCCATATAATACGTAACTGTCAAGGAGAAAATTGTCGCATTTTTATTATCAGCGTTGGTGTCTCTATTCCAATCCTTAATGGTTTGTATACTCTCTGATATACTTGGGTATTTGCTGCCATCCAAATTAAAGATAGATTCCAAATTTTCTACGGTATAAGTATAGGCTGGCTTCATCCATTTAGAATCATATTTGATATCCTTAAATTGCTGATAGCTCAATAAGTCCTGTTGCTCGATTAGGTGGTGAAAACGCAAGCTTCGATTATTATCTTTTTCTAAGAAGCCCATACTTGGGTCAATGCTTTTAGGATCTACATTTTCCTCCGCACAAGTAGCATTAAAAGGCGTATTATTGGTGTTCATGACATAACCACACTGAGGATTGAGTAATTGTGGTAAAGACTCAATTGGGTGATATTTTTGAGCTTCCCATAGGGTAGCAGAAGTATCACCAGGCAATACCTTTGTAAAGTCATAGGCTGGATTTCTAAGTGGAAATTGACCATTACTAATATAGAAAATGTTCTCTGTATCGGCATAGACGATATTCATACCAGCTAATTCCTGCATTTTGAGTGCCTCATAAAATTCATCAAAATTAGTGGCTTTGTTCATTTCGTGCCATTGCTCGGAAGCAGCAATATCCATATTGGCAGGAAATCTTAGTGCGTAAAAACCAGCTTTATTTTTGATGACAGGGCCGTGCTTACTCCAATAAGTCGTTTTGCTCAGTGGCAGTTTAATGCCAGGAGCCAATTTGACCTTAAATTTGAGCTTACGTTTTTCTAAATCATACCATTCTCCATCAAATCGATAACTGAGTTTTTTGCTCGGATGCATTTCTAATTGATAGACATCACAAAGGTCTGGAACATTAACAGTATGCGCCCAACCTAAATGTTCATTAGCCCCATGAAAAATAGACATGCCGCCAGGGAAGGTTGCCCCAGAGATATTGAGTCCTTCATCACTATGTAAATGTACTTCATACCAAGAATAAGGCCCTTCTAAAGGTTGGTGAGAATTAATCGCTAAAAATGATTCTCCTTCTTGTGTTTTTGATGGGCTAATTGCAAAAGCATTAGAGCCGCTTGGCACACTTAAAGGAACATCCGCAATAGAACCATCAAAGATTCTTTTAATATCAAAATGCACATTAGTGATAAAGCTCAGTCCCAATACATAGCCACCCACTATATCGTGCTCTGTAATAGGCAAAAGCTTCTTATTTAGGAGTCTTTTCGGATTTTTTTGTGCAAAGTCATTGACTGCCTGAACGTATGCACTTATAATTTGTTTATACTCAGGGCTAAAAGCGGTATCATATTGTTCTTTTACAATATCTTCTACACCGATCAAATGGGCGATTACATCAAAGATAGCACCCTCTTTCCCGGTCACAGCTCCTAATTGACTGCGAACAGCTAAGAGGCTTTCTTGCATGATTTCGAAGTTGTCTTCCGCACTTGCCCAGCCTAAACCATAGGCTACTTCTATATCAGTAGCAGCAAAAATGTGAGGCACGCCCCATTCATCCCTGATAATATCAATATTATCAGGATTGATTTGAGCAAAAAGATCAATTGATAAGAATAGTAGAAAAAATATAGCAATCTTGGAAAATCGTAATGGCATTCGTCAATTTTTAAGATGAACTCTTTAGAAAGAGTTCGATGAGAAAATGTAAAGGTTTAAGACGGATAAAAGCGGAATGCCAATGCTATCAAAACGGTAAAACGAACGATAAAGGTACGGTTTAAGCCGAATATTCATTGTCATATTGGGTATATTTTACTAAAAAAGCTTAAATAAGCTTATTTTAGCGATTAATTTCGTTACTGTTTTCATTAATTGTAATCCAAAGAGAGAGAATGAGCCACTACCATCTAGTACAAAAATGGATAAAAGAGGGAGAAGGTCCACAGCTGGACTTTAAGAAAACGATCAAATCACCCGCAAAAATAGCCAAAACCTTGGTTGCTTATGCGAATAGTCGAGGAGGAAAGTTGGTCGTGGGAATTACAGATGAGGGGAGGATAAAAGGAGTAAAACCTGAATCAGAGCAATATACCTTAACGAAGGCTTGTAGTGAGTATTGTAGTCCTATCATATCCATCAGTTTTGAAGAATTGAATGTGGATAGAGTAGTGATCTTAGTGGCTCATATTAGAGAGAGCAATGAAAAACCTCACTATGCCTTGGATGAAAATGGACAATCTCATTTATATGTTCGTATAAAAGATGAGAGTGTAATCGCACCAGACTTTATCAAAAACGTAATATTAGATGGGGACCTCAATAATATAAGAAGAACGACCCAATTGATTGAATTGAGAGATAAGTTAATAGATCATATAGGGCTAAATGGGCCGATGAGTGTTGCTGATTATATGGCTTGGAAGTCGACCTCTGAGCGCAACGCAAATCGTTTATTGGCTGATTTGGTCTTGGAGGGAAGCCTCAATTTTCAATATATGAGTGGTGATTTGCGTTTTA
>JAHDDN010000445.1 GCA_020629335.1 Chitinophagales bacterium | reverse complement strand
AAAATGATAAACGCATAATGATGAATGATGAATTTTTATTGTTTGGGGCTTCCCCTTCGGGTCGGGCTGTCCGCTCTCACTCAGCTATTCAGCAGCTACTCCGCTAAGGCATATTTGTCTGCCACTGCGTGGCCAGCCTGCATCTGCCTAAGCTCCGTAAGCTACTTCATGACGCTGAGTACCGCTACCATCCCTAAGCCAGAATACTAATGATAAATGCATAATGATGAATGATGAATTTTTATCATTTCAATTTTTCATTTCGCTTCTTTGTCAAAATTGAACTCCTTAGTATTTTCATTATTTCTATACTATCTCTTTTTAGTGAATTATATAAATTCGCTTCAAGATAATTAGTTTCAAATAATAAATCTAACCAATATTCAGTTTCCGCAATCTCTTTTTGTGCAATCGCCAATTTATGAATAAAGTCTTTTCCTGTTTCTGCATTTTGGGCTTCCTTCACCATCGCTCCAGGAGATGTTCCTGACCTTAATATCTGTTTACTAAGTATATATTCCTTCTTTTCATCTTTTAGGTAATTACACAGCTGGACAACTCTAATAGCAAATTTAAAGGTCTTTTCTCCTAAAGGATCTTGATGTACTTGATAATTTCGATTCATAATTTCAAATTTTAACTGTTTTCTACTTTCTACTATACATGAGTCTAAAACTGTAAAAATTCCATAAAAAAAACGAAATTATTTATCATTCATCATTATGCATTCATCGTTAACTAATGATTTCCCCATTATCCACTACATCCGACGGACGAATCAAAGAAAGTCCATCCCTATTATCAGCCGTTAGTATCATACCTTGCGACTCAATGCCTCTCAACTTGCGAGGGGCTAAATTAGCCACCACACAAACCTGCTTACCGATTAGATCAGCTGGATCATAATGCTCCGCAATTCCTGATACAATTGTTCTTTGTTCATAACCTAGATCAATTGTAAACTTCAGCAAGCGATCTGCTTTTTTTACTTTCTCAGCCTCTAATACTGTTCCGACTCGCAAATCTAATTTAGCGAAATCATCATACTCTATCGTATCTTTAGAAGGCACATAAGTTCTCTCTCCTGATGCCGACTCTGGGCCTGCCGCAGCAGCTAAAGCATTCGCTTCTTTTTCCTTGCGAATCGCATCTAACTTTGCTAGTTGCGGCGCTATATCTGTATCCTCTATCTTAGTAAATAACAGCTCTGGTTTGTTTATTTGATGACCCGACGGCAGTAAGTGTAAATTCTCTACATCTAACCAAGTATTGCTGCTTGTATTTAATATACCCTCTAACTTAGCCGCACTAAATGGTAAATAAGGCTTCATCAATACCGCCAAGCTCGCTACTAATTGTAAAGCAGTATAAAGTACTGTTTTCGTTCTGGCTTCATCCGTCTTAATCAACTTCCACGGCTCTGTAACAGTTAAGTACTTATCGCCTGCATCTACCAATTTCATCAAGGTATTCAAGCCACTTCGGAATTCGTATTGCTCTAAGTGATCTTCTATTTTTAGGATATGCTCTTTTAAGTTGGCTAACAAGTCGAGATCTATTTGTTGTAAATCGGCTTCTGGTACTACACCATCAAAGTATTTATGGGTCAATACATTCACTCTATTAACGAAGTTACCTAAGCCACCAGCTAACTCACTATTATTACGAGTTTGGAAATCCTTCCAAGTAAATTCACTATCTTTAGTTTCAGGCATATTAGCCGTCAATGCATAACGCAATACATCCTGCTTGCCTGGGAATTCTTGTAAATATTCATGCAGCCAAACCGTCCAATTACGAGAGGTAGACATCTTATCACCTTCCATATTCATGAACTCATTTGCAGGTACATTAGTCGGCACGATATAATCACCATGCATTTTCAAAATAGCTGGGAAAGTAATACAGTGAAATACGATATTATCCTTCCCTATGAAATGGACTAATTTAGTCTCTTCATCCTTCCAAAACGGCTCCCAATCTCGGCCATTTTCTGCTGCCCATTCTTTAGTAGCTGATATGTAGCCCAAGGGTGCATCAAACCAAACATAAAGGACCTTGCCCTCATAACCTTCTACAGGCACCTTTACCCCCCAATCTAAATCACGCGTCATAGAGCGAGGTCGTAAGCCTTCTGTCAGCCATGACTTACAAGCTCCCATCACATTCTTCTTCCACTTTTCTTCTCTTCCTTTTCCTTCAATGATCCATTCCTCCAACCAAGCTTGCATCATATCTAAAGACAAGAACAAATGCTTAGTTTTTTTGCGAATAGGAGTTGTATTACTCAGGGTTGAAATAGGATTTTTTAATTCCGTTGGATCTAAGGTACTACCACATTTTTCACACTGATCGCCATAAGCACTATCATTCTCACAAACAGGACAAGTCCCTTTGATATATCTATCTGCTAAAAACTGTTGATGTTTTTCATCATAATACTGCTCCGATTCTTTCTCTATAAAAACACCTTTATCGTATAAGTCTTTGAAAAATTGAGAGGCAGTTTCATGATGGAGTTCTGCGGAGGTACGATGATACATATCAAAGTCAATTCCAAAATCTGTAAAACTTTGCTTAATAATAGCGTTATACTTATCTACTATCTCTCTTGGAGTATTTCCTTCTTTGATTGCCTTTAAGGTGATCGCTGCGCCATGCTCATCCGAGCCACATATAAAAGCAACATTTTCAGCACCATACTTCAGCCTCAAATACCTAACATATATATCAGCAGGAACATAAGCCCCAGCTAACTGACCGATATGAACAGGGCCATTAGTATAAGGTAAGGCAGAAGTAATCATGTATCTTTTGGGCGTTGACATTATTTTTTCGTTTTTTTACGTTATAAAGGGAATGACTTAACTACATTAGCTTATTATAATTAGTTCATTCCGAACACAAACTTAATACACAAAAATGAGAATTCCGCCTAATTTAAAGAAAGGTGATAAAGTAGCCATAATTGCCACCGCCAGAAAAATCAATACTGAAGACCTTTCCATAGGTATTAAAATCCTCAAAGAGTGGGGTTTAGAGGTAGAAATTGGCCCAAACATCGGAAAAGAACATCACCAATATGCTGGCACAGATGAGGAGCGTATACAAGATTTTCAACAAATGGCTGATAGAGAAGATATCAAAGCCATTATTTGTGCCAGAGGAGGTTATGGTACGGTTCGTATCATTGATCATATCGACTTTTCTAAATTTAAAAAATCGCCTAAGTGGATAGTTGGCTATAGTGATATTACAGTTATTCACTCTCATTTATACCAACATCTTGACATCCCCTCCATCCATGCTACTATGCCAATTAGTATGCCTAATAACACAATGGAAGCCATCAATAGTCTTCGTCGTGCTTTATTTGGTAAAAAACTTAACCACAAAACTGCTCATCATCCACTCAATCGTCTAGGTAAGTGTAAAGCACCTATAATAGGTGGAAACCTATCTCTCATTTATAGTTTGGCTGGAAGTGTTTCAGATATCAATACTGATGGAAAAATATTATTCCTTGAAGACTTGGATGAATATTTATATCATGTAGATCGAATGATGATGAATCTAAAAAGAGGAGGTAAATTAGATAAATTAGCTGGCTTAGTAGTGGGCGGCATGACCGACATGAATGACAATGATATTCCCCTTGGAAAAAGTGCAGAAGGAATCATAGCAGAGCATATAGACGGATACGACTATCCTGTTTGTTTCAACTTTCCTGTTGGGCATATTGATGATAATAGAGCCATCATTAATGGAGTAGAAGCAACTCTAAATGTCTCTAAAAATACTGTTAGCCTAAAACAAAAAGCTTAGTAAAGATAAAAGAAATACATTTTTTTCACAGAAAAACCAAATCCTATAAACCACTATATTACAGCAACTTACAACTATTAAAAGAGCTTTTTTTCTTAAAAATCGAAATATTATTTTAAACCTTTTGGAACTATAAGCGACTCAGATTGCTTTATTGATTTGAATTTCGACATCAAAAAATACAGTCATGCAATCAAGCAATATTTATCACATACCAAATACAGCCATGAGCCATGCTATCAATGATAGTACCCGCATAGAGGAATGTATATTTAGTGATAATATACAGGATACGCTGGAGGGGAAAAACGCCCTCTTATGCATGGATCTCTCCTTCTAATAACTACCTTTAAAATTCGTAGTTGTTAGAGCAGCTACGAATGAAATACTTTTCCTTTTTACTCCTTTTCATTTTTAGCTGTCTGTACAAGAACTGAAAAGTTCTTCAAGAATAAAAACAGATGGTACTAATCTGTGGCCTTACTTCGTAACCCAACTTATAATTGGAACTTACTCTGACTGAAACTCAGATTGCAGGTCTAAGCACTTGCCACACAGGCCTAGAAACTTCGTCCATCTTCTTTACTCAAAAATGTTCATAAGTAATGATGAAAAAAGAAATGAACAAAGATTGACGCAGGATTTTTTTCAGCTAAAAAGGCAAAAAACGTAGTCGATGCAGCGCATCGGCGAGGCTTTTTAACGCATTTAGCAGGAAAAAAGACCAGTCAAGAATGGACATTTATTTAAGAATCATTACTAAAATAAATAGATGATACTGACGTATCAGCGTTACTTCGTAGCTCACTTGGTAGAGCA
>JAHDDN010000444.1 GCA_020629335.1 Chitinophagales bacterium | reverse complement strand
TGGATTGGTGTCGTCACAGTCTTCGTCATTTGGAAAACCATCATTGTCAGCGTCAACTATATTGGTTGCGTCTTGGCCATCACAATCTTCATCAATTCCATTATCAGGAATATCTGTGGCGCTTGGGTTTATATTGGAGTTTGAGTCATCGCAATCAAATTGTGATAGGTATCCGTCACCATCCAAATCGTCACCGGTTACAGGGTCTTGTGAGTTTTCAAAGTCCATACTCACGTTTCCTTTTAGACATCGGCCAATTTGTGGAAAAGACGAGCTGATTACATAATAGTAATTAAAGGTTTCAATACCTAGGGCAGTTTCGATTGTAATGTCTGCTGCTATTCCGTTGCATTCATCAAGTTCTCCCAAACCATTTACATATTCATAATCTACAGTATATTTCCCTGTATATTCACCACAGGGAGCTACTATACCATCTCCAGGTCTTTCACCACTTTTTAATTGATAACTCGGTCTAAGTTCTTTGATTTGTCCATCGGTATCTGGACCAAACTTATAAACAATCGGAAAACCATCAGAAGCCCATCCAACCTGATAAACTTCTTCCAGCGTACTTGCTGAGGTTATACCTGGGGAATCGGTTTCAAGATATTGAAACATTTCACCGTGATAATGATAGCCTGATGCATTGGTATGGGCACTGGCGCAATCAAGCTGTACCTGGAAAGGGTCATCTCCTTGATTATTTGTTGGCTCAAAAACCCAGTCCCAGTTAAATTCTCCTGTATTCTTATTAGTATAAATGAATGGAGGCCCTGGGGCAGGAGAGAGGAATACTCCATTTAAAGCTACTCCATAATGTCTTGCTGGTCTTCCAGTATCATGGACAATGCTAGTTATCTCATTTGTAAGTTGAGGTTCTTTATCTACTCTGAAATAATGGTAGGATTGAGTGGGTTGGTTAGCCTGATTGTAGCAGTAATCATGGTTGGGGTAACCATTAGAATAAATATTTCTCAGGTTATTTTCTTCATATTCATAGTAGACGCTGGGTTCGTCTGGTGTATCACAGCATCCAATATTTTCATTACTTAATATATCCACTTCTGGACAATCAGTTTCGATCGGGCTGCAATCATCGATTTCAGCTTCATTCCCGTTAAGGATTAGATCTTGGCAAGACCAGCCATTCAGAATAGCTTCGGCTTCAGCCTTTAATTCGGAGAGTATTTCTTCTTCTGTATTTGATAGATTAGCTATTAAATTGTCTTCTTCATTGGCATTAACACTCAGGTTATAGAATTCTTGAAGCCCTAGTTCATTTTCTATCAATTTGTATTCATTATTTCTGATAGCCCAATAAAGTACACCTTCATCATTATAATCTGAATAGACGAAATTACGCTGTATAGTATTTTGCGCTTCAAAAGAAGCACTAATACTGTAGCTATTATAGATACCTCCTGGGAGTGGAGTTTCTGTTGCTTGCTCAAAAAAGGTTGCATAGAGATCATTCACCTGCGTTAAGCCAAATTCTTGTTCGCCATTTCTAGTTACACCGTTTCCGCTAATAATCATGGGAACACGAAGTCCTCCTTCGTACATTGTTCCTTTTCCATGTTGATCTGGATAGGCTCTTAATACTCCATTTGGTGTGCCATTGTCTCCCACAAAAACCACTAGAGTATTATTTCTAGTTTCGTCATCCATACTAGCCAGCAATCTACCAATCTCATGATCTAACGCTTCTATACTCGCATTATATATTTGTTTATTACTTGTAGGATTTTCAATGGTGTAAAGATCATCAGGAGGTATTTGAAATGGACTATGGGGAGCGATATGAGCCAACCATAAAAACCAGGGGTTATTTTGATTATTAAGCCAATCTATAGCAGCATTTGTTAAGTGTGTAGTTACATATTCTTCTACTTGAATGAATTGACCGTTTTCAACTTTTTCCCAATTATAATAATCATCAATCGTCCCATCAATTATTCCCTCATAATGATCTGCACCATGTTCGAATGGATGCTCTACATTAATCGGCTGAGAGATATGCCATTTGCCTATAACTGCCGTGCTGTATGCATTTGAAGTTTCTTTGTTAATTAAGCTAAAAATAGATTCATACGCTAAGTCCAGATTTCCAGGAGGTCGCATTACGCCGGTATTAATGCCATAATTTCCACTCATAATGCTTGCTCTGGTAGGGGTGCATTGGGGAGTAGCCCAAGTATTTAAATAACTAATCCCTTCACTTTTTAGAATATCAAGATTGGGTGTATTGGGGAAATTTGGTATGTTGATTCCAAATCCTTCGATTGCATCATTTCCCAAATCATCTGCAATTATTAATAAAATATTAGGTTGCGTTTGAGCAATAGTTGGGCAAGAAAAAATGAATGCGCAAATGAGGGAATAGAGTAGTTTCTTCATTAAATTGATTTCTATGGGCTGGTTTAATAGTTAATTTCAATACTGGTTCTTCTATTATTCATCAGGAAATCTCTTTGCTTTTCTTCGAGCAAAACTTCAATTATATTAGAATGGCCTTCTATATTTAAAAGGCATGTATTTTCAATTTTAAGCGATTCAATGTTGCTAGTAATATTAGAAATATATCCTTTTAAGTAAATGTGTTTGTCTTCAATGACCATGTTATGAAAATCAATAGCTTGTAGTTGATTATTCAATGACAGTTTAAAATTTGAGTTGATATATTCTTGTATGGTTTTATTAGAAAGCTCAAGCTCTGATTCATTTAATGTTAGGATAATATCTTCTTTTTCAAAGGAGTATTCAATAAGCAGATTATCCTCCTGTTTATGTATTTTGTAGATGGCAAGTTGTATGTCATGTGATGTTAAGCCCAGAAAAGATAAAATGATTATCAAAAATACATTCATTGCTGCTTGTTTGTATAAAGTTATTTTGACGCCAAATATATCAATTGGTTTAATATCTAAGTAAATTAAGTTTTGTGTTGGCTTAGTTTTGAAGATCTAGGTAACTAGTTAGTAGTACAATAATTTGAAGTCTAGTTTTTATTTTATTGAGTATCCCCAGCGCCATTTCTTTTTTTGGCCGCCATGGTTGATGATGCGATCTTGAAGGCACTGCCAATTTTCGCGCGGATTGCTCATGATATAGACGATGTAAGATTGTAAGTTTGGCTATTGATAGATTTTTCATCAATTAGCTTTAAAGTATAGGAACAAGAAAGTGTCAATTGTTCCATTCAAGTAAGTTGGTTTTGGATCGTTTAGGATAATAGTTTTTTAGTCTTCCTGGTACTAATTTTTGATAGATCAAATGATGCATTTTTCTTACTCCAGATTGCGGTACTTTATGTTTCTCTTTTTTGACAAGAGTTATGATTTTTTGTTCCAATTGTTTTTTGATTTTACTGCGTTTTACAATTTTATAATATCTAGATATAGAACACCCGAACAGTTTAACTACCTTTTGGACTTGTCCATATTTCTTCGGAAAGATTTGTAGTCTTTTTTCAACTGTTCGGGCAAATGCTTTTTTACATCAACACCGAATTCTGTTTCTAAAATATAGTTGTAAGTCAACAGAATATCCTTATCCATTTCTAGCTCTTCAATTTGCTTTTTAAGCTCCTTAATCCGTTCTTCTGGGGATTGTTTCATAGTATAGTTTTTATTCTCACTATACACTAAATTACCATACTTTTTGCGCCATGCATAAATGATGGAATTGGACTCGATTCCATACTTGATTTTTGCTTGGTTTATAGACAACTTCCCTTTAGTAATTTCCGAAACTATTTTGCGTTTTAGTTTATAAGAGTACCTAATGTATTTTCGCTTTTCTGATTTTTTTGGGTTCTTTTTTTGAACTCCTAATTCCTTGTTTTTCATGTTATTCCACATTTAACTGTGGACATATACTAGGACGAGACAGGCAGACTGATTAGCTATAACGGATTTAGCTATACTCCGTGACAAGCGCACACGAAGAATAGACTCTGTTCACCTAAAGTACAAAAGCTCGAAGAATTTTCGTCAGAAAATTCATCTACACTGAGCGCCTGGCTATGGAGCTGTAGCGTATGTTATATGTAGTGGCATAAATCTATTAATAAAATTTGCGGGCAGCCCGAACCGCACAAAAGATCTAATTTGGATTTTGATATTAAATTGAACAGTTTGAAATTTTGAGTTGGAATAACTTTCAGCAAGTTAGCAAATCGACAGTTTTTTTTAATTACATTATTGAACTCCTTCATTTTCTATTTTCATCTGCCGGAACTTCTTTTCAAGATGGGCATTTTGATTTAGAAATTGAAGAAATGAATTCTTCGCATTCCTTAATATGGAAATTGGATTTTGCTAGACATCTTGTATGAATTGAATAGCTATTAAATAATTATTGAACAATATGTTGGAGTGTGATAAATTCAAACAAAACAGGTAAATCAAAAGATTGAATTTGCCCGAGAAATATTGGAGTAGGAGAGTATTCAGTTTGACTTGATCTGCCACTTTTTTAAAAACTAATTCATCTAAGAAATTAATTGATTCTAAATCCTTTTGGTCTGTTTTAAGTTCGCTTTATATCAATAAAAGAATCCAAAAGAAGGGCAGAAAATTTTATGGAATTAAACTCAAGTAGTGCTGTTAAATGTAGATACCCCCAAAATTAAGACAGTGAGTTAAACGAATTAAAAAAAACTAAA
>JAHDDN010000016.1 GCA_020629335.1 Chitinophagales bacterium | reverse complement strand
AATTTTTCGGTTTGAAATTAATTGATGGTTTGGTCGATGAATTCATCTACATCTTTTTTAAACATTTCCATGGATGGGATATGGGTGTACATCATATGGCCGGCTTCATAGTATTTCATGATGATGTTTTTCTTTAATTCAGGATCTAATCCCATATGATTAATAGAGTATTCTACCCCGTAGAAAACGGTGGCTAAATCATAATAGCCGTTGAGAATTAGGATCTTTAGATTCGGATTTCGTTTCATGGCGGATGTCATATCGGGTAAGGTCGTAATGGCAACTTGTGCGTTCCAAAGTACATTTCCCTCATGTTTCCAATCCCATTTAAAATCCTTTCTTGTCCATGAATTGGTTGTGTAAGTTAGGTCTTTTCGTACTTTTAGATCTTTGTACAAAAAATCTTTGAAGGCTGAAACATAAGGGGAAGAAATGGCATCAAATTGTGGATCAGTTAAGGCGAACTGAGATAATAAATCTTCGTTTACACCAGTAAATCGGGAATCAAGTCTGCCTAGTGATAATCCTTCTGTTCTTAGTAACTCTTGAAAATACTCCTGATTGGTGACTCGCAAATCAGCCATCAACCAATAGTTTTGACTTAGACCTGAATAATCTGCCAATTTTTGAGCGATAGCGTTCTTCTTTGTTTTTGTTAATTGATCTCCCTTTAGTAGGGCAACAGCATATTCGTCTTCGGTAAATTTGCGAACTTCCTCTAAGAAGGATTCTAATTTTTTACCTCTTTTCTTTACTTTATTGTGATACCAGGCAGTAGCAGCGTATGAAGGAAAATGTATGAGATAGGTAATATCATTACTAGGCCCAAATCTCAAATGGTGGAAATCAAATACGGCTGAAACCATAATCACTCCATTCATTGCAATGCCTTTGTCTTGGAGATGTTTTACTAAGCCTGCATTTCTGAATGTGCCGTAACTTTCACCTAATAAATATTTGGGTGCATTGAATTTTTCTGCTCGAATAATAAATTGCTCTATGAATAAACCAATACTCCTAATGTCTTGATCTACTCCCCAAAAATCTTCCCATTTAGATTCTCCTACTGGCTTACTAAAGCCAACGCCTATTGGGTCTATCATGACCAAGTCTGCCTTGTCTAATATGGAAAATTCATTATTAACGACCTTGTAGGGAGCAGCCTTTGTATAACCTGGATCATTTATTTCAACTCGTTTGGGACCTAATACTCCAAGGTGTAGCCAGATAGAAGCTGATAGAGGCCCGCCGTTAAATGCGAAAACGATTGGCCTGTTTTCTTTTGATTCTGGCTTTTTATAATAGGTGAAACCAAATAGTGCAATGGGTTTATCATTTTCATCTCGTAATTGAACAGTCCCAGTTTCAGCATTTAGCTTAATCTTTTTGCCATTAATTTTTACGGAATGAGTAGAATTAAAGATTTCACCTTTTGGTATTTCTTTTTTCTCTAAATTCTCTTTAGTTGATGTAGTGTCGTTTTTCATAATTTTCGAGGATTTGATCATTTTCTTTAAAAAAGAATTTTAAAGATATATTAAATCCTCAGGCAATCCAAAGAACATTTTATATATCGTATGAGATTGTCGCTTAAACAGCGGGTTTTTAATGATTAATGCGTAATGTTTAATGATGAATTTGTGTAGTAGAGTCGAGAGAAGTACTTGGGTTTAAAGAAGGCTTTGTAGCTATTCTTACTCAGCCTCCTTCAGCTAAATCAATTAAAACTGAGAAACTGGCTAACTGATAAAAACTTATTTCAGTTAATCAGTTTTTCGGTTTGAAAGTTTATACTCATCGCTCATCGCTATGCGCTCATCACTAGTTTAGAATTCTACTTCCCAAGTCGTTAATGTCCCGCCTGCGAAGATGCCGATGCCATTATTGATATTGGAGTAAACTTGTACTGGGGTGGCGAAAGGATTGCCGTTGGCATTATCGTAGACTTCATAGGAGGTGCGGTAATTATAGAATGCTTCACTGCTATTTAATAGGCGAATTTCTCCGAAGAGATTGAGGTCAACATCTTTTTTTACGTCTTCCCAATTGATGACGGAAAAGCTGAGGGTGTAATCTTCTCCATCAAAATTTTCGTCGCTTAATAGAAAATAATTATAAGCATTTTCGAAGCCATCGAAATCGAAGGTATTGGTGGTTTCTATGTAGGGGTCATTGGAACTGATTTCCATGCGATCACTGTATTCGTAAGTGATGCCTCCCCATTGGTATTCGCCACTAAGCCACATTTCAATTAGGTAATAATTATTGATATTGGCAGGATCATCAATGACGACATCTACTTGGAGGATGGCTAAGCCTTCTTCATTAGTAGCCGTGAGGGTATCCAAAGCGATGATAGGCACAGCAGAAGGAATGGCATTGCTGGCTGATATGTCTTGAAATCCTGGTGCGCTAATCTCAATTCTGTATTCCTGATTTTCTATTGGCATGGAAGTGGTATCTGTATATAAACCGTTTCCTTGATAGAGTAATTCGGCTACTTGATTGTTGTCGGCATCATAGATGAAGGCTGTCGCATCTGGGATTGAGGAATAATCTGCGGTGTCCAAAATGCCTGCACTCCGACCGATATGAGCGGACCAAATGGAGTCGGTTGAAAAGAGGCTATTGACTACTATTTTGGGGGCGACCTCTTCTGCATTAAATGGAATTTCTTTTCTGCAAGAAATCATTAGCAAAAGGGTCATTATGATTAGGCCGATATATTTGAAATGAATTAACTTCATGGGTCTAATTTTAGAACTTTATACTATAAGATATGCTTGGCAACAATGGAAATAAACTCAACTGATACAAAGCCCGTGAAGGCGGATTGTCTTCGTCAATTTCTTCTTTGCCTTTGCCATTTCCTGTGTCATAATCGAAGTATAAATAGAATGGATTCTGACGTGAGTAAGCATTGTATAATCCAAAGCTCCAAGTTCTTTCAAAATGCTTTTTTTGCTTATGTAGATTGACACTTAGGTCTAATCTGTGATAGCTTGGAATTCGGTAATTATTGCGCTCCTGAATATATTCTATTGGCGTAAAGTTAGGATCGCTTCCTCCTACTACTCCATCAATTCCATTGTAGGTTTGTTGGGCTAAGGTGGTGGGATAGCCTGTTCCAAATACCCAAACTAAACCGACATCTACATTATCATTAAATTGGTGCGTAATCGCTAATCCTATATCATGCCTTCTGTCATAAGTATAAGGGAAGGTTTCTCCGAAGTTTAAGTCATCAAAGGTCCGATTAGACCAGCTTAGGGTATAGCCTATCCAGCCCGTTGTTTTGCCCGTTTTTTTCTCAATTAAAAACTCCGCACCATAACTTTCTCCGTCGCCGATTACGACCAAATCTTGCCAATCTTCTGAAGTACCTCTAAAACTTACGCCCTCTCGATACTCTATCAGATTCGACATATCTTTATAGTATCCTTCAATGGAAAATTGCAAGCCATTTTTGAAACTTTGGGCATATCCTATGGCGTATTGATTGGAATATTCTGGTGCAATGCGCTCGGTAGCTGGTACCCACAAATCCGTCGGCAAGCCAATAGTCGGATTGGTGAGCAAATGCAGAAACTGCGTCATCCTTGAATAAGATAATTTCACCGAAGAATTTTCTGTCAATAAAAAACGCCCAGAAAAACGAGGCTGAATACTTGGATACCATGTATCGCCTGTCAGAAAACCAGCGAAATGAACGCCATAGTTTATTTTGAGTCGCTCACTGATTTCCCAATCGTCTTCAAAGTAAACGGCATGTTCGTGGCTGTAAAGGTTTTGATTGCTGTAATTAGAATCTACGGTTGTACTGTCATTTTGAGTAGACTCTTGTTGGTCAACTCCTGGAATAAAGGTGTGATAAGTATTCCCTAAGCCAAATCGAATAGAATGACGGGGATTGGGATTAAATTGAAAATCTGCCTTAGCTGCCCAATCTCGAATCCCCGAATCGTAATCAGAAGTCAATCGACTCAAGGCACTGGTATCTGCACCCGATACCGAAAATTCTTGCTCAAAACCTGTATGAAATTGATACTGACTATAAGTACCCGTGACATTCATAAATAATTTTGGCCCTAATACCTTATTCCATCTCACGGCTGTGATAGCATTTCCCCAATTCAAATCATTGTCAATACTTTGTTCGTTTTGATTACCTTCACTACTAAAATTGGTGGTCGTATTATTAGAGAAGCGATCTTTGCCATAATAGCCGCTTACGTACAGTCTACTTGTAGGCGAAAAGATATGATTAAATTTGGCATTTAAATCCCAGAAATAATAGCCGCCTGAACTCGAATTAGATCCTCCGCCTTTGCCACCATCTTCTTCTTTGCCTTCTCCCCCATCTTTACCAAATCCACTTGTAAATAAAGCCCCTAATACATCAATATAAGTTCTTCTTCCAGAAACAATAAAAGAGGTTTTATCTTTAATTATCGGCCCTTCAATCGCCAGTTTGGAAGATAGCAGGCCAATACTTCCCTCGCCGCTAATTTTTTTCATATTTCCTTCCTTCATCCTGATATCCAATACAGATGACAAACGCCCTCCATATTGAGCAGGAAAACCGCCCTTGATAATTTTGGCATTATTAATTGCATCGGCATTAAAAACAGAGAAGAATCCAAATAAATGACTGGCATTATAAATCGGCACTCCATCTAATAAAATTAAATTTTGATCTGGCCCTCCCCCACGCACATATAATCCACTTGAGCCTTCACTCCCTGATTGTATGCCTGGAAAAAGCTGAATGGTTTTGATGATATCTTGCTCTCCCAATAATACGGGCAATGCCTTTACCTTCTGCATAGGAATATTCACCGCACTCATTTGCGACTCTTTAAAATCTGCTTTAGTGGCCGTCACTACAACTTCCCCTAATTCCATATCAGCGCCTAATTGAATCGGCAATTGAATATCCTCTTCCAATTTTAAGTGATATTCCATCCCCTCATATCCAACATAGGTCGCTTTCAGATGTACGCTATCCATCGGCAAGGTAATACTATAAAAGCCATACTCATTAGAGACAGTCCCCGTCTTTAGTTGGCTTTCATAGATATTGGCTCCAATCAATGCTTCACCTGTATTTACATCTTTCACATAACCGCTAATGGTGGCATTTTGGCCCATCAACAGCCCTGCATAAAACATCAAACTCACAATAATTAAAAATCTTTTCATAGGGCATCATTGTCTAACAGAATTACTTACTTAATATACCGAATAAATCTTTGCTTACCCTACTTTTTTATTCATTTTTATGGATTTTATTTTTTTATTTGGGCGCATCTGCTGCGCTCGTAAAGGCGAAGTCCACAGCACGAACCCAATATTATGCATTCATCATGCATTACTCATTGCAAGCGAAGCGCAGCAGTCGGGCTGTCCGCTCTTATGTGGCTATGTACTTCCTACTCTGCTAAGTGCTGCTTGTCTGCCCTGCGGGCCAGCCATCGCATCACTAAGCGCCGTAAGTCAGTACATGGCCGCCACATACCGCTACCATCCCTTGCGCAAACAAAATCAAAGCAGAAACGAGAATGGTAAGCATATACCTTATATGCCTTGCTTGACTGTTTACTTTTTAATTATAGTTGTATCCACCACCCATTTTGAATCAATATTCTTTCCAATAATTTTATAATATGTGTTGGTTGAACTATTTTTACTAATAGTTGCTTCACTTCTCTGTTTAAGTAATTGTCCCAAATTATTTATTGTATAATCAGTTTTATACCCTTCTGATGAATTAATGTGATTATATAATCTAATTCGTTTTTTCTCCTCCATTAATTCCAATTTTGACCAACTTTTATTGGATAGTTCTGACTTAATAAATTGCTTTTTCTGTTGGTTATAAATATAGACTTCGTATCCTGTATTCTGAGCAAATCCATATTGATTCATGAAATAAATATCCTGAAAACCGTCGAAATTAAAATCTGCTTTTAAAATTTTAAATTTCTTCTCCTCCCAAAATATTTTATCCTTAAAATGATTCCAAGAATAAACTTGATTGCCTTTAATGGTACTCACTACATCTTGTTCAAATTCTTCTGGAAAAATATCTTGAGGTTTTACGCTTAACTTTATATCTTGCGCCTTTACTAATAATATATTGTTGTTTATTCTTAAAGAATCTAGTTGGTAAGTAACTTCAATACCTATTGGTTCATTATTTATGTCTTCATTTATGTTGATCTTTTGGTCAAGAGGTATTTTAACTAATTCGTCTTGATCGTCCGTTTCAATTATATTATCATTATCTGACTTGCCTATTTGTAGCTCATTTGAATCAAGTTGCTTGTTTTGTTCAAGTCTACAACTTAATAAAATTGTTAACACCACAATTATTGTTACTCCTATTTTCATGTTTAAGTTTAATTTATAATTTGATTGTAAGCAACTCGTTTCAAGTAATTAACATCATTTAGCTCAAAAAATTATAAATACGGTAGAAAAGAGACAAAAACCTGTAGAACAACTAAAAAACAACAAAACATTGGATAAATAAACGTAAAAAGTTTACTTTAGACACCTAGTACGACTTTATGACATTTTCACCTTAGCACGACTTAATGAGAGTCAACAGCACTCACCGCTGTCCGCTCTTCGGACACCTCCCCCGAGGGAGAACAGGCTTAGGGATGGTAGTGGTATGTGGCGTACATGATGCGACTTACGGAACTTAGTGATGCGATGGCTGGCCCGAAGGGCAGACAAGCAGCACTTAGTGAAGTAGGAGCAGCATAGCCACATAAGAACGGACAGCCCGACCATGCGCCTTCGGCGAATGCATAATGCGTAATGATGAATGATGAATTGACTCTTGCTGCGCACTCGATTTTACGAGCGCATGGGAAGCCCCAAAGTATAAAAAACATCCGACAATTATGGGGCTAAATTTTATTCCTTGTTTCCTTTAGTTTAAGATCAAGCAAGACGTCCTTGATTGTTAAGACTTTTATTTTTCTTCTGATTTTTTTAGTCCAATCTAACTCCATTTCAAATTGATCAATCATCCAATTCCAAGGAGAGTTGCCACAAAAGTTATTTCTGAAATAGATTGGAATTTCGGGATTGATTTCTATTTGAGTTACTACGCTAAATTTATCTTTATACTCCTCAAATCTATTGGCTGAGTATTCATTGATTCGGACTGTATTTTTGTGAGAGTTATGATTTAGGATAAGGACATTTGCCTCTATAAAATCTTCTTTCTTAGGAATAGTCTTTTGATTAATATTGGTGGAGATAATGACATTACTTGATTCATAGTGCGTATCTAAGCCATGCTCCCCTATTACAATAGCACCGCTATAATTCCCATTTGACAATTGAAAAGTTAAGCAATCTCCAATCTTAAAAATTGGGGGTTTATTGATGACTTTTTTCTTTCTTCTTTTTAAGGGCTTGCTTTTTCTATTTTCTTCAAAAACTTTTTTAGCTCTTTCTTTCTTTGCTTGATATCTGCTTCGCTCCCCTCTAATTCCTCCCATATTTTTATGTCGACACCTGAATCAATAAATGCTCTGATTTGATGGAGCGTACCTTCATCGAGGGCACAATTTTCCCATAAAGCGAGTCCAAGTCCAAAGATAAAATCTGTTTTCGAATAATCGCCTACTTTATATTCCTGAAACTCACTGTTGATCTTTTCAATGATAGTCGGTATTTCTTGCTTATCATTTACCAACTCAATAAATCGATGGTAAACTTCCGCAGAAGTATCATTATCTAAAATGCCTGTTCCAAAAGCGCCCATTTTAATTTATTTGATTTTGGCTGAATAGATTATTTTATACTTCAAATATAAAGAAACTTTTACTCCATCAACGGATTCAAGTTCAGGCTCAAGTTCCTTTATCTGAAATGTTTGGGTATATCAATCATCTTAGAACAGTCAGTGCAGGACGAGCGAATTATACCATGAAATTTAATCACTATACTCCTTTACCAAATCAAATGGTAGAAGCAGTAGTAGCGAGTTAATTGAAAAGTTTTGATATTAGAGTGGAGTCGCCTTTTTAAAAAGAGGCTCCACTCTTTTTAATTCACATTCAAGATATCAATTCATTTTTATTTTAGTATATTGATCAGAAGTTTTGATGCACATTCAATCTACTAAATATGTTTAAAGAGTACACACAATTTGATGGGATAGGTTTAGGTGAGTTAATCAATAAGGGAGAGCTTAGTGCTCATGAATTATTAGAAGCGGCTATTGATAGAGCCAATGATTTAAACCCCCAATTAAATGCCATCATTCATCGGTTTGATGATCGAGCCAAAAATCAAATTAATAAAGGTTTGCCAGATGGTATTTTTAAAGGGGTGCCTTTTTTATTAAAAGATTTGACAGCCATTTTAAAGGATGAACCTATGACTATGGGATCGCGAGGAGTCAATTGGGTACCCACTTATGATAGCGAGCATGTCAAAAGATTCAAACAATCAGGGCTGGTCTTTTTCGGTAAAACTAATACGCCTGAATTTGGCTTAATTATCACCACTGAACCCAAAGCGCATGGGCCTACTCATAATCCGCATAAACACGGCTATAGTTCAGGCGGATCTTCTGGGGGAAGTGCCTGTGCAGTAGCTGCTGGTATTGTACCAATGGCTGGCGGCGGTGATGGTGGCGGCTCTATTCGTTTTCCCTCAGCTTGGTGTGGGGTATTCGGCCTAAAACCATCAAGAGGCTTAAATCCCTTAGGACCAGATCTTGGACAAGCTTGGAGCGGTGCAGTCGCTGATCACGTTCTAACAAGAACGGTGAGAGATAGCGCTGCTATGCTAGATTGTACCGCTGGGAGTGAAATTGGAGCCCCTTATCGTGTTTCCAAAAACCAAGCAGGCTATTTGAATGCTTGCCAAAAAGATCCTAAGTCACTAAAAATTGCCTTATCAAAAAAACCATTGATTGAAGGTACTGAGGTAGATAGTGAAGTTTTAGAGGCTTTAAACAAAACCGCTAAGCAATTAGAGTCCCTTGGTCATATCGTAGAGGAAGCAGAACCCAATATAGACATCAACCGATTTTGGTCTGACTTTTTTTGGGTAGTTTGTAGTCATGTCGCAGCCAATGAAAATGATATCAAACGCAGGTTTGGAAAGGAAGCTATCTCAAAATTCGAAGCTGCCACTAAAAACATGGCTCAATTAGGCCGAGCGATAAGAGCGGATCAATTACTATATGCTTTAGAAGGTTGGCATTTACATAGCTATGCTATAGGGAAATTTTTATCAGACTACGATCTTATGTTGTGTCCTACAGTGCCGACTCCTGCTGTTCCTCACACAGTATTACCCGCCAACAAAACAGATGAATTACTCATGTCTATAAGTGGTGTCTTTTCTCCTTTGGGTAGTGGTAAATTTGCCTTACAATCAGGCATGGTGAAAAACTTAGCTCATCCTGTATTAAGCAAAATGTCCTTTACCATATTAGGCAATATTTCGGGACTGCCTGCTATGTCAGTCCCCCTTCACGTTTCCTCTCAAAATTTACCCATCGGAATGCAATTCTATGGAAGGATGTGTGAGGAAGCCAAATTATTCTCCCTGGCAAGTCAATTAGAAAGAGCGGGCTTTTTTGAAAGTGATGGTGGGCTTGTTTGAGTGAGGCTTGTGTTGGATATTACTTAGGGGGGAAAAGACGTATTGCAAAATTCAAATGAACGGGTTTTACTAATAAAGGTGGCTCGACTGTTGAGAGATGTATCATTCATTTGAATATTCAATTTCAACTGGTCTATTTACTAATTGATATTTTATGTTCAGCACTGAGGCATTTATATATTTAACTCCATCCAAATCTAAGATACCATAACTTTCATGGATGTGTCCAAACGAATGAATTTTTGGTTTTATTTTTTGCACCACTTCTAATAAATCTTTACAGCCTACATTTTTACCACCTATTGTTTCATCAAGTATTCCTAAAGGAGGGCCATGAGTAATAAGGATATCTGTGCCATTTGGAATCATATCCCAATGTCTACGAATTACTTCTCCCCTCTTCCTATTAAATGCCCAATCAAAAAACCAAGGTTGAATTGGCGAACCCCAAATATTAATTCCAT
The DNA here is from genome assembly GCA_020629335.1 of Chitinophagales bacterium. The sequence goes on along the minus strand of JAHDDN010000016.1, from coordinate 17,682 downwards.
TAATTTGAATTCCAGAATCATTCAGATAATGAATATCCTTAGGAATCAATTTCTGTATCAATGAGTCTTCCTCTTTTTCAAAATAGAAATCATGATTCCCCGCTATAAATATTTTGTATTCAAAATTCAAATTACTGAACCAATTCAAAAATTCTTTAACTTCGTTTTCTGATCCAGTTTTAGATACATCTCCTGAGTGTATTAACATATCACCACGATCCAAATTTAATTGATCGTGATATCCGTGTGTATCTGAAATAAAGGTGATTTTCATTTAATTTATTATGGTGATAAAAATGCGGAGCTTTATATCTCACGACTCCTTTTTTCATGCTCCACAAGATCAAATATAGTCAATAATACTTTAGTAGTGCTTGTCGATAGCTGTTTTTTATTACTTAGGGGGGAAGACGCATTGCAATGCGTCTCTACATTAATCGTTCGATTAAAAATTCATAGTTCATCATTCATCATTATTTTCGGCTTAGGGATGGGAGTGGTATGTGGCGTCCATGATGCGACTTACGTAGCTTAGGTACGCGCAGGCTGGCTTTAGCAGACAAGCGGACCTTAGCGAAGTAGGAGCAGCATAGCCACATAAGAACGGACAGCCCGACGGCTGCGCTTCGCTTGCAATGCGTAATGCATAATGATGAATGCATAATATTTGGCTCGTGCTGCGCACTTGCCTTTGCGAGCGCAGGCGGAAGCCCCTTAATAACTATGAACTATGAATTGGCTTGTGCTTTGCACTTCGTTGAAACGAGCGCAAGGATGCCCCAAATTAAAAATAAGAAAAGATAATATTATGGGTGATGTGAAGAGGGCCGACACATAGGTCGGCCCTTACGGAGCATATGGGATGCTCCAAATTTAATTTTTGAGCTTATGCTTTGGGTTCTATGCCTAGTACTTTTAGGCCATTAATGGTGGCGATATTGGCTAGGTTATCGATATCGTAATAATGGCAGGCTTCTAGCATGACTCGCATTTCTGTCCATAGATCGCCGTCTGAAAATGGCTTGTAGATATCGCAGATATTGTCGGTGCCGAAGGCGACATTTAAGCCTGCTGGAACCATTTCATCTACTGGTGTAATGGAGTTGTGGCTTACTGCCAAACGTTCTGTACGATTGTGATCTATCCATGCGGTTGGGCAGGATATGATGTGCATATCTGCTTTCTTGCATAGGGCGTAAACTTCTTCTCGATACTTTCTTGGATGAGCGGCTAATGAGATACAGTGTACGGCGGTCACTTTGCCTTCCATTCCATGCTCGATGGTTTTGCGAGCTAGGAGTTCTGTTTCTTTTTCTTCGTCTGTATTGAACTGATCTACGTGGACGTGTACTAGAAGATTTCTGTCTTTAGCGGCTTGCATTAAAATATCTAAGTGTTCTTCTTCACGACCAAAGTCTTTGGCAGGTAAGCCTCCTACGATATCTACATGCTCTAATGCCATGTCAAACCAATAGCGGGCCTTGGGATTTACGACTCCTTTTAATACCTGACAGGCAAATCGCATTTCGAGATCTGAACCATGTGATTCGCGCAATTTCAGCGCTGCTTTGATGGCTCTGTCTTCTATGATTTCATCTATGTCTATGAAGGTGCCCATGGCTTGAGAACCTTGCTCTATCATAGATTCGGTCGCTTTTACCATTCGTCTGTAGATACTATCTACGGTGGCGGCTTTTTTCATTTCATCTACCAAGTGCCATTTTTCTTTTAGGAAAGAATAGGATTGGTGGAAGTTATCTTCTGTTAAAGTGTAAGCTCTATCGAGGTGTGCGTGAGTGTTTACCCAACCACCTTGAGCTTTAATTTTTTCAAGTACAACTGATTTCGGATCCATATTTTTTTTGCATGCAAAGTTAGTCTTCTTATCTAAGAAATTGAAAGCAAAAATCGTATTTTCAAACGATTTAACAATAACTTAATTATCGAGCAAACGATTGATCGCATCGTCAATTTTATTAAAAGAAAAATCGGCTATGACTTCCTCCATCATTTTTTCAATTTTATCATTACAGAGATTTCCTATGGAGCCTTCGTGTGTATGTTTCTTTTCCATGATAGGCTCAAAAGTACCGTCTTCGATTTCTAAGCCGACCTTCTTATAGGCATCACGGAATGACATTCCTTCCATTACATATTTATTGACTACATCCACACTAAAGATGTATTTATACTTATCGTCTTTAACTGCTGATTCGTTAATGATGATATTTTCTAAGGAATATTTTGTGATAAACAAACAATTTTTTATGTCTTCAAAGACTGGCAAAAAGCTTTCTTTGATCATTTGTAAATCTCTATGATAACCCGACGCCAGATTAGTGGTGATCATTGCAATTTCAGTAGGTAATGCCATGATTTTATTTGACTTAGCGCGAATCAACTCAAATACATCTGGGTTCTTTTTGTGTGGCATGATGCTCGATCCTGTAGTCAGGTGATCGGGAAATTTAATGAAGCCAAAGTTTTGACTGATATACAAACAAATATCTTGAGACAACTTACTCAAGGTAGAAGCCACTGAGGCTAATGCTTCTGCTACTATTCGCTCTGTTTTGCCTCTTCCCATTTGGGCATATACTACATTGTAGTTTAAATCATCAAATGCCAATAAGTCGGTGGTCATTCTACGATTTAGTGGGAAGGAGGAGCCATAGCCAGCGGCAGAACCTAATGGGTTTTTATTAGTGATCTTGTAGGCGGCTTGAAGGACGTGTAAATCATCTACTAATGATTCTGCATAAGCTCCAAACCATAATCCAAATGAGGATGGCATAGCTACTTGGTAATGTGTATAGCCTGGGATGAGTACATCCTTATAGGTTTCACTCAAAGTGATTAATTGCTTAAAAAGAGGCTGTATCAGTTCTACTACCTCTCTTAGTTCGGCACGGGTAAATAATTTTAAGTCCACTAAAACTTGGTCATTACGGGATCTGCCTGAGTGAATCTTCTTGCCCACATCTCCTAATCTACGAGTCAACATCAATTCAACTTGAGAATGGACATCTTCGATACCATCTTCGATTTGAAATTTATCTTCTAAAATTTCTTGATAAATAACTCTTAGCTCTTTAGTCAAAATATCAAGCTCGTCCTTTGTTAGCAATCCTATGCTTTCTAACATATTGATATGAGCCAAAGTCCCTATCACATCGTGTTTTGCGAGTAATAGGTCCAATTCTCTATCCTTACCTATTGTAAACTTTTCAATTTCTTTGCTTATGGAAGCGTTTTTCTGCCAGAGTTTCATGCGTTTGATTTTAATAGCGGTTTGATGAAATTTTCGCAAAAGTAAGCAATTAATTGAGACTATAATTTCTTGCTATGTGAAGAAATTGATAATTCTTTCCAATGTTATTTCACTTGTTCTGATCAAGCTCCTTCCTTAAAAGACTGTAGCAACTGGCTTGTCGAACTATCGTGTTGGCTTATTTCTGAACCTTCGATATCTTCTAAGGTCTTACCAGCCAACTGTTTGCCCAACTCAACGCCCCATTGATCATAGCTAAAGATATTCCAAAGGACACCTTGAACGAAAATCTTATGCTCAAAAAGGGAGATTAATGCCCCCAAGCTAGTTGGAGTGAGGGAGTCAATCAATATGGTATTAGTTGGCTTATTACCTTCAAATACTTTAAAAGGAAGCAATTGTTCTATTTCCCCAAGCGATAGATTCTTTTCTTCTAATTCTGATCTCACTTCCTCAGCTGTTTTCCCATTCATTAAGGCTTCTGTTTGTGCAAAAAAGTTGGCCATTAACTTATTATGATGCCCTGTATTTCCATAAAGAGATTTTTTAAAGCCTATAAAATCAACTGGAATCAACTTGGTACCTTGATGTATCAATTGAAAGAATGCATGTTGAGAATTAGTACCAGGTTCTCCCCAAATAATGGTGCCTGTTTCATAGTTGACTCGCTTCCCATCTCTGCCAATACTTTTCCCATTACTTTCCATAATGCCTTGTTGTAGGTAGGCTGAAAATCTACTTAGATAATGAGTATAAGGAATGATGGCTTCCGTCTCTGCGCCATAAAAGTTATTATACCAAATACTCAACAAGGCTAAAACGACAGGAATGTTTTGGTCAAAATCTTGCTTCTTAAAATGCTCGTCCATTTCGTTGGCTCCTTGTAAGAGCGCATCGAAATTTTCAAAACCAACTGCCAAGGCAATGGAGATGCCTACTGCACTCCAAAGGGAGAATCTCCCTCCTACCCAATCCCACATGGGGAAAACATTGGTGGGGGCAATTCCGAACTCCGCAATTTTTTCAGCATTGGTAGAGACCGCTGCAAAATGCTTAGCAATGTCTTTCTGGCTGGCCGTTTTTAAGAACCACTCTTTTATCGTCGTGGCATTGCTTAAGGTTTCTTGAGTCGTAAAAGTTTTTGATACGACTACGAATAAGGTAGTTTCAGGGTCTAAATCTCGTAAAACTTCCTGCACATGGTCTCCATCTACATTGCTTACAAAGTGGACTTTGAGATGATTCTTATAAAACTTTAATGCCTCAGTTACCATTGCGGGCCCTAAATCTGAACCGCCAATTCCAATATTGACCACATCCGTAAATGGCTTTCCAGTATATCCCTTACTTTCTCCAGAAACAATCGCATCTGTGAATTCCTTAATATGTTTTTTAACATCGTATATTTCTGGAACGACATTGACTCCGCCCACATTAATCGTATCCGTTTCTTTCGCTCTTAATGCTGTATGAAGCACGGCACGCCCTTCGGTTTCATTGATAGTAGCGCCACCAAAGTATTGGCCAATAGCCTCCTTTAGTTTTAACTCCTCTGCCAACTGCAAAAGCAATTGCATCGTTTCTTCGGTAATTCTATTTTTAGAGAAGTCTACTAAAAAATCATTCCACCTGATGGAAAAAGTAGCCGCCCTATTAGCATCCTTGCTAAATAGCGCCTTCATAGGTATTTCTTTAGTTTGTTGGTAATGCTCAGTAAGCTGCTTCCAAGCTTGGGTTGTTGTAGGATTTAGATTTGCTAAGGACATTTGGAATGTGTTTAAATTTATAATTTGTACCGCTTATTTAACTAGCAGTGAAAACACAAAAGTATGTTATAATACTGAAACTTAGTAATTTCGATATAATAAATATAGCAGATTATTTGGGCGGCTTTTCCTGCTATCCATTCTTATGCAGCTATGCTGCTCCTATTCCGCTAAGGCGCAATGTCTCTTATTGGAGCCTGCGTACACCCTGTAGAAGACGCATTGCAATGCGTCTCTACATTAGTCGCAGCATGGACGCCACATACCATTTCTATCAGGGCCGCAGTATTGCTTAAATCAAGAGTGAGCGTCTTAAAATTAGATTAGTTTTTTATTTCCCAATCATTATATCATATTCCTTAGGTATTTGAACACCCGAAAATCCATTTGTTAGTCCATACAGAATTATTAGTGTTAGTATAATACCTATTATTAGAATAAGTTTTGACTGTTTTTTAACTGAGAGCCCTAAAACTGCTTTATTCATTTTCAGATAATGAATAGCTGAAATATGCCCAAAAAATGCCATAATAGCCAAACTATAATAAGGAATAAAAAACAAATTAAATGGAAATGTATTTAGACCAGCAACACCAAAATAGAAATTGGTATCCAGATTAAGAATATAACGACCAGCCAATACCGCTCCAATATGTATTGTTAAGAAGAAAGCTAAATAAAATCCTGTCCAAATTTGTAATCGCTCATAAAATGAACTCGCTAATTTTCGTTTGGAGAAAAATAATCGCAGCCCCGAAAGAATTTGCACCAATACTGCTATTAAAAGTATCGTTTCCACTATGAAGTTCCTATAAAAAAGCCTTAATTTATCCATTAACTCAAGATGGGCTGCTGCTCCAAAAATACTTACAGCATGATTAAGTAAATGTAATCCAATGAAAATTGTGATTATCATACCTGATAAATAATGTACTCGCTTCATCTTTTTTTATTACAAAAATCATAAACTTCCTTCTTAACTCATTTGATCTATATCAAATTCGTGTTTTTCGACTTCTAATTCGACTTAATGTTTCAAGTGTAATGCCTAAATAAGAGGAGATATGGGTTAATGAGACACGTTGAGTAATGTTGGGATAAATTTCTAATAGCATTTCATACCTTTTTTCTGCTCTTTGGAATAATATAGAAGCAATTCTCTCTTGTTGTCGTAACATAGTTTTAGTGACAACTATTCTGATTAATCGCTCAAAATCATGATATTTATTAGAAAGCTTTTCAATTTGCTCCCTTGTCATCTCAAACAAAATAGCATCCTCCATTAATTCAATATAATGAGGACTTGCTTGCCCAGTAAAGAAACTAACTATCGAGCTGATAAAATCATTTTCAAAGGCAAACCAATCTGAAATATCTTTTCCATCCTTCAAATAATATGCTCTGGCACAACCGTTAGCTATATAATATGTTTTGTCCGAATATTGCCCCTCACGCACAAGGATAGCGTCTTTTTCTAAAGTCAAAATCTTCATTCCCTCTAATAATTCTACTTGACATTCCTCTGTCAAAGGACAATATGTTCTATTGATCGCATTTAAGATGTCTTCTTTGTTCATAATATAGCTTCATAGTAAAGTTTCATCACAATTGTACCACTTCAATTTTGAAATTATCGAGAGGCGCTCCCCGATCAATTAGGATTGGAACCGTCTACTCAATTGGGCGAAGCTTTCATTAATTAATTCTTTCGGATATCTATTTGAGGAATAAGCAGAGGTATCTATAAATACATTTTCGTGTTTCTCTCTCCCTCAGATGCCAAAACAATTTACAAAATCAATCGATCATATACAAATACACTATTGACTATTTCATGTTAATATCCAGCTTATTCTAAAGGGCTTTCAATTTGACGAAGATGTTTATTACTGATATAAGATTATTCCTTAGATGGCAAGCTTTTACAAGGGTGAGTTTGGGGGGATAGATCACTGTGTACCTTTAGCACAAGGGATAATAGTTCTTTGAGTATTTTTCGGTTAGAAATTCATAGTTTCTTGTTCATCATTCATTGTTATTTTTGGCTTAGGGATGGTAGTGGTATGTGGCGTACATGATGCGACTTACGGAGCTTAGGTACGCGCAGGCTGGCTTTAGCAGACAAGCGGACCTTAGCGAAGTAGGAGCAGCATAGCCGCATGAGAACGGACAGCCCGACGGCTGCGCTTCGCTTACAACGATGAATGCATAATGATGAATGATAAATATTGGCTCATGCTATGCACTCGCGTTTTGAGCGCAGGCGGAAGCCCATAATAATGATTAATGTTTAGGAAAATAATCCGTATTTCATAAAGATTCATCTCAATAAATCTCTACATCAAACAAAAGAACTCGTTGACATAATAGAAGGGGATTTTCTCTTGCTCAAGTCGCCAGTTATTTGATCTTAAACGGTCATAAAGTATTTGCTCTTCCTCTGTTAAACTAAGTTTAACGAAAATATTCGTTGGTGTACCTTTGTCATTTTCAAAAAATTTCTCAAATGTTCGTTTATCCATTAAAACGCTCTTTGTTTGAGGAAAATACCCCCTAAATTGAGATAAAATTTCAAAACCTTGAACATCGATATCCCCCCAATAAAGTAATTCTTTATCTTTAAACCAATGCACATTCTTTAAATTCGACACGCTAAAGCCACTTCCAAAAACAGCAATCGTTTTGAGCATTCTCGGCAGTGTCAATGCGGTATAAAAAGTTGTCTTATTTTCAAATACAAGCACTCTTTCAATAGGCAAATGGAGCGCTTCAAATTGACTAATAGGGATAGCCATATCATCCAGTCCTGAAAAGAAATCTTGACTAATTTTTGTATCGAGAATTTTAAAACGAATTTGTGGCTCACTGTATTTCAAATAAAATCTCTTCTCAAACTCTTTGACGGTCGTAAACTCATTATTGATAGATTCAGGACTTAAAATTGTATTCAAAAGTTGGAGTAAAATTCCTTTATTATCCTCAATAAATTTAGTATGTATGCTTATCGGCAATTCGCGTATGTACATTTGGGGTTTAGGATTTTCCACAAAGTATTGACATACCTTTAAAATATCTCCCCACAAAAAATGATGGTCAATAACTTTTATTGGGTTTTTGGTTATCCATTCTTTTAGCTGTGGGAATGCTTCAATGATTTTGTCAACATCAGTCTTAAATAATTTAACTTCTTTATCCTTTCCTAAAAATTTTAAAAAATCCTTTTCAGTATCAAAATAAATAGCAACAGGCAAATCTTGTGTTCCCAAATGCTTTGTCTTTACTTTTTTAAATGTTAATGTATAACCGAAACCTTTTTTCTCTTTAGATTGACCATTGATTTGTAGTATTTCTTTTTCAAATTCTGGAAGCGAAGATTTGGTATATGATTTGTCTCCACGAATCATTATTTTTTCAAAAGGCATATTTTCAACCAACGATTTAAGAAAAGGAATATACTTTCTTTCTGCTTTTTTCTTTATTTCTTGAGGGGTAATCATTGATTCAGATAATTCGCTTTTTCTTCTTTAAATATTTCGATAGGCATATCGTATAACCAAGAATGTCGTTCGTCTATTCGTTCTACAAAATGCACAAATGAAATATCATTTTCTACGATGTGAATATTATCGCTCGGAGTAACTACCAAAAACTGCAAATGAAGCTGTTTGCATAACTTTATAAGATATCGAGCCTTATCTTCGTCTTGCGCTTTAAAAGCCTCATCAATAGCAATAAAACGAAAGGAATTGCTTTGCAAACCTTCTTTTGTCAACCCAAATTGATACGCAATTGCAGACCCCAAAATCGTATAAGTAAGTTGAGCCTTTTCACCGCCAGAAAGCTGTCCCATATTTTCGTATGTCTTAAACTTCTGTTCGTTTTCTCTGTAAAATTCTTCCGCTTTATAGCTATACCACGAACGAACCTCCATTACTTTCTTACGCCAATCCTCTTTATCTAACTTTGAAATCAAAGGCTCAATATGATTATAAAAGTGATTTTTTCGCCCATCGATAGATGCGTCTACTTCCCTAATATTTGGAATGGCCACATCGAGCAATTTCCTAAACTCTTTTACTTCATGCTTGATTTTATAGGGTGCAACCAACTGAATATAAGTTTTTGGATTATTTTTAAAGTCAATTTCTTTCAAGGAATTGTTTAGATGTTTGATATTTTCTTTGATTGAATCAGACCAATTTTCAAAAAACATTCTAAAATCACCCACTTTATTAGTAATGGTTTCTTGCAGATAGTCATTAAATTTTTTCTCGAATTTTGGAAGATTATCCTTTCTCAACCTTTCTAGTAACTTCTGATACTCACTGATAAATTCTAAATTGGTTGAATCAGGTAATGAATTCACATCTGAACGCCAATCTTTAAACTTGCTTGTGATGGCCTCCGTTGGCTGTTTAAAAGCATTGATTTTAACAATAACCGCTCTTTCTTTTTGCTGCTTTTGTCTATTTAGTGTAGCTATTTTCTCCGTATTTTTTGCCTGAAATTTTTTGCGAATTAATTCAAAATTTGCAAATTCAATTTCCTGCAAACTGCGATTTTTTTCCTCGAATTTTGAAACATCAATATTACCCAAAGGTTCCCAAATAGCTCGATTTGTTTTCACAAAATTGCCAATATCTTCAATGCGTTGTTTCTTTTTGAAAATCTCTTGCCCCTTTTCAAAAATATCAATCTCCGAAAGCCTTTTTAAATCTTTTTGAACTTTGTCTAATTGCTCTTGCAGCTTTTTAACTCGATCATTAGTTCTTTCTAAAGCTTCTTTTTGTCCTAACTTTTCTTGTATTTCATTGGCATAAGTTTGCCAGTTTATATCATCGTATTTGTCGTATTTAGAAAATAAATTATGGCACTTATCTTTGTAAATGCCTAAATTTTTTATTTCATTTTTTTTATTTGTGATTGCTTTTTTATTTTCAGCTTGCTGATTTTGCAGCTTGCTTAATTCTTTCTTTAAAACAGCTATTTTTTCTTTATTGTCCCAGCCCAGCACATAGTTTTCTTTCTTTGAAATATATGGACGGTCGTCTTTTTCATGCTTTCCTTTTCTATATTTTATCAATCCATTTTTAGTAATTGCCATTTCTGAATAACGTTCAAATGCTGATAAATCATCAACACAAACAAAATTAAATTGCCTTTCTAAATAGTTTTCAATCCAATCATAAAACTGCGTTTTTGACTTTATCTCAATTTTATTGACTAAGGATTTTTTGTCGATATTCTTTTGCTGTAAATTTTTGAAATAATGACTTTCTTCGTATTTATCATAACGAATCCTTCCCCTCAAATTGTTACTATTTACATATTTATTTACCTTTGAGTAATACTTTGGCGGAACTATCAAACGCAAAGCAAAATTGTGAAGTAATTTTTCAATGGACGCTTCCCATATAATCTCATTTTCTTTTACTTTGATAAGTTCACCAATAAAAGGGATTTCTTCTTTGACCGCTCCAATATGACTAATGAGTTCTTCCCGTATTTCAGCCACCCGACCTGCAATATTATTTTTGTTTTTCTGGAGTATTCTGATAGTATTCACCAAGTCAACTATTGCACTTTCTAAATCATCCGCTTTATTTTTCAACCCACGAAGGTTTTCACTTTGATCATCTATTTTTTGTTGGGTAGTTTGTTTTAATTGTTTTGCTTTTTCTCTGTTTGCTATAAAAGCACTTTCACTTGGCTTGGTATTTAATTCAATATCTTGAGCGATTTTATTGTAATCATCCAGTTTTGATATTCTTTTATCTCGACTTCTTTCGAGCTGCCTGATTTCTTTTTCTAAACCTTTAATTTTACTACCAACTTCATCTCTTTCGATAGCGATTGAAATAGTTCTTTCTTCTTGTTTTAAGCTATCTTCTTTGAACCGCAACTCCCCTAGTTCACTATTTAATTTTTCTAATTCTTCTTTACAAATTTCTAATTCTCTTTCACCTAACTCAACACCTTTCATTGCAAACCAATAAACAGCCGTTTCTTTTGACTTCTCTAATTGTTGTAAACTCTCTTGAATCTTGTTTAGTTTATTTGCAATTTCATTGATAGGAGTTAGTTGTTCTATTTGCTCTTTGGCTTTTTCTATATTGGTTTTAGCATCCATTAAAGTCAAAAAACTTTCTTTTAACTGGATAAATTCCGCCTCTGCATCTTGCTCTTCCAACATATTTGTTCTGATAAACTCGTCCAAATCTTCCAAGACTTTCACACCAACCACTTGGTTGAATAAACTCAATGCTTTCACAGAACGCATCCCGAATAAATTAGACATTCTTTCGGCATAAGCCGTTGGCCCATCAACAAAAGAGATTTTCTTTTTAGCACTATTTACATTATACTTTTTATCTAACTTTTTTTTCCACAAACCTTTTGAATCAAAATCAGAAAAATCTTTCTCTATTTCAAGCGGTACATAAGCAATCCCAAACTGTCTCCTCAATTCATTATTGGAAAACCAACGCACTTGAAATAAGGTAATTTGTCTTTGATCAATATTGGAAAACGAAGCCAGAATTACAGAATAGGTACTTGTATCACGCAACTTTTGAGTAGAAGTAGCACTTTTACCCTCTTCTTGAATATTTCCATAATGCCCTAATACGTATGTTCGTTCCGTACGATCACCCTTTTTCTCTACCCCCGATGATTGATTGTAAAAGCGAGCTCTTTTTGTAGGAACCATCAGTGTAAGTAGTGCATCTATATAGGTACTTTTTCCCGATGCATTAGCACCAATTAATAATGAATTATTTCCTTGCGGATTTATCCTAAAAACCTTCTTATCGAATGTTCCCCAATTGTAAACTTCCATATATTGAAGTCTGAAACCTGCTTTATCGGAACTTGTACTAAATAGACTCAACATACTCTTGTAATCTTGTTTTAAATCCTTGTAATATATCCAGTGTTATTTTTTCTTTGATAATTCGGTGTATTTGATATTTAGTTTCCCTATCCTTAACACTGACTTCTTTCAAATAACCTAATTCAACAGCCTTCTTAATATAGCTATCCAAATTTTTCTGAAATTTTAATTTGTTATACCCTTCTTGTAAAAAAAGTTCTAATTCATCTTTGATTTCAGTACTTGTTATAAATTTTTCCGTTGCTAAATGTTTAGTAGGATTACTATCAAACTCCTCTAAGCTTTGTCTTAAAACCACAAGCACAATTGATATTTCAAACCCAATTTGTCGCCTTGTTACTAAAGCAAGCGTTTTACCCTCACTATCCTCAAACTGTTTTACAAATGCGAAACCATCATCCTTTCTTATAATAAGCTCCAAACCAATTTTACTGATGTACTCTTGAATCTCATTTTGATAATTGATTATATCTGCCCAAACCTTTGAATTTTGCTCAACAACTCCTTTAAGCAACTTTACAATGGCTCTACTATAAGGCTCTATGTTTTGTTCTAAATTACTCACTTAGTCAATATAATTTCTGGTATTTTAATTTGTTTTTTATTTTCAATATCAAACACTACACTCTGTGTTTTATCGGGATTAATAATGTATTTGAATTCCTTCACAATACCAATATACCCAAATAATTCTGGCAAACCTTTTTCAAGCCCTCCATAAGTCTCAACCACATCCAATAGTGTTGTTTGAGATTTTTCTTTAAGAATATCTTTGACCCTTTTCCGCAACAAGTCTTTATCAATATTTGATTGTGAAAACAACTTACTCAAATCATTAGAAGCAGTTATATCATCGTCTGCCATTTGTGGCCTACTAGTGTAAGTTATTGCTTCTTTTTTTTCAAATGTAAGCTTTCGATCAAAAGGAATATTGATTTTAACATCAGTTTCCAATTCAAAAGAAATAGCTAACTTTTCCTTTGTCTTACTAGTTTCTAACAGTAACATCTTGATTTCCTGAATAACATTTTTCGTCGCTTCTGATTTTGAACGCTCACTTTCACGAATAATACGGCTCAGTTTTTCAGCCATTTTATCATTTGCCTTATAAACTCTTTGCCCCGAAATATGTAGATGCTTTTTCATCCCCTTTAGAAATGGATCACTTACAGGAATAGACTTCTTCTCTAATGTTTGATAAAGTTCTTTCGTTAGGCTTTCCCATCTTTTTTGCAATTCAGGATTTAAAATAAAAGACCAAAAAGCATAAAAACTTTTCCCCTGTTGACTTTCCTTTAAGGCCTCAAGTGCATCAAAAGTAAACTCCAAAATATCACTTTTAGTTAAACTTCCATCCGCATGTTTTTGATAAATACCCTTCGTTATTTCCTTAAAGTTATCCTCCACCTCCTTGAAATCTGATAATAATTTTTTTGCAGATTGATTAAGCTCTCTAAAACGAGGAATAATTTCAAATTCTTCAAAGACCTTTACATCTTCCCCAATTTTTATTTGCTGAATTTGACGCTCAATCTCTAATTTCTTTTCTTCCAATAATTCAATCCGCTTTTCTGCATCTTCATTAGTAAACTCAACCAACTCTTTCAGTTGATTTAGTATATTGTTAAACTTAGACTCAGTTCCAACAAACTCCTCCTTTTTCAAGCTCCCTAACCAATCCATCGCCTTGCTTGAATGAACGGAAAGTTCATAAAAAATCTCACCTCGCTCATCAGAATAATTAGTCAAAAAACCTTTATTAGTCCAATTTGAAATATACCTTTTAGCTTTCTCTTCAAAAGTTTCAAAATCCTTACTTTCAATACCTTCATCATTCTCAACTTGCCGATATTCTAAAAAATCAGCCAACTGATCATGAAAATTGTCAGACGAAATTACACCTTGCTTACTAGAAAAAGTACTGGAAAGAAATTCAATAATCATTTCCCTATTCCGTAAACGCAACAACTCAACACTGGGCGAGGTATTCAATATATTTAATATTTGAGAAGTGTCTATCATACCGCTTTACTAACTCTTGACTTCAAGGTAAAAATATTAACGCAATTTCACAAATTAATTGATTCTTTTGGGCGTCCCTTGCGCTTGTAAATTCAAGAGACAAGCAACTATCAATTTATCATTGCGCACTAAACTTTATGCATTGGCCGAAGGCGCAAGGCGGGCTATCCGCTATTATGTGGCTGTTCAGCAGCTACTTCACTAAGGCATATTTGTCTGCCACTGCGTGGCCAGCCTGCATCTGCCTAAGTTACGTAAGCTACTTCTCGACGCCACATACCGCTACTATCCCTGACGCAAAATAAGCAGTATATATTTGTAGAGACGCATTGCAATGCGTCTCCAGCAAGCCAATTCTAACAACAAGAGACAGCATTAATGAACCGCCTGCTACCAGTTCTTGTCCTCTAGATTACTCAATTTATTTTCTAATTCTTTTACAGAAGGTAGTTTTGTTTTTATCTCCTCTGGAATGATCTCTGTTAATCTATATTCACTTACGCCCATAGGTTTATTTAAATCTCGTAATGAATACTCAACCTCTATCTTATCTTTCTTTTTGCAAAGCAAGATTCCTATACTAGTATTATCATCTTTGCTCTTAATTTGGGTATCCCACAGCAGATAAATAGAAATTTAACTTCCCAGCATATTCAGGCTTAAACTTACCTGCTTTTAACTCAATTACCACATAACTCCTTAATTCCACATGATAAAACAATAAGTCTATGAAGTAATCATTCTCACTTATTTCTATTTTAAATTGACGCCCCATGAAAGCAAATCCTTTTCCTAATTCTAACAAAAACTTAGTTATATTTTTTACCAATTCATCTTCTACTGCTTTCTCTAATGCATCACTTTCTAAACATAGAAAGTCAAAATTATAAGGGTCTTTTAGTACTTCTTTTGCTAATTTAGACTGTTCTTTAGGTAACGTTGAATCAAAATTAGTGACTGCCTTGCCTAATTTGTGATAAAGTTGGTTTCCTATTTGTATTTCTAAGGTATCACGATCCCAACCATTATTTAATACTTCTTCAATATAAAACTTCGCTTCTCCTAAATCTTTTACCTTTGCCAAAATTAACCGATTATGTCCCCATGGAATTTGTGCCACACGGTGTGGCACAAATTCACTCTCTTGAGAATAAAATTAATACCACTGCCTCATTGCATATAAATTCCGCCTTGAAAAACCTTTTATTGCGGGAAATGACTCTCGTAATTCTTTGGCTGTTAATTCGATATACTTACTTCCCCAGTCAGCATTTTTTTGACGTAATGATAATTCTCGGCCTAATTCCCAATAAAGTTCCAGTAGTTGTGAATTAATCGTAAATGCAACTTTATTTTGTGCTTCGCGAATTTTAGTTTTCAAGAGATAGCGTCGGGTGAAAACCTAGCACCCGATCCATACCCCTTGACATTTTGTCCGCAGTGTGTCAGCATCTTTCACTACTCCAAGCTAAGGAGCCTTGATGTCCTTCACTTATGTTTGTCTTATCTTCTTTCCTAGCAACCCAACCGCCTGATGCTGGCTGTTGATTGGTACTCTCTCACGATTTCCCAACGGATTACATTGTCCCCGAAGCTTTGAACCCCACTGTTACCAGTGACGCACATTCGGGTAGGAAACTTCTAGCTATATAGAAGGTCATAGCGTTCCTCTTTTACTTTTCCCGTGTTTTCAAAGAGGATAGTATGACAATATTTTGAGCGACTTCTTGTCGCACCCGTTTTGCACTTTGTTCTACGGCGTTTTTCTTCTATTTCTTTTGATTTAAATATTCTTCGAGGAGGGATTTTACATAATCTGGCAAATCAATTTTTCCATTTTCAGCTTCTAATTTCAATGCCTCAAAAAAATCAACTTCTTTTCCCTGCCATATTAATTCGAGCCTTCTGATTTTTTGTAATGCGATATGGTCGTAATTTTCAGGTTTCCCCCAATAACACTTCAAGCAGACTTCAATATCTTTTGCTGATTTCCAATTTTTACAATTTTCACAAGACCACGACTTTGCCCTATTACAAGAGGCACATAATAGCATATAATCTTCTTCATTTTGTTGAAAATTTTCTTCGTCTCCACTTATTTCATACGGTACTCTATGGTCAACTTGCAAATATCTTATTTCAAATTCGCCATTACAGATATAACATTTACCATTGTTAGCTTCATACAAGTTCTGCTTAAATTTCTTTGAGAAAATTTGCCTACCTCTAAATCTATTTTTTCTAATTTTTGTTAAGTCACCAAATTTATAAGCCGCAATTGATTTACCTTCTGTTGATTTAACTTTAAACGTTTGTAAAGGAATTCCAGCCTCTCTTACGTCTCGTGCAGCTCTTGGAGGATGACTATATCCATAAGTTTTTTCGATTTCCTCTGTTGAGATATGACCATGCTTCAAAATATGGTCAATGACAATTTTTGCACGTTTGTTTGTGATAGATTTAACCAAATCTAAAAACTCTTTCGGATACTTCTGTTTAGCCATATTAGTCGAAAAGTGTTGGTGTTTTTACTTGTTTTGGATTAAGTATTTCTTGAAGTGATATTTTTTTCTCTAAGTGTTCCGAAATGTATAATGCCTCAAAGGTGTTTTGATTCCTATTATGCAGAGTTGCAATTGAAGACCGTCCTGCGTCAATTTCAATCTTAGTAAGATTTAACTCTTTTGGTAAAGGTTGTCCAAACACCTTATTTCCTGTTCTTCCGTCATAGCTGAGAATAAAAGGTATTTCTTTTTTATTTAGCCGAAAAAGAGAAACAACAAAGTCATCAAACTTAACATCTTCAAAATATCTAAACCCTCCATTTTTTCCTGTTCCTTGATAAGGTGGGTCTAAATAAACTAAATCACCTTTCTTTAAATCATCAATTAAATCTTCGTAACTTAATGATGTTAGTTTTGATTTATCTTTTAGTAATTTAGAAACCCTAAGTATGTCGCCTCTCATGTTTTCAGGTCTTCTTCCTTTTCTTCTTTTATCAGGGCTTTGGTTAAACTCTCCATTCGAATTGTAGCGAACTGCTGCTTTAACGCATTTAGCAAGAAGGAATAAAAGATATTCTGGTTTATGAGTTTCATTGAATAATTTTCTTATCTCATAATAATATTCTTCTTCTCTTCCTAATTGCCCCAACCAAATATCGTGATATTTCTTAACCATAAATTCTGGATTATCAATGATTTTTCCCCATAGTTGAATAAGAGGTTCATTAATATCGTTTATCCAAAATTTATCGGCTTTGAAATAATATGCGGATGCAATAGAAATCGCTGCTGAACCTGCAAATGGTTCAACAAGTCTATTTATATCATTAGGGAAAAATCGTAAAATTTGACTTGCAAGATTTCTTTTACTTCCTTGATATGGTATTGGATGAGGTATCTTCATTTTCTTTTTTATGTAAAGTTAGTTTTTTTTCTTAATGCCGTAGAACTCAAAGGAATATCAACGCCCCACCAAGCACTCCAAAGCTTACGACTTCCCTTCGAGGCGTTAATATTTCAGTTGAACGAAACGGTGTAGTGGAAAGGCTTTTTGGGGCTAACTTAGTTTTACTTCTTCAAGATAAGCACATCTACTTAATTTTACAAATATATTTAATCTATTTGACTATTGCTTACATAAGCATTGCTCTTTTCCAGCTTTTGAGCCGAGGCAATAGCGATTTCTTTGCTTTCAGGACATAGCTCCGCCATTAGAAAACAAACTAT
>JAHDDN010000443.1 GCA_020629335.1 Chitinophagales bacterium | reverse complement strand
AATGCTTTTATAAAATCATTCAGTTCAGTTTCAAATCTGCCAATCAATTCTGCTCTTTCAAAAGTACGTCCAGGCTCGGCAGAAAAATCGCTTGGAGCTTTAATATTATTTTGAGATATGGTAGTTTCGTACTTTTCTAACATCTCTTCAAAAGTTCTTTCTTGGCGATTGTTTTTTCCAAACATAGTTCTTAGCGCCAGTTTAGGCATTTTCATTCCTTTACTAACTGCTTTGGTACTTTTAATAAGATGATATAAATGCCCTGCAATAGTCCACTTTCCTTCAATTATTTCTTCATTAAATTGAGATTCGTCTTGTTCATTAATCCAGTCAATGGTGCTCTGAAATGATTTTTTTAAATCTTGAATAAGCTGATCTTTAGTAGGAGTTTCCATAATCAATTGTATTTTTGGATGATAAAAGTTACTTTTGGTAACTATTGCGAAGGTAAGCCCCAAATGATTAATATCCAATAACTTACAATCATGAAACTTAGTAACATGGAAATAACTAAAGCTGATAATCAGACACTTAAGCTCAAAAATAAAGTCGAAGTTTTTTTCAAAAAGGCTATTAATAATAAGAAGAAAAAGGGATTTTGTATTACCAGAGATTTAATGGCGGTTGTAATGGATAAGTGGAGCTTATTTGTTATTTACAATTTAGCTTATTATGATACCCTTCGTTTTGGAGAGTTAAAAACAAACATTCGAGCTATCTCTTCCCGTATGTTATCTGTTACGCTCAAAAAATTAGAAAGTCATCAAATCCTTCAAAGAAAGGTCTATGCAGAGGTGCCTCCAAAGGTAGAATATACACTTACTGAGTTTGGAAAGGATTTGGCAGAAAAAAGTGTGGATCTCAATAAATGGTTGTTGGATAAGTACATCAATGAGTAATGTGTTTTATTTTACTTTCTTCGCAATTTGATGCCTTCCATTTTCGTAAAGTGTCAAGCTTTGAGCAGGTTTATTTTTTCGATTATTAAGGAACGTTTAAAAAATAATTTCCACATTTAGCAACTAATCTTTTGTACCAATACTTCGTTGAAAAGCCTTGCCGATGCGCTGCATCGGCTGCATTTTTCGCCTTGTCTTGATACAAAATATTTAGCTGCAAATGCCAATCTTATTTTTTAAACGTTCCTAAATAGGATTTTTGCTTCAATGGATGGCATGACAAAAATATTATTTTTAATGGGAATTAATGGGGTAGGAGCAAGGTAATATCCTTTGCCAATTAAGCGTCCCTTTTATATGTAGACTTGATAATGCTTTGCGCAAGGGATAGAAGCGGTATGTGGCGTTAAGAGGCGACTTACGGAGCTTAGGTATGCGAAGGCTGGCTTTAGCAGACAAGCAGACCTTAGCGCAGTAGGAGCCGAATAGCCACATAAGAGCGGAAAGCCCGACCCTTTCTAATTTTTATTTGGGGCTAGCACAAAGGTGATATTTTATAAGGAAATATGGAGTTAACTAATACCTTTATTATCTCAAAAAAATTAGAAAGGGATGCGCCCAGAATAAGAAAAAAAATGCTATTATCCACTTTATCCGAAATTTAGATAGAAAGTGTGTTTTTTATGTGTAATGTATTTTTATTAAGTTGATTACAGTTTGAGTATAATAAAATATCAATAATAAATTCAATTGAGTGTAAATCGGATTTTTTTTCTTATATTTATGTTTTAGCTAAATTTTAAAACTATAAAATTGGTATAATATTGACTCGTAGTAGCTTATTAATATGAATTGTTATGAAAAGTGAAATTGATTTGATAAGCTCCTTTTGCTGGCGAGTCAACTTTGTTATTCTTGAATTAAAATACATTGTGAAAAAAATAAATTGATAAACATTTTTACAAAACCGCTTATTTCTCTAACTAAAATATAACAAATGAAAAAATCGATCTACTTTATTCTATTATTCCTTTTTTTCGCAGGAAATATGGCATTTGCCCAGATATCAGGAATTGTTTCTGGATCTGATGGCGAACCCCTTATTGGCGTAAGTGTAGTTGAAAAAGGGACTGCTAATGGAACAGTAACAGGTTTAGATGGAGATTTTACCTTAAATCCCACTAAATATCCAGTTACTTTAGTATGCTCTTATGTAGGCTTCACTACTCAAGAGGTGGTCTTTGAGGCAGCTAATAAAACGGCGGCTGTAGTGATGGCCCAAGGGATAGGATTAGAGGAAGTAGTCATTACTGGTACAAGAGGTAAACCAAGAACGATCTTGGATTCTCCAGTACCGATTGACAACATCAATGTGAAAGAGTTGAAAGGTTCAGGTAAACCGATTATTGAAAGAATGTTGACCTTTAAAGTGCCTTCGTTCAACTCACAAAACCAAGCGATCTCTGATGCAACAGCTCATTATGATCCAGCAGATTTGAGAGGCTTAGGCCCATCAAGAACACTAGTATTAGTGAATGGAAAAAGAAAGAACCAATCCGCTCAAGTTTACTTGAATAGAACTCCTGGAAAAGGGGAAGTGGGGATTGATTTGAAGTCTATTCCTACAGCAGCCATTGAAAGAATTGAGGTATTAAGAGATGGTGCATCTGCGCAATATGGTTCTGATGCCATTGCAGGAGTGATCAATATGGTATTGAAAAAGAATGCTAAATATACTTCTTTCTCTGCCGCTACAGGTATTACTTCTCAAGGAGATGGATTTAATTTTGCAGCTGATTATAATCGAGCATTTACATTAGGGGAAGGTGGTTATGCTAACCTTACCTTAGGCTTCTATAATCAAGATATTACGAATAGAGCAGGAGAGCCAGGTGCAGCCGATCTTCCAGAAGATGCAAGACCTAATGAGGTTGATTTTGTTGAAAAGAATCCAGATATAGGAATGCATGTTGGTCAGCCTAAATTGACAAAAGGAGATATCTTCTTAAACGTTGGTCATCCGCTTGGAGATAATGCTGAATTTTACACTTTCCATGGATTTACAGCCAGAGACGGTCAAAGTTTTGCTTATTATAGAGCACCTTATTGGAGAAGAGATGTAGCAGATGCAGGTTTTATTACAAGACCAGAAGATTTTATAGGTTACCAACCAACCTTTGAAACGAGAATTATTGATTTCATGAACTCTATGGGTGTGAAGTTTGATGTAGGAGCTGGTTTCAAAGGCGATATCAGTTTGACGCATGGATCTAATGATGTTTCTTATGAAGTAAATAACTCTGTTAACAGAGATTACTTAGCAGACTTTGGTACTTCACCAAGAACGTTCCACCCAGGTGGTTATACTTTAAGAAACTTGATTGGAAACTTAGATCTTTCTAAATCATTGACAGACCAAATCAATTTAGCAGTTGGTGCTGAGTACAAAAAAGAATATTTCACGGCTATTGAAGGAAATCCATTATCTTACTACAAAGGTGGATCTGATTCATTTGCTGGTATTAAGCCAGATGAGGCAGGTGAGTGGAATAGAGATAGTAAAGCTGCTTATGCGCAATTAGACTATGATATTACAGATGCCCTTTTAATAGGAGTGGCAGGTAGATTTGAGGATTTCTCTGATTTTGGGTCTAATTTTTCTTATAAAGCCAATGCAAGATATAAAATTGGTAATGGTGCCATTAGAGCGTCTTATAGTACTGGTTTCAGAGCTCCAACGCTTCACCAAAGATACTTAACGAATAGTCAGTATATCATTGTAGCAGGTTCGTCTGAGCCTTTATTACAAGGTACATTAGCGAATGACAATCCAGCAGTACAAGCATTAGGTGTGCCTGAGTTATTTGCAGAAACTTCTCAAAATATTTCAGCAGGTATTACTTACAAATTCAATAATCACTTCAGTGCTTCTGCCGATTTCTATACTATTGCAGTTGATGATAGAGTCTTATTCTCTTCTCAAATTGGCGCTTTAGACGGTGATTTAGATGGTTCTGATGCTGTTGAGCAAATTTTGATTGATAATAATGTAGTAGCGGTGCAGTTCTTCATCAATGCTGGTAATACAGTAACAACTGGTGCTGATATTGTATTAAATTACAATAGCCACAAAGGTTTTAGAGGAATCTTAGCTGCCAACTTCAATACAACTACAATTGATGCGATTACAACACCTTCGGCCCTTAAAGATGGTGGTTACAATATCTTCGATAGACAAGAGCAAGGTTTGATCATCAACTCACGTCCAAGATCTAAATTCATTTTAGGTTTAGGTTACGACTTAAACAATTGGTCATTTGAATTAAACAATACCTTATTTGGTCCAGTAACAGTTACTGCTCCTTCAGGTGGGTTTGATGCTTCAGGTGTAGAAATCGCTAATGGAGAAGATCAAGAATTGAGTTCTCAATTAGTAACTGACCTTAAGATCGGTTATAATGCTTCTGATTCATTTACGGTATTTGCAATGGTAAATAATTTATTAGATGCTTATCCAGATGAAACTTTAGCGACAACGAATACAGCTCAAGCAGGAACAAGATTTATCTATTCCTCAGAGGTACAACAACAAGGTCAATTAGGAACGAACTTCTTAATTGGTTTGAATCTTAATTTCTAGTATTTAGAATTTAAGTACTTATTACAAAGAACGAGCAGGGAAAATTTTTTTTCTGCTCGTTTTTTTTATAGTAAAGTATGCTTAGGAACGTTTAAAAAACAATTTCCACATTTAGCAACTAATCTTTTGTACCAATACTTCGTTGAAAAGCCTT
>JAHDDN010000442.1 GCA_020629335.1 Chitinophagales bacterium | reverse complement strand
ATATAGTGAAAATAGAAGTATGACCCAGCGAGTAATAGTACAGCATTGATGAAATAAAGTTAGCTTGTTAGATTAAAGAATCAGAGTTAATTATTGATAATCCATTTAAAGGCTTATTAATCTTTTCAAATGGAGAGTTGCGAAAGTTAGATTTATCTTATTTTTGTAACATCAATACACATTACCCAATACTCACTACAATTTTTGCGTGAGGGATGGCAGCGGTATGTGGCGTATATGAAGGCGCTTATGTAGCTTAGTGATGCGATGGCTGGCCCGAAGGGCAGACAAGCAGCACTTAGCGGAATAGCGACTGAATAGCCACATAAGAGCGTACAGCCCGACCCATTTATTTTTTGGCCATTGGGCGCACACATAGGTAGCGCCCCTACAAAATGGCCAAAAAATAAATGGGGCACGCCCAAATTAATGACGAATTACAAATTACAAATTAATTTAAATAAATAACTGTAGGGGCGCACCTATGTGTTCGCCCAACTCGAAAGGGCCGACACATAGCTCGGCCCCTACAAAGGCATGGGTATGCTACAAAAAATAATTACTTGAATTTATTCTACATTCAATTTTTGCTGCCAATTCCAGGCGGTGCTCATCATGTCTTCGATATTGTATTTGGTTTTCCAGCCTAATTTTTCTTGGGCTTTTTGATTATTGGCGAATATCTGTATGACATCACCAGCCCTTCTATCGCCGATTTGATAATTGAGGGATTGGCCTGATACTTTTTCAAATGCTTTGATTAATTCTAATACAGTTACGCCATTTCCAGAACCTAAATTGAGTACATCCACCTTAGTATCATTATCTGCTTTGGCTAAATGTTGGAGGGCACGCGTATGCGCATTCGCAATATCCATGACGTGAATATAATCTCGAATACAAGTGCCGTCACGGGTGTCATAATCTCCACCGTACACTATCAATTCTTTACGCTTGCCACAAGCAGTTTGGGTAATAATTGGAACCAGATTTTCAGGCGGACCGAAAGGCAATTCGCCGATAAGGGCAGAAGGGTGAGCGCCTACTGGATTAAAATATCGCAATAAGATATTTTGGGTATTATTATCTGTTTTGGCGAAGTCGTTGATGATATCTTCGCAGACAACTTTCGTATTGGCATAAGGCGATTCGGCCTTTTGAAGTGGACTTTGCTCTGTCACTGGTAGTGCAGTTGCATTGCCATAAACCGAGCAAGAAGAAGAGAAGACAAAATAAGGGGTTTGATGCTCTTGTACGCAATCGAGTAGATTGAGCAAGCCCACTATATTATTGCGATAGTAGGAGAGGGGTTCACGCACTGATTCAGGCACATATTTATAAGCCGCAAAATGAATGATTCCCTTAATATCGGGATGCTCTGTAAAGACTTTTTTCAGCGATTCATGATCACATAAATCCACTTTATAATGTGGAACCTTTTGGCCAGTAATCTCGGCTACACCATGCAATAATTCCGTATTAGATCGGGAATTATCATCTAAACAAATGACCTCAAATTGGTTTTCTATCAGGTCAACGATGGTATGAGAACCAATATATCCGCAGCCTCCTGTGACAAGTACTTTCATATTTATGTATTTTTTCTGTGTGCAAATTTACGTAACTATGTATCGCTAATCCAAATTTTATAACTTTGTATTTAGACTTTCACAATAAATTAAGTCCTAAATGCTAAAATCTCGCTTAAATAATACAGTTTCCATGCTCATTTCAATAGCATTGGTTACTCTAATTGCTACGATAATATTCTGGAAATGTTTGAGTATGCAGCAAGTATATCTATTTTTAGACATAGGAAGCGATACTTTGAATGCATTTTATCCCGAAATGGTGCATGATATCAATTATGCCGCCTCAGAAGGAAGTGCAGTGAAATGGTCTTTTCAGCAAGGCATGGGACAAAATTTGTATACGGGCTTTTATTACCATCCTGTTAAAATCATTAGCGATTTATTATTTAGTCATTGGGGGCCTGCTTATCAAATAGCCTTTACAGAATGGCTGAAGGTGATTTTTGCAGGCTTATTCTTCTTTCTCTATTTCAAAACCCTTCGATTAAAGCCACTGACTTGTATATTAGGGAGCGTTTTGTACGCCTTTTCTGGCTATATGATCGTTGGTGGAAGTTGGTATGGGCACTCTATGATCGTACTCAATGCCGCATTCGGATTATGGGCATTTGAACAACTCTATCAGGGGAAGAAATTTTGGCTATTCCCCATTTCCATTTACTTGATAGGAGTGGGGCCGAATTTGTATTTTTGGGGAATATTTTTGTTGCTTTATAGTCTCTTTAGACTATTAGAAGATGGCTTAGAAAATGGAGCTAAAAGCATTTTTACGCTCTATGGAAAAATGGCAGGCTTAGGTCTCTTAGGTTTAGCATTTAATGCGCCAGGTTTAATAGCCAGCGTGATTCGTATCTTTGAAAATCCAAGAATAGAAGGAGCCAATGCACTTGGAGATGGCCTCCGTTCCTTTCCAATATTTGGCTTTGAATCTGCCACTCATTATGCGACCGTCATCATGCGTATCCTATCCAATGATCTCTTAGGCAATGGGAGCGATTTTCAGGGTTGGCGAAATTATTTGGAAGCCCCACAATTTTATTGCGGTATCTTAACACTACTTTTAAGCACCCAAATATTAGCCTTCTTAGATAATAAAAGACGAGCGCTATTTGTTGGCTTTATCGGCTTTTGGTTGTTGATGATTATCTTTCCCTATTTCAGATACGCTTTCTATTGGTTCAATGCTGATTTATACAAAGCGACCCTTTCCTTATTTTTCCCAATTACGCTTTTATACTTTGGATTAAAAGCATTTTCCGCATTAGAAGAAGGCGAAAAACCCAATATGATTATTTTGGGAATTACGTCTATTGCCTTATTAATTTTACTCTTTTTTCCCTACGGAGAAGTAAGCACTCTTATTAATAATAAAGTGCGATTAGTCGTAGCCGTCTGGATCATTGCACATACTGTTTTACTCGCATTATTTTCAGTAGAAAAAATCAAAACTTTCCTACCCATTATGCTAATCGTATTAGCCAGTGTAGAAATGGCCAGTACTGCCTATGCTACTGTTAATGATAGACAAATGATGTCCAAGGCTCAATTTGAATCTAATCAAGGCTATAAAGATAATAGTTTGAAAGCATTAGACTATATCAAAAAACAAGAAAACGGATTCTATCGAGTAGAGAAAGATTTTACTTCCAGTCCTGCCTTACATAGAGGTCTAAATGATGCTAAAGTGCAAAATTATTTTGGTACATCTTCCTACTCCTCCTTTAATCAACCCTACTATATTAAGTTTCTAAGCGCAGTCGAGCAGATCAATCCAGCAGATAATCCCAATGATTTAAAATGGTTACCAGGTTTGGTGGCTCGTCCCATTATTCAGCCCTTAGCCAGTATCAAATATCTATTGACCAAAACAGAAAATTCCTTCTTTGAGGAATATGGTTATGCAGAGCAAGTCAAGAAATTTGGAAAGATAAAAGTCCTGAAAAATAAAAACTATTTGCCCTTAGGATTTGCCTATGATCGTTATATTACTCGTTCCCAATTTGATCGTTTACCCAAGAAGAAAAAAGCGATTGCGCTATTAAGATCATTCGTGATAGAAGACAATGACGCAGGAGAATTCCAAGGCTACAAAAAAGCCACTACCAGTGATATTCCCGAAAATTATAACTTCGAACAATTCACAGAAGATACCAAAAACTCAAGAGGAGTACTCAAGATTAGCTCCTTTCAACAAAATCACATTAAAGGGAATATCTCTCTAAAAAAGCCCAAACTTTTATTCTTCTCCATTCCTTACGATAAAGGCTGGACTGCCAAAGTGGATGGCGAAATAAAAGACCTACAATTAGTCAATATAGGCTTTATGGGCCTTCCGCTCAAAGGAGGTAATCACGAAATTGAGTTAAGCTTTGCCCCTCGCTATAACTTCACAGCCATCATTATTTCCATCGCTGCCCTACTCATTTATCTAGCCTTAATCGCCTCCCTTTTCCTAAACAAAAACAAGGGTAATCAGGAAAGTGAGCTTTCGACTCAAAAAGAAAATTAGTTGAATTGTATGTTAGTTAATTAGGATAACAAAATTTACGAATCGGCTAGATCAAGAGCTTACTTTTTCTAAATAAAAAATGAATAATTGAAAAAATAAGATTTCGACCCAAAAAATATTTTAGACTAATTATTCAAATTAACTATTACTTAAATAATCTCCCCAGTTGTTCAAAATAAACCAGTACACGAATCAACTAATTTACCAATATACTATTTAACCAAACTTGGGGCTTCCGTCTGCGCTCGTAAGCGAAGCGCACAGCACAAACTAATAAACACTATGCATTAATCATTACACATTCATCATTTATTGGGGCTTCCCGTGCGCTTGTAAATGCGAGTGCGTAGCACGAGCCAATTCATCATTCATCATTACGCATTATGCATTCGCCGAAGGCGCACGGTCGGGCTGTCCACTCTTATGTGGCTATGCTGCTCCTATTCCGCTAAGGCATACTTGTCTGCCTTTCAGGCCAGCCTGCGTCTACCTAAGCTCCATAAGTCTCATCATATACGCCCCATACCGTTCCCATCCCTAAGCCAATTTTTTAACTTTAAATTTGTAGGCTTGAAAGAGAATAACGTTTCAACTTT
>JAHDDN010000441.1 GCA_020629335.1 Chitinophagales bacterium | reverse complement strand
CGAGCATAGCCGTGCTATTTAAGGAGAATTTAACGCAGCATAAGTGAAAATGAAGTAGTCATAAATGAAGAGCAATTCTGTCCACTCACTTACTTATTTCCCCTCCTAATGTAAGGATGGGCCAGGGGAGCTTACCAACCCAACCCCCATAAATCCCGATTCAGCCAATTATATCCCAACCTAACAGTATTCCCTTGCCCAAACAGCCATCACCAGCTAAATTTGACCTATCAATCACAATAAAATACAATAAAACCATTATTATGAAAATCAAATTTAGCATACTACTACTAAGCCTATTAATCAGTGCAAGCGTGATCGCACAATCCACCCAAAGCATCAAAGGCTTAATCATAGACAAACAATCAGAAATGCCATTAATCGGCGCAACAGTATATATAGATGGCTCTGATCCCATCATTGGTACCACTACTGATGTTGACGGTTACTTCTCGATCCCCAACTTAGCATTAGGGCGATACTCACTAAACGTCTCTTACTTAGGATACGAAGGCATCAGCATTCCCAATGTAGAGTTAATTGCTGGTAAAGAATCCTATATCGAAATCGGCATAGAAGAATCCATCGAAAAAATGAAGGAAGTCGTAGTGACAGCTGAAAGCCAAAAAGACAAAGCTCAAAACGAATTAGCTACTATTTCCGCTCGTACCTTCAGTGTAGAAGAGGTTAACCGATTTTCAGGCGGTAGATCAGATATTGGGCGTTTGGCTGCTAATTTCGCTGGCGTCTCTACTGCTGATGATGCGCGTAATGATATTGTAATTAGAGGGAACTCACCCACAGGTGTTTTATGGCGTTTAGAAGGCATCCCCATCCCAAGCCCCAACCACTTTTCTACCTTAGGAACAACAGGTGGACCAGTAAGCGCACTAAACCCAAACATGATCAAAAACTCCGATTTCCTAACCAGCGCCTTTCCAGCAGAATACGGCAATGCAATGGCTGGCGTATTCGATCTTGGATTCCGAAAAGGAAATAAAGACAAGCACGAATTCATGGCACAAGTAGGAGCAGTAAGCGGATTTGAAATGATGGCAGAAGGTCCATTGAGTAAAAATAATCAATCCTCTTATTTGGTAACGGGACGTTATTCTTTTATCGGATTAGTAGGAGACGTATTTCCAATCGGTACCAATGCCACACCCAACTATCAAGATATTGCATTCCATTTCGATTTAGGCAATTCTAAATTAGGCAGATTCTCCTTCTTTGGTGTAGGCGGAAGAAGCGATATTGATTTCTTACACGATGAAGTAGCCGAAGGCGATTTATTTGCTGCAACAGATGAAGACAGCTATGCCAGATCAAAATTTGGAGTAATGGGAATCAAACACAATCTATTATTAGATGATAAAACCTATTTAAGAACAATCGTATCAACCAACTATTCTTCCAGTTCTTTTGAAAGCGATAGATATGATAGCATATTAGAAAACCCAGAAAGCAAAAAAAGAATCATTGAATCAGATAACACCAAGTTTGGAACAGCTATTTCTTCTTTCATCAACAGAAAATTCAATAGCCGATTAACCGCCAAAGCAGGTGTCCTTTTAGAACTCGATCAATATGATTTAAGCAGTCGCACAAGAGAGTTTTCAGACGAATGGTACCAGGCATTCCAATTCGATGATAATGCCAATTTATTCCAAACATTCATCCAAGGACAATACAAATTTAACGAACGATTGAGCCTAAATGCAGGCCTACACACACAAGTACTAAATATCAATGACAATTGGATCGCAGAACCAAGATTGGCCCTCAACTATAATTTAGATGAACGAAATACAGTTAGCCTAGGTTATGGAGTACATTCACAAACAGCCCCACTACCCATCTTGTTAGCCAGAAAAGAAGTATCAGAAGGCGTATTTGAAGAAACTAATATCAATCTAAAGCCAAGCAGAAGCCAGCATTTCGTCTTAGCCTATGATACCAAATTAGGAAATGATTGGAGATTAAAGGCAGAAACATATTATCAGATGATTGATAATGTAGCCGTTGATCCATTTGAAAGTAGCTTCTCATTATTGAACTTGGGAGACGACTTTGCTTTCCCAGATGGTAAATACGATTTAGTAAACGAAGGTACAGGAACCAATATGGGAGTAGAATTAACCTTAGAGAAATTCTTCAGCAAAGGATATTATGGCTTAATGACCGCCTCAATTTATGACTCAAAATATAAGGGTAGCGATGGAATAGAAAGAAGCACCGCTTTCAATAATCAATACGTATTCAATATCTTAGCAGGTAAAGAATTCAAATGGGGTAAAGACAAAAGACATGCCTTCACCTTAGATACGAAATTGACCAATGCAGGAGGACGATATTATACACCCGTAGATTTAGATGCATCCCAATTAGCAGGACAAGAAATTTTAATCAATGATGCCTATAGTGAGCAATATTCTCCGTACTTTCGTTGGGACGTCAAGTTTGGGGTGAAACTAAATAGCGCCAAGAAAAAGCTATCTCACCAACTATTCTTCGACATACAAAATGTGACGAATAATGAAAATCTTTTCGCCCAAAGATATAGCCGCATCAACAATGAAGTCAATGATGTATTCCAAATAGGATTCTTCCCAGACTTTATGTACAGAATACAATTTTAAACAATAAATTTAACACAGACAAATCAATGAAAAACTGGATAAAATCGGAAGACAGATTAAGATATTTAGGCTTTAATGATATTGCCTTTACGCTAATCTGCATTCCGCTTTTATCTATACTTATTCCAATTGCTTTTTTTAGAAATAACTGGTTGACTACTAGTATACCCTTCAGTGAAGATGTATTTGAAGCCCTTATTTATACTTGTGTTTTATGGTATGGTAATAGAAGCTTTATTTTATTTATTCGGAGAAGGTATGAGGGCTTCAAAAAGACTCATATAAGAGCCATTTTACAAACCATATTTCTTCTTACCTACGGATTTGTAGTAGTAATAGTACTTGGAAGTGTGATGAAATACTGCTCCATTGGAGCGGAAGTAACCAACTTAGAAGGTTTTATCGCATCCTATTTTACCTCGGCTTTTGTTTTAGCTATCTATGAAGGGCTTTATCTTTACGACCAAAATAAAAAGATATTCATGGAACAAGAAAAATTAAAAAGAGAACACATTCATTCTGAATTACAAGGACTGAGAAGCCAAGTAAATCCACACTTTCTTTTTAATAGTATGAATACCCTAATGAATATTATTGAGGAAGACCAGGCTTTAGCAACCTCATTCCTCAATAAACTATCTCATGTTTATCGCTATATCTTGGAAAAGAGAGACGACCACTTAATTCCACTTAAAGAAGAATTAAAGTTTATCGAATCCTACGTTTTCCTACAAAAGGAAAGATTCAAAAATAACCTAAAGGTAGAGTTATCAATAGAGCATAAGTACTTAGATAAATTAATCCTACCCCTATCCCTACAAATGCTTTTCGAAAATGCCATCAAACACAATATCATCTCCAGAAAGAAACCTCTCCAAATAGAAGTATTTGTGGAGGATAATTACTTAGTCATCAAAAATAATTTACAGTTAAAAATGCAAGCTATGCCCTCCACAGGAGTTGGCTTAGAAAACATTAAATCCCGATTTCAATTCTTTACCAAACAAACAGTTGAAATCGAAGAAACAGCCGATCATTTTGCAGTAAAAATTCCACTATTAAGTCAAGCTGACAATAAATTAATAAACAACTAATGAAAATATTAATAATTGAAGATGAGCATCACGCTGCAGCACGATTAAAATCTCTAATCGGCAAATTAGTAAAACAAGCCGAAATCGTTGCCGTCATTGATAGCGTGGAAGACGGCATAGAATGGTTCCAAAATAAGCAAGCACCTGATCTGGTATTTATGGACATACAATTGGCAGATGGAATAAGCTTTTCCATTTTTCAAGCAGTAGAAATCAATGCACCCGTAATATTCACAACCGCATTTGATCAATACTCTCTCAAAGCCTTCAAAGTAAATAGCATAGATTATCTATTAAAACCAATAGACGAAGCAGAACTCAAACAAGCCCTACTTAAATACCAAAAACTAAACGAAAAGAGAGCCGATAAATTCGACTCACTAAATTTACTCCTAAAGAATTTAGATTTAGAAAAAAATTATAAAGAGCGATTCCTAATCAAAAACAAAGACCAATATAATTTTATTCTATCTTCAGAAATAGCTTATTTCTATTCCGAAGATAGCCTCACCTTCATCGTTACAAAAAATGGCAAAAGCCACATCTACGATCAAGCACTCAATAAAATCGAATCTGAACTAAATCCAAAAGACTTTTTCCGTATCAACAGAAAACAAATCGTCCACTTAGAAGCCATCCAAAAAATAGAAAACTATTTCAATAACCGAGTCAGCTTAGAACTCCACCCAAAACCCAAAGAAGAAACCATCGTCAGCCGAGACAAAGTAAAACCTTTCAAATCTTGGTTAGACAGATAGTACTTCATATAATTCCCCCTCCTTATGGAAGAAGGGCCAGGGGAGGTTTTAGAAAACCGAAGGGATTTCATAATTTTATCGTCTAAGAAAACAAACACGATATTATGAAAAAATTATTGCTTATCTTAAGCATATGGCTGCTAGCACTATCAAGCCAAGCACAATTAAGCCCAGCCATCACATCATGGTTACAAAACACCACAGAAA
>JAHDDN010000440.1 GCA_020629335.1 Chitinophagales bacterium | reverse complement strand
GAGTATTAGACCCTATAGTTCCGTTCATAATAGCGATGTTCGAATCTTGTGAGGAAAAAATACCGTAATCATTGGGATCAATATTGTCTTTTTTGCAACTACCCAGTATAGCTATACATGTTATCAATAAAAACAACATGAAATTTTTATTTCTTGTTTTAATCATATTTGGTTAAATTTTGTTTTTTTTTAAATTAATCAATATCACTACTAACAACTCGTATTATCTATGCAATTCAATAAATTCTTTTACTTCTTGAAGCATTAATTCACCTTCATTTGACATAGGGCTATGGCCTGATTCTTCAAAAATCACCAATTCTTTTTCTGTAGAACTCACCAGATTAAAAGCCATTTGCCCCATAGTAGGGGGTACCACAAAATCATACTTCCCCCATAAAAATAATGAAGGAACTTCAATTTTATGCAGTTGGTCGGTGAGTTGATGTTTCTCTGAATCTTTATTTAGTATAATTTGCCCACTTGTATTAGAAAATTTAATTCCTAATCCAAAGCTTGAATTAGTTGGAGTAATTGGAAAATAGATTGAAGTGACTTCTGTTGTACTTAAATCGAATTTTTTCTGTGCATCAAAGCCTGTACTATTTAGATAAGACGAATCATCTAAACTAATATCAAGTGTATCTATTTGGTTGACTCGTTCTAAGACTGGTTCCCAAAAATCTAAATCATCTCCTTTCGATATTTCTTCAATAGCCATTGTTTTAAGCATTTTAGCAGCTTCAATTTCATTTTGGTGAAAATCATTTACTCCATCTACTTCTATCCAACCTTTAATTTCATTTTGTATGTCCGTATGGATGAGTGAATAAGCAGAAGTCAAACCTCCCCAACTATGACCTGAAAGAAATATACTGATATCTGTTCCATATTTAGCTTTTAAAAATAGAGTGAATTGATAAATATCATCAGAAATATCAGAAATGGATAATTCATCCTTATTATAGTTTCCTTGAGAGGCACCATTCCCTCTCTGATCTAGATAAACCATTGCATAATATTCTTCCATCTTTTCAGAATAAAGACCCTGATTGTAGACATTACTTCCTTGCCCTGGCCCTCCATGTAGATAAATTACAAACACATTAGATGCTGTATTTCCTTCAATATTTACCCATAAATCCGCATTTCCATTTTTGAAATAAAAAGGAGCATTATCTTCCTTTTTACAGGAACTAAATATTACAGCACTTAAAACCAAAAGGCATATTATATTTTTCATCTTGTTTATTTTTTTTAATTGATTAGGATTTAAACCTCAAATCATTTCTCTTCCTTGCATGAGGAGTTCATCCTAAAAAATATATAGTGTTGTACCGATTTCTATTGCAATATTAGGTGCAAATGTGTGATTATACTTCTGTATCAAAAGATTAGGTTTAAAATACAAATGCCATCCATTTCCTCCTTTTTTTGTGCCATAGATTTTTCCAAAAGTAGGAGCAATCGCAAACATTAAACTATTATTGCCTGCTCCACCAATTGTCTCAATAGTACCATCTTCATTCAGCTCATAGGTTTTAATATTATAAATTCGTCTTAAATAGCCCATATCAAAAGACCATCCAAAAGTTTTCATTTTTCGTGTCTTGATACGCAGTCTTGTAAAACCGATTCCAATGAAAGTTCCAAAATGATTATTAGGGTGATTATAAAAGCCCAAATTACCCTCTACTAAATGTTGAATAACTTTGGTTCTATTACCAAGCTTCTCTTGCCTTGAATCAGAACGGCGACTTTTTGAAATGATTCTTTCCTTAATCAAATAGCTTGCTCCAAAATTTAGACCTGGGTGTAACCCATTTTCTAAAAACAATCCTACATCTATCCCTCTTAAACCCTTTGTAGATTCAACTAAATCAATATTTGATCCAGTTAGCATCTTTTTCTCAGATTCTTGAGCAAAAGTACTTCCTACCAATAGTAGGCAAAAACAAAGGAGTTGAGTTATTTTAAATAAGTTCATTTATTTTTCAATTTATTTCTTAGACACCAAATTATTGGTACTAAGGAGTTAAAATGTTATAATTTTTTATTTCTTCTTCAGTCATCCAATGTATTGAATCTGCTGGTGCAGAGTTGATCGTAAAGAAGTAAAAGTCTTCCGCTTCTTTTGAAGACATACCAATAGCTTGGTAATATTCTATATAAGGAAGATGATTTTTGTGCCCTTTAGGAAAATCCGTTGCCGTTTTCAGCAATCCAGACCAAGAATGAACTCCGACTTTGGTATTATTTCCTTTTGATCTTTTTTTCCCAGCCAAAAACAAATCAGTACCACCCGAAGCAACTAAGCCATTATTGAGTAAATGGATATTGAAGCCATTCTCATGAATATGCTTCGCAAGTTTTAAATTTACTTCATCATTTATAGAGCCATCGCAATTCACAATATCTATTGATTTCACCTTAGGATATTGCGATGATAATTCTGTGAATTTTTCAAAAGCAGATGAATTAATTGCACCATCTAAAATAATTGTTTTTTGATCTTCACTAATACTAAAAATAATAGCTTTTTCGAGTTGCTTAAAGCCAGGAATTAATATACTACAACCAACAGTCAGCAATAGGAAGACAAAACCAATAAGGTAAACTCCTTTTTTTATTACTGATTTATTCATGATTTTATAAATTTTATTATTAAATAAAAAGGCACATACTTTAAAAAATTACTGCTGGATAGCAATAAAAATCCGAAGTATGTGCCTTTTAGCACAATGCATTAAACTAAATTCCCAATTTCTTCTTCAGTGATAGAACTTAGTTTTACTAAAATAGAATTACTATCTAATTTTTAAAGAGATAGTATTTAAATTTAGACTGTTTTTGTTAGTTTTTAAAATTCAATTTAACGCTATTTGTTTAAGCTTAATTAGCAATCAGCTTCTGCTGTGAATGTAAGTACCCTTTTTCATCCTTGAAGGTGGCAACATATAAGCCCTTAACTAAGGAAGGTAATTGAAAAGAATTTATACCATTCCCGCAATCAAAGCTTTGAACTAATTGCCCATGACTACTCCATATTGATAATTCGCCTCTCGTTGATGCTTGAATCGTAATGAAATTTGTCAATATGGTAGGATATATTAGGACATCATCAATCCCATAATTTTCAATATTTATGACTATTTGATCCTCTCTAATAAAATCCAATATCTGATTCATATATTCTGGTGCAAACATAGAACCGTGATCACCCTCTGGCACCATTAAAGTTGAGCCATTTACTGATTCAATCATATTGGTTT
Organism: Chitinophagales bacterium; assembly: GCA_020629335.1. Next base: position 1,426 of record JAHDDN010000440.1, on the reverse strand, counting down.
CCTCTGGAAGTAATCTACCAACAGCCTCATCATATTCGCCATATACATACATGAATTTTGTTAAATCTTCAGTAGCCAAACTATCTATCCAACGATTATATCCCAAACCAGCCATTAATTTCATAGTAGCCCAAACATCCTCGTCATCCATTTCTGTAGGAATAATTGGGTCTAGTCCATCACCTCCAAAATACCCACCATATCCAGCTTCATAAGCCATCCAAAACTCATCATTGATGTTCATCCGTCCAGCCATAGGAATGACTCGATGTACATCATCCATCCCATAGTCATCCACATATTCCGTCATTATGAATGCACCAAATGAATGCCCCATAATAACGACAGTCTTACCTTGATCTGTAAAGTTTAAAACTACCTTTTGAAGCATGGCAACAGTAGTATCATTATAGACAATCCCTTGATCCAGTGTAACTTCTGAATCTTGAAGAATTTCTGGATTATAGTGCTGATATTGCATTACCTCTACCACTGAAAAACTAGGGGTCTGTTGAAAAAAATCAAAATCTCCAGGATATAGCATATCTGTAGGCCCACCATGCATTCCGATAATAATGGTATCTGCATCAAGGTTGGACGATTGTACCATAATATCATCTACATCTGGAAGACTATTTAAGTCAATATTGTTTTGTGCATGTAGAAAAGGAATAACAAACAAGAATAACAGAGTAATCGTAAACAATCTCTTTTGCATAATTATTTTATTAGTGGTTCAGATTGTAAGTTTCTGACAGTTAAGTTGCCGTATTTTTGTGATTATACAAGGCATTTTTGAGAGGCATAGCAGCGCTACGATACGAAAAAATAACGCAGAATAATCACAAAAAGACAAAACTTGGGATGTCAAGGACTTATAATTTGAGCCATTAGGTTATTGAATAATTTCAAAACAAAAAAGGCATATACTTTGAAAATTTACTGTTGTATAACAATAAAAATCCGAAGTATATGCCTTTAAGCATAATGCCTTAAAAACTAAATTCTCAATTTCTTCTTCAGTGATAGAACTTAGTTTTACTAAAATAGAATTACTATCAAGTTTTACAGAGATAGCACTTAAGTTGCGGCAAATTTAGTCTGTTTTTTTGAATTTTTATAATCTAATTTCAAATAATTAATATCGAGTATAAAATTATTAACATTGGATAATATCTCCTATTCAAAACCTTTTGCAATCACTTTCTCAGCTAACTTCCCTTGAGGAGTAAAATTGTAATCGGTATATCCACGCCCCGCCATATAATCACTTCTCATTTGCCATATATGGACCCCTGCCAGCCAATCTTTTTCCCAAACGACATCAAAAAATGCTTGAAAACAATTCGCTTGTGTTTCTTGAGAAATGACTCTTTTTTGATCGGAAGCGTTTTCAATCCATTGCCAAGGTTCGATGGCACTATCA
>JAHDDN010000439.1 GCA_020629335.1 Chitinophagales bacterium | reverse complement strand
CGATCCATTGAGCGGACTAATTTTTCGTCCTTGTTAATTGAGCGAATGGCTAATACGTTAAATATGATTAGCAAGAAGGGAATGAAGGTTCCAATCAATGGGGTAAAATCTCCATCTATGGCATATTCTAAGTAAAACATCAAGCCGATAATACCTATGATAATTAATAGATTTAGTCGAGCGAGATTCATTTGTAGTGTTCTGTTTTTGAACATGAAAATATCTACTAAGCTTACGATGGCTGAAAGAACAGTCAGTATCAAAAGTGGTAAGTGATTCTGATCTGTCATTAATTCCATAGCGCTTAAGTTAGTGTCATTTTGCTCTACGCTGTCTGCAAATAGATAGCCGATACTTAATAGGGTGGCTACTAGTAGGTAAATGGATTGTATTCTTTGAATCATGGGGCAAAGATAATTTTTTAATGATGAATTATGAAATAACTTTTGAACGTTGAAACATTGAGAACGTTGGAACTGAATAATCTTTTTAGATAAGGGGTTTCGCTTAAAACATTCAAACATTATTCAGTTCAAACGTTAATTATTGGCTTAGGGATGGGAACGGTATGTGGCGGCCATGCCCTGACTTACGGAGCTTAGGTACGCGCAGGCTCCAATAAGAGACAAGCGTACCTTAGCGGAGTAGGAAGGGCATAGCCACATAAGAGTGGACAGCCCGACCGAGCCACTTGTTGATTTTTTGATTTTTGATTGATTGATTGATTTTTTATATAGGGGAGCAATCGAAAAAGGCGAAGCGAGGGAAGCCCCAAATTTTTAATATCTTTGCTCTTCACAAAAATTAAATAGTATGAAAACAGCTTATATAGTGGATGCGGTGCGTACTCCAATTGGTCGATATGGTGGTGGGTTAAGTAGTGTGAGACCTGATGATTTGGCGGCTCATGCGATTAAGGCCTTAATGGCGCGCAATCCGAAAATTGATGGAAAATTGGTGGAGGATGTGATTTGGGGTGCCGCTAATCAGGCAGGGGAAGATAATCGAAATGTGGCTCGAATGGCGCTTTTATTGGCTGGATTGCCGATTGAAACGGGTGGTGTGACGGTGAATCGTCTTTGTGCATCGGGCTTGCAGGCGATTATGGATGCATCAAGGGCTATTATGCTGGAGGAAGCGGCGGTTTATATTGCTGGTGGTGTAGAGAGTATGAGTCGGGCTCCATTTGTAATGGGCAAATCGGCAAAGGCATTTAATCGGGTACCTGAAATGTATGATACGACTATTGGATGGCGCTTTGTTAATAAGGCTTTATCGGCTTTGTATCATCCATATGGAATGGGAGAAACGGCAGAGAATGTGGCTGAAAAATGGGGAATTACAAGAGCAGAACAGGATGAGTTTGCTTTTGGATCTCAAACGAAGTATTGGGCAGCTCATGAGGCGAATCGTTTTGCGGAGGAAATTAGTCCTGTTTCGGTGCCTCAAAGGAAAGCTGATCCGATAATAGTTGCGCAAGATGAACATCCACGACAATCTACTTTGGAAAAATTAGGTAAATTAAGGGCAGTGTTTAGAGAAGGAGGCAGTGTTACTGCTGGTAATTCGTCGGGTATTAATGATGGTTCGGCGGCTTTATTAGTCGTTTCTGAGGATATTGTGAAGGAATATGAACTAAAGCCATTGGCAAAGGTTAAGTCTATGGCTATTGCTGGGGTGGAGCCTTCTTGTATGGGGGTTGGGCCAGTGCCTGCGACTCGTAAGGCGCTCAAACGAGCGGGCTTAGAGATGAAGGATATTGGTTTGATTGAGTTGAATGAGGCTTTTGCTTCGCAATCGATTGCTTGTATGCGTGATTTGGAGATTGATCCTTCGATAGTGAATGTGAATGGTGGTGCGATTGCTTTGGGGCATCCTTTAGGTTGTTCTGGTGCGAGAATTGCTACTACTTTATTGCATGAGATGCAGAAACGTGCTAATGTGCAATATGGATTGGCGACGATGTGCGTGGGAGTTGGTCAAGGAGCTGCTATGATATTTGAGAAGGTTTAGATTAATTCCAAATGTCTAAACTCGAAAAAATCATACGTAAACTTTTAAGAGGATTTGCAGATCAAAACTTTGCTTTTAAAGATTTGATTTGGCTTCTTAAAAGGCTTAATTTTGATGAAAGGATAAAAGGTAGTCATCATATTTTTTACAAAGATGAAATTGAAGAAATTATCAATTTACAACCTAAAAAAGATGGTAAAGCTAAACCTTATCAGGTAAAACAAGTACGTACAATAATTATTAACTACCAACTATTAAGAAATATAAATGAGGAACCCGATGAAGAATAAACAGCCTAAATATGAAATCATTATTTATTGGAGTCAATCAGATGATGCATTTATTGCCGAGGTTCCAGAGTTAGCGGGATGTATGGCAGATGGTAAAACTTATTTAGAAGCATTGAAAAATGTAGAAATTAATATTGGTGAATGGATTGAAGTTGCGAATAGCTTAGGTAGAGAGATTCCTAAACCGAAAGGACGATTAAAATTTGCATAAGGTATAATAAGCTTACGTTTTTCTGTTTTTAAAAATAATTTTATCATTTCAATATTCCAAAATGAGACACACGACTTACTTATTATTGATTTGTAGCTTGCTTGCTTGGGCGGCTTGTGAAGATGAGCCTGTTGAGCCAGACTATATTGAACCTGGAACGGAGGAGCCTATTGATACGATGGATCAAACATCACCGATAGATTCTACTTTATTTTTGGTACCTGTTTTACCTGAGGAGTTAGCCAATTATTCGCAACCTGATCTGCCTGATCATTTCAATGCTACTTTTTTGAATTTCACGAATAATACGCCTGCTAGTAATCCTGTAACGGATGCGGGGGCCACTTTAGGTCGGGTGCTTTTTTATGATAAAAAACTATCGGCTAATAACTCACTTGCTTGTGCTTCTTGTCATATTCAGGAAAATGGTTTTAGTGATCCACGTCCATTTAGTATTGGTTTTGAGGGAGAAGTAATGAGTCGTAATTCTATGCCAGTGGTGAATATGCGTCATGGTTTTAATTTCTTTTGGGATGCTCGAGTTAATTCATTGGAGGAGCAAGTGTTGATTCCTTTGCAGAGTCATATTGAGATGGGGATGGATTTGGATACTTTGGTGGCTAAGTTGGATACAATCGATTATTATGCGCCTTTGTTTGAGGAGGCATTTGGCAGTGATGAAATTAGTACTACCAATATATCTAGAGCTTTATCGCAGTTTTTGCGTTCTATTATTTCTTATCAGTCTAAGTATGATGCTGGGGTAGAGAATGATTTTGCGGATTTTACGGAGCAGGAGCTTTTGGGCAAGTCTTTATTTTTTACTCCTGAGACTAATTGTAATGCTTGTCATATGACGGCTTTATTTACGGATGTATTTATTACGCATAATGGCTTGGATGAGGAATATGCTGATCAAGGAGTTGGCGCATTGACTAATCCTTCTAATAATGGTAAGTTTAAAACTCCTAGTGTGCGTAATGTGGCTTTAACGGCTCCTTATATGCATGACGGTCGATTTGAAACATTGGCTGAAGTGGTGGAGCATTATAACAGTGGTATTCAGCCGCATCCTAATTTAGATGACCGTTTGACGGTGGAAGGTGATGTGGGTGGTACGCCTCGTCAGCTTAACTTAACGGAAGAGGAAAAGGCTGCTTTGGTAGCTTTCTTAGAGACATTGACGGATGAGGTATTGATGAGTGATGAGAAGTTTAGTGATCCGTTTGAGTAGCAGATAATACCACCAGCAGTAGGTAAGGAGACGCGAATACGCGTCTTTACCAAACTCAAGCAAAGAGACACAAGTATACGTCTACATACTCAATCAGGAAGACGCGAGTACGCGTCTTTACGAACTTTTCATTTCCAAGTCGGGATTATTTGGGAGCCTACTTTTATGCGGCCTTCCCCTTGGTGAGTTAGATTTTGACCGAATATGACACTGTCATTCCATCGACGATATGTAGCTAATGTTTTGAGGGGTTCTTTCCCTGTTTGGGCATTTTCTTGATTGATGGTGGTTAGTACGCAGCGGGTGCAGGGCTTTACTGTACGGAATTTTATTTCATCAAGTTGGAAGCTGCTCCAACGATCTTCATCAAAGGCATTTCCTCCTGAGAATACCAAGTTTGGTCTAAATCGGTCCATAGGTAAATTAACCTCCATTTTGTTATTGAGATCAGCCAAGGAGGCTTCGCCTATAATTAGGTGCGGGTAGCCGTCTGCGAAGCTGACTATTTCATCGTCTATTTGGTGAAGTGGATTAATACCTCTTCGGGATGTTTCTGGCATGTATGCAAGTTGGATATCTGCTTGTAGATAATCGCTAAACCATTCGTTAATACCTTTACTATATATTTGGGCTGGGCAATAACTTTCCCATACTTCCACCTCTTGTTCTTTATTACTATCTGGCAATAATGGAATATTGATAGATTGAGTGGGATCATTTTTCAGGTAAACCTTTAGGGTATTTTCTAATAGTTCTACTTGAAGTAGGGCCATTAGTGGGCGAGTTCTTTGGGTTTGAAACTGTCCTGTTTGATCTATTAGCATCCAACGTCGATCATATTGTAAGCCTCTATCTGATAGCTGGGCTTCTTCAAGGCTGATACCGCCTAAGGATTTGATTGGGTAGATATTAATTTGGGTGAGTTGGTACATAATTTAACGTTTGAACAATGAA
>JAHDDN010000438.1 GCA_020629335.1 Chitinophagales bacterium | reverse complement strand
AGATGTCAATAGTTAAATCATTAGTCATTACTGGTTTTGGAATCAATTGTGAAGAAGAAACGGCTGCTGCTTATCGTTTAGCTGGAGCAGAGGCGACCATCGTTCACCTCAATGACATATTACTCAAGTCCTTTTCTATCCACGATTTTGACATTCTCAATATCCCAGGTGGATTTTCTTTTGGAGATGATATTTCATCGGGTAAGGTCTTAGCTAATAAAATCAAGTATAAGCAACTCCCTAACGGGCGCACGCTCTTAGAGGAGATCAAGCAATTTTTAGCCGATGGCAAGTTCATCTTCGGGGCTTGTAATGGTTTTCAGGTATTAGTCAAATTGGGCTTGCTTCCTAACATCAATGGGGAAGTAGATCAAGAGGTAACACTACGTACTAATAATTCTGGCAAATATGAAGATCGTTGGGTGTATTGTAAAGTGAACCCCAATAATAACTCCCCTTTCTTGAAGGGGATTGATATCATCGCTCTGCCTGTCCGACATGGAGAAGGTAAGTTGATTATCAAGGATGATTCTATTAAAGAGGCTATTCTTCAAAATAATCTGCATTGCTTGACTTATTGTGATAGCGAAGGTAATCCTGCTAATGATTATCCCCTCAATCCAAATGGTTCTCAACTTAATTGTGCGGGTCTTAGCGATCCTAATGGACAGATTTTTGGCTTAATGCCACATCCTGAAGCTTTCCTTTCGCTTTATAATCACCCTAATTGGGGACAAATCAAAAGACAAAATCCTGACATTAGTGAGGATGGGCAAGGACTACAAATATTCAAGAATATTGTGGAGCATGTGAAGGCTAAGATGTTGGTGAATTAAGGATAGCGCACTTGCGGCACACCTGTAAAACTCATATTCTTTCGATATAAATCATAGTCATCTACAGTAACATGACCATCCATATCCGTATCTACTACATGATATTCTAAGATGGCAGAAGTATCAATAATGTATTCATTATAATCCATCACACTCATAATACCATCTCCATTAAAATCTCCTGCATGCAGGCAATAAGTACCATCTGATGTTAGATATAATTGATCCATGCCGTCTCTAACATTAGTTGGAACGCTCATGTCAAAGCTGCTTAAATTAGGTAAGGTGATGGCAAAATCACTCATTAAGCCCACATGATTTCTTGCCTTTAATACCACATAATAGTCGCCAGAAGGTATACTTAGTTCCACGATATTAGCACCATTTAAATCAACGACTGTTCCATCTGTTTTAATGAATGCTGCTCTTTGAGTTTGAATATCATAAGCCGCATCTAATATTTCTATCAATACCCAATCCACTACATCATCAGGAATACTTGTCACTGTTTCTGTCCCGGTATAATTCCAAGGCGCTACATTAAATGGTTGAGCTAATGGCAATAAATTTTCTTCTCTTAGGGTAGCGTTCATATATCCTCCCACCTCATAAGGTCCTTCCAAAAATGCGGAGACTTGTAATCCTAAGGTACAAATATCCACTCGACTCTCTCCATCAAATGTGGCTGGTACGGGTATACAAAGATGTGTTAAAGCCGTTGGTGAAGTATCTACTATACGAGGCGTTTGACTAAAATCATATTCCCAGACCATAGAAGGATCAATCCATTCTGCGCCATTAATGCTGCCAGTATTGCCATTACTTGAGTCATCTACTACAGTAGTCTGACCTACACCATCATTCATTTTCCAATAGCCTATCAGATTACTATAATCAGGATGCGTATTAGTCACCTCCGTACAATGCCAATCTGCAATCTCCGTTGCACCAATCACTTTATCCCAAACTCTTACTTCTGCTATAGAACCCGTAAAGTCATAAGCACTGTTAATATCTGCTCCGAAAAATAAGCCCGCATTTGTATTAATATCTCCTATGCCAGCAATATTGCCCGCTTCTACATAAACGCCATCCTCATACATGGTCATATCGCCATCTCTATCAAAACTAACCGTTAATGTATGCCATTCGTTATCGGCTATACTTCCACCATTCTCTAAATCAACCCGACTACTACCATCGCCGATATTAACTTTCCAAGCTGGGCCTGATGGAAGTGCAAATGAAAAAACAAAACCAGGATATAAACCCGAATCCCAATCCTTATTACCTACAATAGCCACATCAGCAGCATTGCTTGTACGCACTCTACACTCAATCGTAAAATCTTGACTACTACCAAAATTAAACAGAGGATTATCGGCTATTTGAACATAATCATTGGCCCCATCAAAAGCTAATTCAACGCTTTCGTTTAGACAATTAAAGGCAGCATTATTGACCAATGTACTATCTTTCTCAATTACTTCGGTAGCTACATAATCCCCACTTGCTATAAAAAACACCCGTTCTTCTACAAAAGAACTTCCTCCATGATTAAATCCTAATCCTCCATGATCTGTCGTGCAAAGAATCAACCAATCCTCAGAAAAATAAGTGGGTCTATCAACAACACTTTGCAACACCTCCCCAATATACACATCCGCCTGCTCAATAGCCGAAATATATTCAGGCACATCAGGCGAAAAACCATAAGAGTGCCCAGCACCATCTGTCTCATCAAAATGCAAAAACAGAATATCAGGATCATTATTGGTCAAGTAATTAGACGCTTCCGTTGCTAAATTGGCATCTGAAGATACATTTAATTTATAATCCGCATCATTGAGTACAATATTGTCATTAATAGGATTCCAATGCCCAATAGACGCAGTATTTAAAGTCGGATCAAAATCCTCTACATAACTAAAAATAGAAGGATAATTTGCATAATCATTAATCGTAAAATCATTACCCGTCACCAAATGCTTGGGCGACCAAACACCACAAAGTATAGCTGACCATCCTGGCCCACTAATCGTAATATCATCATTCAAGGCATCTGGACTATAATATCCATTATCAATCAAAATATCTAAATTAGGCGTAAAAGCCGCCTCCAATGCATCCGATCGAACGCCATCAATCCCAATGATCAATACCTTTTTATCAGATTGACTCATCAATAAAACTGGCAATAATAATAGTGCTAAAGTTGGTAGTAAATTTTTCATTTCTTGTTGGTTAGTTATCTTTAAAGATACGAGAAAGGAATTTCATTTTTTAATCTTAGCAAACATTTAATTTTGATTGATATTAGGGCGCGTCCCGATTCTTATTTTTCATCGGCCAGTAGGGGCGCTACCTATGTGTGCGCCCTCCGATGAAAAATAAGAATCGGGTCGGGCTATCCGCTATTATGTGGCTATACTGCTCCTACTCTGCTAAGGTGTACTTGTCTTCCCCTTCGGGACAAGCCTGCGTCCACCTAAGCGCCGTAAGTCGCAGCATGGCCGCCACATACCGCTCCTATCCCTCGCGCAAAAAATGCATGGACATTGCAATGCAAGGACGTTCCAGTGCAACGTCCCTACATCCCTCGCGCAAAAATTGAACGATTTATCAAAAATGGGGTAAATAGGATGAAAGCATTTAAAAACAACACAATGAAACACTTAATAATAGCTCTTTCACTCCTTATTTTACCATTATTTTGCATGGGCCAAATCAATATTGACACCCTGAGCTTTATCAATAGCTTCAAAGCCATCCATCAAGCTAATACACTAATTGCAATAGGAGAAGGACATCAAGTCAAGAATACTTACCAAACAGAATATTTTATTATCAGTCAAGTTCTCCCAAAAGGTTATCAAAATATATTGATTGAAGGTGGAGTATCTGAAGCGATCATTTTAAATGAATACTTAAAAACAGGAGATGAAAGCCTGTTATTCAATACAAGAGCCAGAGGAGAACATTATAAAAAATTCATTCAAAGCCTTTATCAACTTCATCAAGCACAAGGCCCTATCCATTTCATTGGAGTCGATTTTGAACGCAGTCCGTGCTTGGCTTATTTATTTCAAGAATGGTTTCAAGCCATTGATGATCCTTCCTTATCTAAGCCCATCAAGGAATTAAGGAGTATACAAGAATCTACTTCTGCCAAGAAAATGAAAAAGATCATTCTAAGTGTAAAGGATGAATATGATACTTATGAACAAGCCTTTCAAGAGGCATTAGGCCCTAAAGCAGGCTTGTTGAAAAGCATATTATTCAATCCGGTATTCTATGCGGATTTTGGCGTAACTTCTAAGAAACGAGATGAGGGAATTGCTAAAAATTTATTAGCATTGGATAAATCTGTTCTCAATCAATCTATTCTCATTTTTGGTAGTAATCATTTCACTAATTCTAAATATTTTTGGACAGCATTCAAGCAAGAATATCCCGCCCAAACGACCTTACTGACCTTCGCTTATAAAAACTGCAGCAATTTGATCAAAGATAAGCCGTATAATTCTGTGTCGCCATTACTTCAGTATGTAGAAAAAGAAACGACTCAAGATTCACTCATACAGTTTGAGTTAATAGAAAATGCGACTTTTCATCAAGCACCAAGCATTATTGTTCAATTGTTGAATCAGTAAAAATAGAGGAATTTATGAAAAATTTGAGATTAAGCCTATTTACACTTATATTTGAGCATAATGGCAGTAAGAGTAGAAAATATCAATAAAAACATCATTGAATGGGCAATCATACGAGCAGGATATGAGGTGCATGATTTTCTATTAAAATTTCCAAAGGTTCAAGATTGGATCAAGGGCACCCAAAATCCAACGGTTAAACAATTGGAATCTTTTACAAATAAACTTCATGTTC
>JAHDDN010000437.1 GCA_020629335.1 Chitinophagales bacterium | reverse complement strand
CTTTAGAAAAATGGCTGAAAGGGTAGTTGATCAAGTAATCGTAGAATTGAGAAAACAGTTCGGACATAGCATTGAATTAAGTGAAACAGAAAATATTCGCTTTTCAGGCAGTGAAGATGAAGCGACGAATCACCCTGCTCAGTTTATTGAGGATCTATTTAAAAAATATCACCATTTAGGCGTAACGCATGACCAACTAAAAGAATTATTCTATAAATATGGTTGCAACACTGCCACAATTGTAGCCTCTATTAATGACATAGATCGAGAAGGAGCAGACTCTATGGAACAAAAGTTATTACTCGCTGAGTTGAGGTATGGAATCAAACATGAGATGGTGAATTGTCTGTCAGATTTCCTAATTCGACGTTCTGGACGTTTGTATTTTGACAGAGAGAATCTGGCCAAAATTTACCCCTTCTTATTAGATGAAATTGCACTATTGTTTGATTGGAGTGCAGAACAAAAATTCAAGGACTTAGAAGAGTTTGAAAAAGAATATAAAGCCGTACTTGATTTTTAAATCAAAAAAGAAAAATACTGTCTAATATTTTTGAATGAGTGTTTGCTTTTTATTAGTGGCGCTTATTGGTTTGTGATTATATGTGCAAGTAAATGTCTTGCAAGAATATTTATTTGCACATATAATTAATTATCAGTCTTGTGTGATTTGTTTTTTGACTTTATTTGTTTTTTATGATATATTTTGTCTTTGTTTTTAAATCATGTTCAAACATTGTTTGCTTAAAATAGCTGCCTAACTTATAATACACACACATTATAATTTTACTTATTCCAAAAACTTTAACCTAAAATCAAACAGATAATCAAGGGTTTAAAAAGTTATGCACATCTTGTGGAAAAGTGAGGTTTTGTTTTCCAGATAATGCCCTTATATTAGCGTCACTTCAACAAGGAATTGATTTTCTTTCATACCTATCTTTACCTCCCCTTTCAAAGTGGTGTGTAATAATTTTTCTTTTGATCAATACCTTAACTTAATTTCTAAATCTTAATACAATTATGGCTAATAGCATCGAACCTATATTACAAGAAAACAAAGATCGCTTTGTACTATTCCCTATTAAATACGATGAAATATGGAAAATGTACAAGCAACATGAAGCAAGCTTCTGGACAGCAGAAGAAATTGATCTCTCTCAAGACCTAAATGATTGGGAATCCCTAACCGATGATGAAAAACATTTTATAAAGCATGTCTTAGCTTTCTTCGCTGCCAGTGATGGTATTGTTAATGAAAATTTAGTCGTGAATTTTATGCAAGATGTGCAAATTCCAGAAGCTAGATGTTTTTATGGGTTCCAAATCGCTATCGAAAACATTCACGCAGAAACCTATAGCTTACTCATTGATACCTATATTAAAGATATCGTAGAGAGAAATCATCTCTTCAATGCTTATGAAACGGTCCCTTGTGTTAAGAAAAAAGCAGAGTGGGCACTCAAATGGATAGACAATGCTCCTTCATTTGCTCATCGCCTAATCGCATTTGCAGCAGTAGAAGGAATTTTCTTCTCAGGTAGCTTCTGTTCCATATTTTGGTTGAAGAAACGTGGCTTAATGCCAGGATTATGTTTTTCTAATGAATTAATAAGCCGTGATGAAGGCTTACATTGTGATTTTGCATGCCTACTCTATTCCATGCTAGTTGAAAAATTAGATAAAGCAGAAGTAACACAAATTATTTGCGATGCAGTAGTTTTTGAACAAGAATTTGTAACTGACGCATTGCCAGTCTCCCTAATAGGTATGAACGCTAACCTAATGAGCGAATATATTGAGTTTGTTGCCGATCGTCTCTTAGTAGCCTTAGGCTGCGAAAAAGCTTATAATACGGCCAACCCATTCCCATGGATGGAACTCATCAGTATTCAAGGAAAAGCTAATTTCTTTGAGAAACGGGTAGGCGATTATCAAAAATCTGGCGTCATGACAGAAAAAGAAAATCGTGCCTTCTCACTTGATGAAGACTTCTAATGTTTAACTGCCTTAATACACACTAACCAAATTTAAGCAGTTTATAGTGTCCCTATACAGCTGTGACTTTATCTAACATACATTTACCCTATGGTTTATCTATAGGTAAAGTCTGTTATGAATTAACATCATTAATTTCACCCATTAAATCTCCATTCCCTATGTACGTAATTAAAAGAGGCGGTAAGAAAGAAGCCGTTAGTTTTGATAAAATCACTGCACGTATCAATAAACTGTGCTATGGCCTTAATCCACAATATGTCAACTCTCTCATGGTCGCTCAAAAAGTAATTGAGGGTATCTTTGATGGCGTAAGCACGACTCAGTTAGATAACTTGGCCGCGGAAACAGCCGCTTCAATGACCACCCGTCATCCAGATTTTGCCATATTAGCCGCACGTATCGCTGTATCTAATTTACATAAAAATACAGAGAAATCATTCTCTAAAACAATGGCCGCTTTACACGCCTATATTGATCCCAAAACAGGCGATCCAGCGCCATTAATCTCTGATAATACCTACAATATTATCATGGAAAATAAAGACTTGCTAGATTCTGCCATCATATTTGATAGAGATTATCAATTTGATTTCTTTGGCTTCAAAACCTTAGAACGTTCCTACTTATTACGTATGGAGGGGGAAATAGTGGAAAGACCACAACATATGTTCTTAAGGGTGGCTGTAGGAATACATGGCAATGATATTGAGAATGCCATCAAAACCTATAACCTAATGAGCGAAAAGTGGTTCATTCATGCCACACCAACCTTATTCAATGCAGGAACTTGCAAACCGCAATTAAGTAGCTGCTTCTTATTAACCGTTCAAGATGATTCGTTGAATGGTATCTATGATACCTTGAAGCAATGCGCCATGATTTCTAAAAATGCAGGTGGTGTTGGCCTAAGCATCCATAATATCAGAGCACATGGTAGCTATATTAAAGGAACAGGCGGATCTTCTAATGGCATTGTACCAATGTTGAAAGTATTCAATGACACCGCCCGTTATGTAGATCAAGGAGGAGGAAAAAGGAAAGGCGCTTTTGCGGTCTATCTCGAACCTTGGCATGCAGATGTATTCGAGTTTTTAGAACTCAAGAAAAATCATGGTAAAGAAGAACAAAGAGCCAGAGATTTATTCTACGCCCTTTGGATACCAGACCTTTTCATGAAGCGTGTGAAAAATAACGAAAAATGGTCGCTCTTCTGCCCAAATGAAGCGCCAGACCTATACGATGCCTACGGAGATGAATTTGAAGAATTATATGCGAAGTACGAAGAGGAAGGCAAATTCAAAAAACAAATTGATGCCCAAAAATTGTGGTTCGCAATATTGGATTCACAAATCGAAACAGGAACGCCTTATATGTTGTATAAGGACGCAGCCAATAAAAAATCAAACCAAAAGAACTTAGGAACCATCCGCTCGAGTAACCTCTGTACAGAGATCATGGAGTATACTTCCAAAGACGAAGTAGCCGTTTGTAACTTAGCTTCTATAGCATTACCTAAATTCGTAAAAGACGAAGAATTTAACTTCGAAAAACTATACGATATTGCTTATACCGTTACCGAAAACCTGAATAAAGTCATCGACATCAATTACTATCCAGTAAAAGAAGCCGAAACCTCTAACTTCAGACATCGTCCAATCGGCATAGGTGTTCAAGGACTCGCGGATGCCTTCTTGCTAATGCGATTCCCTTTTGAAAGCGATGAAGCCAAACAACTAAATAAAGACATCTTTGAGACAATCTACTTTGCAGCATTAACCGCATCTAAGGATATCGCCCAAAGAGAAGGTACTTACGAAACCTACGAAGGTTCTCCCATCAGTAAAGGCATTTTCCAATTCGATATGTGGAATGTCGAACCATCCAGTAGATGGGACTGGGAAAAATTAAGAGCCGAAATCAAAGAACATGGTGTGCGCAATAGCCTTCTTTTAGCCCCTATGCCGACAGCTTCCACTTCACAAATATTAGGTAATAACGAATGCTTCGAACCATACACTTCTAATATCTACACAAGAAGAGTACTCTCAGGAGAATTCGTAGTCATCAACAAACACCTATTAAAAGACCTCATCAAACTCGGCCTTTGGGACGATAAGATGAAAAGCATGCTCATCGCTAATAATGGCTCCATCCAACACATAGAGGGCATTCCAGACAAGCTAAAAGAACTCTACAAAACATCTTGGGAAATCAAGCAAAGAAACGTCATTGACATGGCCGCCGATCGAGGCGCATTCATCTGCCAAAGCCAAAGTCTCAATGTATTCGTCCAAGATGCCAACTACAAGAAACTATCTTCCATGCACTTCTATTCATGGGAAAAAGGCCTAAAAACAGGCATGTACTACCTACGCTCAAGAGCCGCTGTAGATCCAATCAAATTTACAGTCGATGCCTCTCACCTCGCTGAAGCAAGCGAAGGTAATGGCCGAAGCTTCTACAAAAAAGCAGCCGCAGAACCAGTAATGGTCCAAGAAGCAGCAACCGTAGTCGAAGCAGTCGCTCAGGTAAGTAGTCCAGTACACACAGCCACAAGCGCAGAAGAACTAGAGGCTGTCAAGAAAATTTGCTCTATAGATGATCCAGACTGCGAATCATGCAGCGCATAATTTGGTGAAAATGTAGGGGCGGACCTATGTGTCCGCCCAAATCAAAAAGACCTATGTGTCCGCCCAAATCAAAAAGACCTATGTGTCCGCCCAA
>JAHDDN010000436.1 GCA_020629335.1 Chitinophagales bacterium | reverse complement strand
ATTAATCATTAAAATACCGAAGGTATAGGCATTTTCTTTATGCAACAACGCCCTTTTGAATTTTGGAATAATTCAGAAGAAGATATTTATCAAGATTATTAGATAACTACTTTATAAATCGAATTTGCAAATTAAGTTTAAAAAATAAATCTCCATTTTCACGATATAATTTCCCAAAATCATGCCTTGAAGAACTAGCTGTTTCTAATTTAGTGTTACTCATTAAATAATCTTCAAATTCATTTTTGCTATAAATATGATAACAAAGTATTTCTCCATCTTCCTTAACAACTAAATATCCACCTGTTGTTTCATATCTGCCGGTCCATACTTTAGATGGCATCATACCTAATGCGACATCTGTTAAAAAACGCTTCATTTTATATTGATAAAAATGATGTCCATCTGATTTATCGTATGCCATAGGATTGTAATTAGACACTTTTTTTACCAAATCTATTAGTTTAGACTCTTTACTAGTATAGAATTCATAAATAATATAGGATAAGATATTGGGTAATATACTGTCAATAAGAATTAAATTATGTGCAAATATTTTCTTCTCAGTTCTTACAAAATCTAATTTACCTCCTCTTTCAATAATCTCAATAATCCTATCTTGTATTTTACTCCTTGATGCTATTACATTGATTGCATTAATTTCCTCTTCATTTAATTCAACATCATTTACTTGATAAATAAAATTTGTTGTTTTTCCTGCATTTAAAAGAGTTGCAGGGCTACCCAATTGCGATTTAATACTAAATCCCAGTTGGGGATTTTGATTTGTTTTAGGATCATGAACAACAATTGTTATATCTGTCTTTACATTAGAATTGGCTTTTAGAGAATTACAATTTATTTTCTGCATGAATTCCTCGATTTCAGGAATAAAGAACGTCCTACTTTTGCTATTTTTTATTGCTTCTAATAAAAATATGGCTTTTTCTTTAAATTCACTTACTGAAATTTTAAGTTCTTCTTTATTATCTGTAATTAGGATAAGTTCATCTTGAATAGCATATTCGTAAGTTCCATTTGATTCAGTCCTTAAAATACTAAGAATTGGATACACCAACCCTGCTACTTTTTTGAGATCTTGATCTCCTAAGAAAAGTTTCTTGTCGCCTAATAATTTAAACAATGCATAAATTTCACTCCATTCTCCTTTATTGCCTGTAATCATTAGTTTTTTAGTTTTAAAATGATTTGTTTAGCCATTGCTTGAATCGCTGGCACTGCTACTGAATTACCTAGCTGCTTATATGCTTGTGCATCTGAAACGATTATTTTGAAACTATCGGGAAAACCTTGAAGTCTTGCCCATTCTCGTGGAGTCATTTTTCTCACACCTTCTCTATTGACTTCTCCTTTAATATTGGTAACAGGTACAAAATTAGTAAGTCTTTTATCAATCACAAGATTTCTTTCTCTTCCCATTCCGCCACAAACTATCGCATTAGCTATTCCATCATCAGCTATGATCTCATATCCAAATCCATTCCCTTTACTTTCATGGCGTGCTTTATGCTTTATCAGAGTATCTAAATAAGTAGTAGATAGATAATATTTAACGGATACTTCTTGATTTTCTAATATAGATTCTAATACTACTTTTTTCTTTAAGGGTTTAGGATAATCAAACTTATCAATGCCTAAATCGCTTCTAAATCCAGCAATAAATATTCGTTCTCGATTTTGTGGAACTCCAAAATCCTTTGCATTAACTATTTCTGGCTCGGGAACATAATAGCCTAAATCTTCTCGTAATACATTTAATATCGTTTTTAAGGTTTTTCCTTTATCATGATTTTTTAATCCTTTTACATTTTCTAAGAATATGGCTTTGGGTTGCTTATTTTTAATAATTTCAGCTACTTCAAAAAATAAGGTTCCTCTTGTATCTTCAAAGCCTCCTCTCCTTCCTGCAATTGAAAAAGCTTGGCATGGAAATCCAGCACAAAGGATATCAAATTCATCCGGAATATATCTTTTCGTACTAGATTTAGTTATATCACCAAATGGCAGTTCACCAAAGTTGCTTTTGTAAGTCTGCTTTGAATATTTGTCCCATTCACTAGTAAATACACACTTACCTCCGAGATTTTGTAGTGCTAATCTAAATCCCCCAATTCCAGCAAAAAGGTCTATAAACTTAAATTTAGGGTTTTTAGGTGCGGGAAAAGGAATATTAATATCTTCAAAAAGCAAGTATTGTAAGGCTTCTTCTGCTATATTTGTAGTAATACATTCATTTGGATACTTATACTCTAAGAAGCTTTTAACATGACTAAGCGCACCTTCTTTATAAAAATGAGATACTCCATTTTTATTATGTAAATAATGAGTAAATGCTGCGGCTTTTTCAGCCTCTAAGTCTATAACATTATTCTTGAAGCTTTTATCTTCAAAACTCTGAATTGATATTTTTTCTTTTAGGGGCATTTTCATTAATTCTTTTTACTTCATTAATTAGGGCGTAATTTACAAATAATTTACCTATTTATTGCTTCCGTTTTCCACAAAGCATTTAACATTCCTGCGTCAGGGATAGGAGTGGTATGTGGCGTCGAGAGGCGACTTACGGAGCTTAGTGATGCGATGGCTGGCTTTAGCAGACAAGCAGCGCTTAGCGAAGTAGGAGCCGAACAGCCACATAAGAACGGATAGCCCGACCTGCGCCTTCGGCGAATGCATAATGCGTAATGATGAATGATAAATTTGATACGTGTTAGGTGCTTCGGTTAGCGAGCGCAGGGGACGCCCAAATAGAATGATTAATGCATAATGATGAATTGGCTTGTGCTTTGCACTTTGCCAAAGGTGTATAGAGTCTCCCCAATTTACAAAAATTATGTTTATCTTAGTGTTCTGTGCAAAACTGTTGTTATGAAAATATTACTTTTTATTTTTGTTTATTTGCTTATTGGGAATGGCTTGAAGGGGCAGGCATTATTGACGAATGATACTGAAATTGAGATTACGCTTGATTGGAGTCAGGAACCTGATGGGTGGACTTATCCGATAGCGATTGATGTTCCGCAGGGAGCAAACTTAGAAGATAAGTATCCTGTTTGTATTGCACTGCATGGCAATGGGGGGAATGGAAATGGGATGTTGAATAATATTAGCAACTTACTGGATTGTCATATTGTGGTCGCTCCGAGTGGTTATAATAATTCTTGGAATATTTGTGGGGAGCAAAGTGATGCGCCTGATGTGGAAATGATTCGTCAACTGGTGGATAAACTGAAAACTTTTGATAATGTATGGAGTGATCAGATTAAGATTTTGGGATCATCCAATGGGTCGGCTTTGACCAATCAAGTATTTATAGAAAATGATAGTGATATTCATTCATTTGTAGGAATCGTATCTCAATTGACAGAGCCTCAATATCAAAATGGTGGCTTTTATGGACCGAGTGCTTCAACTGATCCAGGGAGTGAAAATTGTGGCTATGATACGGAATATGAAATCATAACGGGAAGAAGGTACTTATCTGTTTGTAATACGAATGATCCTGTGATTCCTTATGAGGGAGGAACTTCTGTTGGGACGAGTTTTCATCCTGCTCCAGAAGCTGCTTATGCAGTTGCGCAAAGTCAAGGATATATGGGTGATATTTTAGCTGGAGAGGGTAATCAAATTGGGAATACTACTGTTTATGAATATCCTTATTTATCGGGGCAAGTGGTACTTTTAAAGGGTGAAGCGAATCATGGAATGGACCCAACGCAAAGGGAATATATCAAAAGTTTTTTGCAAGATTGTGAGCTAATTACTTCTAATTCTTCTATCTCTAAAGAAGCAGCTGTGCAAGTTTATCCTAATCCTTTTTATCATGAGCTTAGTATTGTAAGAGAGGATGTTGCTGAGTTAGCTTATCAAATTTATTCTACACAAGGAGTTTTGCTTGATCAGGGTGAAATTCAATCCTCTAAGCAATTGATTGATTTGTCTGATTTGCAAGCGGGGGTTTATTTATTTAGGATTGGTGATTGGGTTAGAAAAGTGATTAAGGTTGAAAGGTAAATTTGTTTTATTTAAAGAATGCTTCGACTTAACAGTTATTTAGTCCTTAAATTACCATGCATTTGTTCTTTTTGTCTTGATACAAAAATGAACCAAAAAAATCAAGGCTACGCATGTTTTGGCTAAGTCCTCTACATTGCAGGCTAAAATTTATAAAACTCGCCTGCGGCTCAAACAGTATAAATTTTTTAACGCCTTCCATTTCGACGCCTTTTAACGCCAAAAAACGCTAAGGCCGATCATTTTTATTGCACACCCAAACAGTGTGAAATGATCAATATTCAAAACTAATTTGGGTTCGAGCTTGATCCATTTTGAAGCCTCTTAAGTTATTGTTTAAGTCTGCTTTGATGACGTTGGTGTGAGTGGGGATTTGATCTATTAGACAGGTGTTTTTGATGACTACTTTGGTAATCTCTTCTTTGAATGGACTGACAAAAGCTATATTATAATGATAGTGATCTTGACTGCTTGAATCGTACTTCCAACTGATTAATTGATCGTTGGCGTACATTCGGAAATTGGCGTTAATGTAATCTTGGACTTGCCCATCAAAATCGGTGGCTTCTTGACAATCCTCCACTAGCTTTTTTAAATCTGCTTTGAGAAACTCTATGGAGACTTTTAATGCTTCACTGGATTGCGAGATATTAAAAAAAGCTACTGGAACATCGTGAGCGACAAAATTGAGCGCTAAGAATATAAATAGGATGATGCTTTTCATGC
>JAHDDN010000435.1 GCA_020629335.1 Chitinophagales bacterium | reverse complement strand
AAGCCATTGTACTTGAAAGCGGATTTAGTGAAACCATATTGAAAACGTCTAATGGTTGCGGTATTGGCACTTTTATCATTCCTTCTATTGGCGATTCTATGCAAGGAATGCCGCCATTATTGGGGGCTTTATTATATTCAAATTTAAGCAATGAATTAGTTTATGAAAGTTTAGATACTATACTTGGGAATGAAATAAAAGGGATTGTTTTTCATAAAAATGGGTGGAATGAAAATACTTCTTTGATTACTAATACAAGTGCTCAGTACCCTTTAGTAGTCATTTCAGATGTGGGGATGTTTCTTTATTCAATACCCTCCTACTTTGCCCCAGTTTCTGAAGATGTATATATGATAGATTCGATTCTTATTCCCAATATATTAAAGGTAGCTAAAGAAATGACTGTAGAAACAAACCAGCATATTGTATTATTGACTGAGGATACGACAGACCTTTACAATATTCAGTTTTATTCTTATCCATCCCTTGAAGAACAGTTTCAATTGGATTTTCATTTTGAGCCTGAAATATTTGAGACTATAGGAGAGGAGCTTTTTATTACTGGTTTGGATACTAGTGGCGTTCATCAATTATACCGTTATAGTATTATTGAGGAAAACTTAGTTCAGATGTATGGTTTGAATGATTCTTTTTCTAATGCTAAGGAAATAACCAAATTAGATGATACACTTTATATTTTGAGTTCGCCTGGTGATACGATTACTATGATGTCAGCTTTAAACTTAGAAAATGGAGCAATTGCTGAATCTATTATTCACTCCAATTCTGGTGTTAGAGCAACTAATAATGAATTTAAAAGCGAACAATTATTTACTTATCAATTGATGTCTGATACTTCGGATTTAAGTTTAGATAAACAAATATTGGTATTTAATCCAGCAACCAATGAATTGAATACTTTAATGATTGATCTTGAATTAGATTACTTTAAACATCCAAGTGAAGAGCCTAATGGGTTCGGTAGTTTCAATTTAGAATGGGTAGCTGCAAAATGGGAAGAAAGTAGTAGTGACTCTGTTTACATTAAACAAAGTGGGGAAGTTTTGACAGTAGCGACTGGTTCAATGCCACAATATATCAATGCTACTATAGGTTGTTGGCTGAATGTAGAGGATAATGCATTTGAGAAAGTTCAGTTTGATTTCTATCCTAATCCTGCGTCCTCTAAAGTGACCATTCACTTATCTGGTTTACTAAAAGAGTTAGAGTATGAGCTAAATATTATCGATAGTTTTGGAAAGGTGCGATACACCAAACAGCTAACCGCCTATCAAGAGATAGAGCTCCCTTTATCTCAATTTGAAAAGGGAGTTTATTATCTTAGTCTTACTGAAGGCACTAATGTGATTCATAAAAAACTAATCATTCAATAACAAATAATTAACCAATTTGAAGTAGTATGTATTTATTTAATGCTCTAAAAAACAATAGCCATGAATTACCTGAAATTGATTTTTGTTTTCATTCTTGGTAGTTATTATGCCAATGCGATAGCCCAAAATTATTACTTTCCTGACTCCGATGCGATGTGGTCAATCTGTGCTGATAAGTATTTTGTAGAAGGCGATTCTACGCTCAATGACATTGAGTATAAAAAATATTATCGTTGTGCACAATTAGATACTAGCTTTTATGCGCTGCTAAGAGAAGATACGCTCACCAGAGAGATTTTTTATGTGAAGCCTGATGAAACGCAAGAATATTTGTTGTATGATTTTTCTTTAGAGGTGGGAGATACTATTTCAGTTTACCCAATCTATTATTATAATTCATTCCAAATTGAAGTAACTGGCATAGATAGTATTTTGATAGGTGATAATTATAGGAGGAAGCTTTTAATAGGCGATACTTCGTCCTACTATTCAGAATTTTGGATAGAAGGAATGGGTAGTACCGCAGGACTTTTTCAAGCAGGAACTACAGGAGATCCATTTGGATATTTTAGTAATCTACTCTGTTATGTAGAGGGTAATGAGGTGATGTATGAATATAATAGTAATATAGGTTGTTTTACGACTTGCGGAACGGCGGTAGAAAACATTGCTAACAAGATCAATCTAAGTTTTTTTCCTAATCCAGCACAGGATCATTTAAGTTTTTCGTCTGATGAAATAATACAGCATATTGTGATATTGGATATTAACGGGCAGCAGCTTTATGCTAAAGCGGCCAATCAAACAAATGGGGAAATAGAGGTATCGCATCTTACTGAAGGGATTTATTTGGTATTGGTGAAAACGGAATTAGGGATTGGCATTGAAAAAATAATAAAAGGATGATGAAATATATACTCTTACTACTAATCCCCTTATTCCTTGGTCAGTTATTAATGGCCCAAACATGGGAAGGTGATTATCTTATAGAAACCCAAGAGCAAGTTGATAACTTTACTGAAGATTGTGGATGTGATATCATCAATGGTAATTTAACTATTGGTAATGGGGAAGATTACTTCTACATTGATAATTTGTTGGGATTAAGTAATTTAACAACAGTTACTGGTCACTTTCATATGGGAAAATGTGATTTAGTTGATAATATGGAAGGCTTAAATAATCTTACTACCGTAGGTGGAGGATTTAGCTTGATAGATAATTACCAATTAGTCAACTTAGATGGATTGAATAGCTTAACGACTGTTGGTTCCCTTACTATACAAAACCATTTGAACTTACAAAATATAGATGATTTAGAGGCATTGACTACTATTGAGCAAGATCTTATTATTCGTGATAATATTTATTTAGAGAGCTTGGATGGACTGAGTAATGTTACTGAAATTGGGCGAGATGTATTCTTTATTAATAATGATGGAGTAAGCAGTTTAGATGGATTTAGTGAAATTACTGAGTTGAGAGATGTGGTGATTGAGCGTAATAATGGGTTGTTAAGTATGGATGCGTTTAGTGATCTTACTGAGGTAAGAGATTTTAGACTATATAAAAATAAAGCTTTATTAACGATTAATGGCTTATCAAACTTAGAAATAGTGAATAGGGAATTAGAGATAGCGATTAATTATTCTTTAGAAATTAGTCCTTTAGTAGGTATCACTTATATTGGGGGCGATATTTCTCTGATAAGTATTTATAATGTAAGCAGTTTGGAAGTCTTCAGCCAGATTGAAGAAATCCATGGCAATTTTAATTTAAGTTCAATGTTTGGGCTTGAAAGTCTAAGTGCCTTAAGTAATCTTAAATCAATTGCTGGTTTTTTTCAACTTTATGGTACTTATAGTTTATCTAACTTGAATGGTTTAGAAAATCTCACTTCTATTGGTGATGGTTTATTTATTCGTTATAATACTAGTTTAATGGATATAGAAGCTCTGTATAATATTGCTTCAATTGGAGGGGAAGTTAAGATCCTTCAGAATTATGACTTGATTCATTGTTGTGTGATAAAATGTTGGACGGAAAATGATGTAACTTCTGTTCCTATGAACATTAATTATAATCATCCTGATTGTAATTACTATGAGTCGATCAGCGCTAATTGTTCCAGTAATGAATGTGTGGTGAGTAATGCTCCTATTAGTGATTACAGCATGCAATACTATCCAAATCCAGTAAAGAATCGCATCCACTTTTCTGCTGATGAACAAGAATATATTGTAAAGTTATTTTCGTTAGATGGACATTTGATTGAAGTATCCACTACTAAAAAAATCGTGGATGTTTCTGATTTGGAAAGTGGGATTTACCTACTTAGCATTTATCAAGATGGAGTTTTATTGATGACGGAGAAGGTGATGAAGATGTGATCTTATTTCAATGATTATTTTACCCTAAAATGAATACAGATGAAAAGAGGACTTTTACTTTTAATAATTTTGATTTTTTATGGCATTGGATTGACTGCCCAAACTTGGGAAGGGGATTATATTATAGAGTCGCAGGAGCAAGTAGATAATTTTGCTGAAGATTGCCAATGTGATACAATAGATGGAGATTTGATTATAGGAAATGAAGATCTTTTTTATCCTATTGAAAACCTATTAGGCTTAAATGATTTGGTGGAAGTTACTGGTAACTTACACATATTGAGATGTAATTCGATTAATAATATGGAAGGTTTAGGTAATCTCACTACTGTGGGTGGCGAATTCAGACTATATTTCAACTTTGATCTGGAGAACTTACAAGGACTTAGTAACTTAAATAGCATAGGATCACTTATTATAGAATATAATAATTACTTAACGAGTGTCGATGGATTGGAATCATTAACGAGTATACAGACTGATGTTAATATACACAACAATAAAGACTTGATTGACTTAGACGGTCTAATGAATGTCACCACGATTGGACAGGATTTAAGGATCGCTTTTAATCAAGAATTACTGAGCTTAAATGCTTTTAGTGGGGTTACGGAGATAAGAGATCTCCGAATAGAAAACAATGCCGAACTGGAAACACTAAATGGCTTATCCAATCTAAATACAATTAATGGTGATTTTTTTGTAAATATTAACCCCGATTTAGTTAGTCTTGAAGCATTTTCTTCTATCAGTTTTATTGGTGGCGATTTTACCTTGCAAAGGAATTATGCCATAGAAGATATAGGGGCATTTAGCCAAATTGAGGAGATCAATGGTGATTTTCAACTAAGTCATATGGCTGGTTTGACGGATCTTAATGGACTAAATAATCTTACTTCTGTAGAAGGACTTTTTAAAATACAATCTAATAATGAATTGATAAATTTAAGTGGATTAGAAAATTTAGATTCTATAGGAGG
>JAHDDN010000434.1 GCA_020629335.1 Chitinophagales bacterium | reverse complement strand
ATAATAAAACAACCTAACAAACTATAATATCGTTTTTATCTCGGATGCATTAGTAAAATCTATGCGTTTCACGTAAATTTGTCTTTCAATTCAAAATATAAAAACAAAATTATCATGAAAAGAAATTGGTTATTTACCCTATTTATAGCTTTGAGCTTTTGTGCTATAGGATTCACTGGTTGTGGTGGAGATGATGAAGATGATGATACTGGTAGTAATACTGGAAATTCTCTTACTGCTGGCGATTTTGTTGTAACAACAGACGGTGCAGAATGGAATGCAACTGATGTAAATGCAACTAAAGATCCTAATAATCGTTTTACTTTGACTGCCACAAAAGGTACCGAATCTATTACGCTAAGAGCTAATGATGTAGTAACTGGTACTTATACTCTGATTTTGGCAAATGCTAATACTGCTGGTTTTAACGGTTATGCTGTTTATACACCAGATCCAGCGTCGCAAAACTTCTGTACTTTTAATAGCGGTCAATTGATCCTTTCTGAAATTGATGCGACAGCCAAAACTATTTCTGGTACTTTCAACTTCGGCTGTGCTTATCAGGATTTAACACCTGGCTCTTTCACAGATGGTGAATTTTATAAAATCACTTATAACGAGTAAAGCTATAAGTACCTAAACATAAATAATCATCACTTTTGATGGCTTAATTTTGCGCTGTACTGCGTTACTTTTTTTAGTAATAGCGCTGCTATTCCGTCAAAAAAGTGCCTTGTTCAGCATAAAATTAATCTCATCAGAGAAGTCTCGATTATTTTCATTCAGGTACTTATTTTTGGCTTAGGGATGGTAGCGGTATGTGGCGGCCATGTACTGACTTACGTAACTTAGCTGGACGACGGCTGGCCCGCAGGGCAGACAAGTACAGCTTAGTGAAGTAGGAAGAACATAGCCACATAATAGCGGACAGCCCGACCTATTTCTAATTTTTCATTCGTGGGCGCACACATAGGTGCGCCCCTACGGACGAATGAAAAATTAGAAATGGGGAAGCCCCTAATAATAATTTTATTATTTCTTTTAAATTGACTGCCTTGTCGAATCTTACTTACGAAATTAAACTGCCCCAATTTGAAGGTCCTTTTGACTTGATCCTTTATTTTATTAGGAGGGATGAGTTGGATATTCAGGATATTCCTATTCATCAGGTAACAGCTGATTTTTTGGCTTATATGCGAAAGATGGAGGATTTGAATATTGAGTTAGCCAGTGAATTTGTATTGGTGGCAGCTACTTTGATGCGAATTAAGGCGAAGATGTTATTGCCTCGTAAGGAATTAGATGAGGATGGTAATGAGATTGATCCTCGTAATGAGTTGGTTCAAAAGCTGCTTGATTATAAGCGTTTTAAGGCGGTTATTGAAGACTTGAGGGTTTTGGAGAATGATCGACGATCAAGGGCTAAACGTGGCCATGCAATTCCTGAAATGAAAGCGATTTCTAAGGAGTTTGCCTTAGATGCAGAAATGGAATCCTTGAGCTTGTTTAAGTTGTTGAAGGTTTTCCAGAAAGTCATGAAGCGCTTTGAGGATAATGAGAGAAAGGTAATTCATCAGGTAATCAAGTATCCTTATACTATCCGATTGGAAAAAAACTTTTTAAAGGAATTTAAAGAGCAAGTTGGTAAAGATAAATTCTATTTCACAGAAATTTTTGAGGAATGTGAGAATAGAATTCATGCTTTATTCCGTTTCTTAGCACTATTAGAGTTGGCACAAGAGCATTTATTTTTGCTTAAAATAGGCGATGATGTCAATGATTTTTGGATTTATAAAAAGTAGCTAAAGATAATTATTTCGGCAATTCTGATGGCTTCTTTTTAGCTTATACTGCGTTGTTTTTCTTAGCAATAGCCCTGCTATTACTGGCTAAAAACGCCTTGTCTAAGCTAAAAATAATCTCATCAAGAAGACCCAAATAATTAACTTCAACTACTTAGAAGAGGCTGCCTAACTATTATAATTACCCCACCTTTTACATCAACTAAACACTTTTTAATTATGCTACGCATTTTTATAAGCATTGTATTTTTATGTTCGACCCTTTTATTGAATGCTCAAGACCTTACGACTATGGAAGGAATGGGTGAATTTAATGTAAAGGTTAATAATCAAATTAGCACCAGTGAGCTGCTATATCATCATATAACGATGAATAGGGGTGGAGGCAACTGGAAAGGAGTGGCTGGCTATAATGAATCTATTAGCTTTTATTTTGAGTTAGAAAATAATATTGAGCGATTGCGTAAGGTGATTGTTTCAAGTACAGCAGCAGGTAGAACTTCTTATACTGATTACTTATTGAATGATCAGGGGGAATTGGTACTTTGTATGCACAGTCCTAATACGGGCGGAGCCGCCAATAATATCTTCCGATACTACTTTGTGGGCACTAAGATCATTGCTATCAGTGATACTGAAGCCACTATTCAAGCAGAGGAACTCACTACTGAAGATGTGACAGTAGGCGTTGAGTTCATTAAAGTAGCGGATAAATATAAGGCTGCTTTTGCTGCGATTCGTCAGTTGGAGAGTTTGCCGAAGGAGTAGCTTAATCCCTTCTTTCCCCTTCCAAACCATATTCCGATAATAAGTAGACCAAGGAAGCAATAGAACCTGCTCCTAATTCTAACTCTCGCTCATTGACCTTATCAAAGGTATCATTGGGCGAGTGATGATAGTCAAAATAACGTTGTGGATCTGGAAAGAAACCAATACAAATCGTTCCTTGGTCTTTTAGGTGCTTGATATCCACACCACTGAAGCCTTTTTCCACATGATAAACGCCATAAGGCTCCAATAAAGCCTTCCAAGCACTCATGTACTGGTATTTATTTTCTAAAACGGTAGAGTCTTCGGCATCTACCTTAAAACCTCTTGGAGCAAAACCTCCTCTATCTGACTCAATGGCAATTAGGTGATTTTCTCCTTTTCTTTTGGCTTCTGCGGCATATGTGATAGCACCTCTTTGTCCATTCTCTTCATTCATAAACAAGACACAACGAATTGTTCGTTTTGGCTTTAGATCCATTTCTTTAAATAAACGCAATACTTCCATTGATTGTACGACTCCTGAGCCATCATCATGTGCGCCTTCTCCATTATCCCAAGCATCCAAATGCCCGCCTACAACGATGATTTCATCTGGCTTCTCACTTCCTCTGATTTCAGCTATCACATTATGAGATAAAGCGTCTGGCCTTTGCTCACAACTCATCTTCATATGAAAACGTAAATCAGGATCTTGTTGCAACAAATTATGCAATAAATCGGCTCCCTTTGTACTGATGGCAGCTGATGGTATTTTCTTTACCCCTTCTTCATATCCCATACTACCTGTATGTGGATAATCATCTGTACTACTAGCCAAGGAACGTAAGATTACGCCAACGGCTCCCAGTTGAGCTGCTTTAGCTGCTCCGCTATAACGACCGCCTACACATTCGCCATAGGCATGGAAAGTATCTATGTGCTTTTGATCAAAGGGATGGTTCAAAAAGATGATTTTGCCTTTCACATCCGCTGGATTCATCTTCTCTATATCTTCAATATGCTCTGTTTCTATTACCTTAGCAGTCAAACCTACTTCTGGCGTACCTACTGAAGCACCTAAAGCACAGATAGGAACTTCTATATTACCTGCCCATGAAGAAATAATCTGTCCAAACTCTTTTTCTCCTCGCACCCAATGCGGCACCATCGTCTCTTGTAAAAAGACCGTATCTAAATCCATCTTTGTCAATACTTGACGAGACCACTCTACCGCAGCAGCTGCTTGGGGAGAGCCACTTAGTCGACCACCAATATTCTTACACAAATATTCTAAATTATGATAACATTCACCATTGACTAATACTTCATCAAATATGGATCGAATGACTTTTACATCTTGCTTTCCAGTATTATTATATATGCTTGCACCACCTACGATGGCCACAGCTCCTAATAAAATAGCTAATAGAATTCCCTTCATCTGTTTAAATGTTTAGGGCATTAAGATACAACTTTTTTAAGAATATGTTGATGGAATGCTGCTAATAGTCACTTATTCCCAATCAGGCAAGGTCTTGGCAATTTTTGGCTTGCGCTTACGTGTTCTTACAAACTCTTGTATGGCTGCTAATGGCTTAGATACTGCTCCAGCAATCACGACTCCCGTGCCCTTAGGTTTGCCATCTTCTGTCAATGGAGGAGGAGGAACAAAATCAGAGAAATCTTCTATCTTCAAAATAATAGAATCTGAACCTGTCGGTCGGTCCAAACTTAAAAAGTGCTGTCTAAAAGTATTTTGGTCAAATGGATATATAATGGCCTCTGCTAAAGTAAAAGTATCAACAGGCATAAAAACTAATAAATAATAACTATCCTCCTCTATTTCTGGAATATCAAAACGAGTCCTTTTATAACCAATCGCTGATACAGAAAGTGTATCTCCTGGCTTCACTATAGTAGAAAAGAAACCATCGACCCTTCCCACTGTACCACTACGCTTATTTTGATTAAGTACGTGGGCATAAGGAATAGGTGATTGATCATGTTCTGAATAGATATAGCCACTCAATTTGATCAAATGGGGCTGTTCAATCTGTTTTGGCTCTTCCTCTTGAGCAAATAGGGTCAGGCTCAATAATAAAAAACAACTTATGTAAATAGTAAATACTTTCATGCTTTATTTATCAACGGATTTTTAGTGATAGAAGTTGTAAACGAATTCACAATTCATCCATAAATTTCATAAATTATTTGCTTTTTTTCATATCCCATCTGTCCTAAT
>JAHDDN010000433.1 GCA_020629335.1 Chitinophagales bacterium | reverse complement strand
ACACATCATAAGACTCGGAAGGCGCATAAGCACCAAACACCCCAAATCCGCCTCCTTCAATATTCGACTCAATCCGAATCGGCTCCGAAGAGGGATCTCCACTTGACCACTGCTGATCAAAAGACGAACTCAAATAATCATAGGTGATTTTATTGGTATTACGAAGGCGAATAGACATGGATATAGTATCTTTCTCTCCCTCCTCTAACTCAATCGGAAAGTAAGGCGTAAAGTAACGCAAAAACATCTCTCCACCATCACTCCCTAAATCATCTACTAAAGTGGTGCCTACAAAATCATCTTTAATCTCAATACTTTCCTCCCCAAATAGCGATAAGTCATAAGATAATTCCACATCATAATAATAGAAATTATCCGTTTCTGCTTCATCTATAAATTCTATAGCTACATAATCAATGGTATCCGTAAAATCAAAAAAACTATACACCTCAAAGGTATCATAAACCGCCGAAATAGGCACAGGATAAGGCACCTCTGTGCTCGCCTGATACTTCCGTCCTTGCCAATCAATCTCTAATTCATACGCCTCTCCTTCTGCTATTTCAAAATCACTTTTAAAATAGCGCACCAATATAGTATCTGAAGTAAAATCCTCTCCAAAATCCTCCCCAAAAAATTGACCAAAAAGACTATTTTGCAAACTATTACTTACTTGCTCTTCTTCTATATAAACCAGCTCATGCGTATCTCCATTGTGTATAATCCTAACAGATGCATCACTCACAAACTGACTACCATCAAAATCAACCGTCCCTAAAATGGACTGAGAACGTGTGAGATAAACCTCTGCCTCCTCTCCTGCCTCCAAAATAGAATGTATGACCAGTTGCTGCTCATACTCCTCTATCTCTAAAGGAATATTCTGCTCACAAGCGATGAAGAAGACACAGCCTCCTAATATTAAAAATACCACTATGTGTTTCATGTACTTAGTATTTAAAATTCCAGCTAATAGATGGAATCATGGGTAAAATAGATACTTGCTTCGCATAGTATTTAGTCGCATTGGAATCTGGATCGCTATCAGGCGCCAAGTAGACAAAATAAGGATTACGACGGCTATACACATTGTAAATATCAAAGCGCAACTCAGTACTGTAATGCTTCTTCTCTTTCTTACGCTTAATGCCAATATCTAAACGATTATAGGGCTTGAGTCGATAACCATTTTTATCGACATAGTGATATTGATTACTACTCGGGTTTGTCCAATCTTCGTTCAATGGCACATAGAAACGAGCTACTGGTAGCGTAATATTGTGCCCACTACCAAATACAAATAAAGCAGAGAAAGACCATTTATCATTAAAATCATAATTAGCAGCTACGGCTAAGTCATGACGTCTATCATATTTAGCAGGGTATTTTCTGCCATTATTAAGCTCATCAAATAAACGTTGAGAAGTGGACAAAGTATAAGCCACAAAACCATTCACCCGCCCATAACGCTTGCGGAAGAAAAACTCCGCTCCATAAGACCAGCCCTTTCCAAAGGTCAGTAAACTATCTATTGCCCCATCACTTAAAAATAAGCTGGCGCCCTCTTTATATTCTATTTGATTCTCTAAGGTTTTATAGTAAACCTCCACATTACTCTCATACATATCATCCGCAAAATTCTTGAAAAAACCCAAGGCGACTTGATGAGAGTTTTGTGGCTTAATAATATTACTACTCGGCACCCACAAATCTAAAGGGGTAACACCTGTTGTAGAACTGGTCAGTAAGTGAATAAACTGCTTCATATAGGTATAACCAGCCTTGATAGAGGTATTTTCATCTAAGGAGACTTTAGCCGTAAGACGAGGTTCTACTCCCCAATAGGTCTGGCTACCATTCACAAAATAAGGCACTCGCACCCCTGCCATGACCGCTACCTGATCATTGATCACATATTCATCATTGATATAAGCTGCCGATTCATGGACTCGGAACTTTTGTGCATTTTGTGCCAGTGCGGTGTCTGTTTCCAACTGACTAACGATGGTCTCTGGTCCCATTAGGTGATAGGTATAATTCAAGCCAAATTTCACCTTATGTTTGAGATTAGGAAAGTAATCAAAATCTATTTTTGCATTATAATCTGTCAAGCCACTCGTTACATCATAGCTCAGGTCATTTTGACGCAATTTGAAATTGAAATTATAGTCATTATAAATGATGGAGGTATTGGCAAACAACTTGGGGGAGAATAAGTGGTTCCATCGGAAGGTAGCCGTTTTGTTTCCCCAAGGAAAGCTGTATTCTATGCTATCGCCTACACTATAGTTTTTGAAATTGATCACATCATCTCCGAAATAGCCACTCAGGTAAAATTTATCCTTCTCACTAGCTTGCCAATTGACCTTAGCATTCATATCGTAGAAGTAGTAATTGGGCATGTACTGGCTAATGTCTTTAGGTAAGATAGCACGCATCAAGGAGTAGTAATAAAAGCTTCGCCCAGACACCATAAAAGAAGCCTTCCCCTTCACAATAGGACCTTGTAAAGTCAATCGAGAAGTGATGAGGCCAATGCCACCATCTGCCTGAAATTTCTGATTATTACCTTCCTTCAAGGAGATGTCTAAAATAGAGGATAATCGACCGCCATACTGAGCAGGGAAACCGCCTTTGTATAGCTTCACACTTTTGATGGCATCCATATTAAAAATACTCATAAAACCTGCCGCATGGAAGGGGTTATACACCACCGCATCATCTAACATCACCAGATTTTGATCTGGGCCTCCTCCCCTTACATAATAAGCGGCTGTGGCCTCACTACCTGACTGTACCCCTGGCATGAGTTGAATACTCTTTAAGACATCATGCTCCCCTAAGAATACAGGCAGCTCTTTCATCTGCTTGATCGGAATATCAATGACCCCCATTTGAGGACGCTCTACATTTTCTCTTATTTGTGTGCGTTCTTCAGATACGACAATCTCTTTTAATTTCATGCCAGTACTTAGGCTGACATTCAGTTCAATGTTTCTATCTAAAGTAACTTGCTTAGTTTGTGCTTCAAAACCTACATAGGAGTATACGATTGTATAAACCCCCTCTTCTAATGTAAGTGAATAAAAACCATAGGTATTCGTAATCGCACCTGTCTTTAGCTCTGCAATATAAACATTCGCAGCAATGAGGCTTTCGCCATTTTCTGCATCTTTGAGAAAACCGCTCAAGGTGTACTTCTCTTGGGCGCTAAGCCCTATACTTAGGCTAAATAATAATAGGGTAAATAGGTATTTCATGTATGCTTTTTACTGGGTATGTATCTTAAACGAGTATTCTCCTGAAAGCGTGTGTTTACTGATTGTATAATTCAGACAATTTCGTCATTCGTTTACTATTCGCTCCTAGATCTGAATGCCCTAATCGAGAAGCTGAACGAAAGTGAATTTTTTGGCTGCTGTCATCAAAAATGAATTCTACATCATCTATGAATCGCATAATTTTAGTGGTAAACTCTACATGCACATAATTGCCTTTATCTGTCACTACTTCTGTGCCAGACATTTGATTGATGGCTGATAGGAGTTTGGCTTTAGAGGCGGCTTGATCTCCTTGATAGCTCCAAGCGGCCATATAAGATTTATCTGCGGTATCACTTTGGGTAGATACGCAATTAGGAGATGCTGGACAAGGCAATAATTTTCCATTATTGGCTCCTAAATTATCGGGTCTGCTGCTGGAGCAACTGCTTAACAATAGGACGATCATTAGTAGACTGAATAAATGAGTAGTTTGTTTCATTGCAATTAATTTGATGTTAGGATTGCGTGAGGGATGGTAGTGGTATGTGGCGTTCATGCAGCGACTTACGGCGCTTAGCTGGACGTAGGCTGGCCTGAAAGGCAGACAAGTACAGCTTAGCAAAGTAGGAGCGGCATAGCCACATAAGAACGGACAGCCCGACCATGCGCCTTCGGCGAATGATGAATGATCAATTGACTTGTGCTGCGCACTTCATCTTAATGCGCATGGGCACGCCCAAAAATAGAACTAATTTTCAGCTTCATTATAAAACTTTAAGCAAGTTCTGAAAAAAAAAACGGATGATCTATTGTTGGGTAATAGACCATCCGTTATATTAACTTATGAAAAAGGGGATTTGTTCTTAAAGTAATTAGACAAAATTAATCACTTAGTATTACTTACTTTCTATGTTGAACAACGATTTTTTCTCTATAAATAGTATCGCCATCGCTAAGTGTTAGGAAATAAATTCCGCTATCCCACGCATCACAACGAATCGCTTGTGCTTGGGTGCTTAGATCAAGGCTTTCTTCTCTGTAAATACTTCGGCCTAAGGCATCAAATACTTCTAAGGCGAATGTTTGTCCACTTAATGCCGTATTAGGGCTGATATAAACTAAGTTATTCGCTGGATTAGGATAAGTATTTAAGTCTAACTTGGCTAAGTCTGAGATGGATGTATTGGTTGACTCTGTTGTTGAATCTACTTCCCAAATCCAGAAATCGTCAATGGCTGCTTCCACTAAAGAACCGCCATCAAACTGAAGGCCTGAATCGAAGAAAAGGCTATCAGATGCGATGAATTGCATTTGAATAGATTCATTTGGTTCTACATAGTCTGCTACTTTGAAAGCGACCATACGCCAACTTGCATCATCTGTGATTTCTTGCTCTACTGGCACCCAGTTTTCGCCATCATTAGTAATAAGTACTGTTAATGGGTCATTACCTGGATTGGCTGAAGTTGGAGACGCATTACTAAACCAACGGAAGTAAGAAATCGCTGGTTCGTAGTATTCTGTTAAATCATAAGGCGTCGTTTCTAATA
>JAHDDN010000432.1 GCA_020629335.1 Chitinophagales bacterium | reverse complement strand
TAGTATCGAATTTGATCAATGCCTATCATGCTGGCGTTTGAACGGTATAGATTATAATCCTGAACGGTGGTGTGTTTGTCTAAATTACAATCTAATTGGTAATAGCCTTCTATTTGAGATGGAGTGATGATGTATTCGTTAAAATCGACTAAGGCTCCTACCCCATTGCCGTCAAAATCGCCTGCTCTCATGGCGTAATCTCCATTGGCTAATTGAACCAATTGATTGACACCATCATTGACATTGGCTGTTAGGGTAAGATCGTGAGCGTTGGAATTATTTACAGACAATAGATTAGCGCTCATGATGTCTAAGTGATTACGGTGTCGAATGACGAAATAATAATCTTGGGTTTCGTCTAAAGTATAGAAAGTCGCTCCCAAAGAGCCATCTACTGATCTAATCTGACCGCTATCGTCTAATATTGCTGCACTACTTTCAATAAGCAGTTCGTCATCATTGCTATCTCTTGCTTCTACTAATACCCAATCTACAATTGAATAGCTAGTAGTTGACAAGCTTTCTGAACCTGCATAATTCCACGGAGAGGTATCATAAGGCTGATTATTAGGTAAATGACCATCATCATATAGATTGGTACGCATGATGCTCAGTCCGTCATCAAAAGCGCCTTGTAAATAAACCTTCATGGCTACTTTTTGAATTGCTAATGGCATGCGACTTAGATAATATTGACCTTCCATTGTGATATTGGGGAAAGTAACTTCTTCGATGCTTTCGTCTACCATATTAGCTGTGGCAATTAGGTTCCATACATCATCTTCATAGAAAGAACGATGGTATAAACCTAAAGTGAAAGGATAATTTTGATCATTAGCGTCTAAATTTTCTGATACTTGGAAACTAAGGTCAGCATCGAAGCTTCCTGAACCGTATCTATTGAGTACCCAATATTGATTACTAAAGGGTGTATGATCTGGATCAATACCGATCATTCCATAAGGTGTTAAATGAATAATTGAGCTTACCACTTCTGCACCTGTTTGGGTATTATAATTGGCTGTAAAGTGAGTGCTATTGCCGAAAGCTTGTAAGCCATTGGCTTCATTGAGTCGATCGCTGAAACCTCCTCCTACTGGGACTGAAGAAATCGCTCTATTAGCACCATTAACCAATGTAGCATGATTACTTCCTACTCTATCTGTCACTTCTCCATTGGCCCTATCATACTGATAATAAGTGATTAAATTTGGATCATCTGTTGGAATTTTAGTAAGGTGCATGAGCTCTCTTACTTCTTCTTGAGTGAGCGATTTGTCCCACACACAAACCTCATCTATCAAACCTTTAAAATATCGAGCACCTCCATTTGGATCTAATCCAACAATGAAATTGGCATCAAATTCTTCGACCGCATGATTTGTTGTATTAGTGGACGGAATTCCATTCATATAAATCGTTGCCTCATTGGGTGTAACGACTAAGGCGACATGTGTCCACTCATCATCTGGAAGTGTATGCCCTGAACTAAAACCATACTTTCCGCCATCCCAATGGTAACGCAAGTCATGGCTGGAAGTAACACTTAATCCTGTCGTGGTATTATTCCCCCTTGAAAACAGAATAGCTGCCCAGTCATCTTGTGCGCCATCTCTTTTCACCCAAGCAGAAAAACTGACCGTATTGGAATTAAGCCCTAAAGGATCTGATACCGTATATTGATTATTTCCATCCAAAATTAATGCGTTACCAGGAATGGTATCCACCTCGCACTCTGAGGTGACAGTAATGAAATTACTTAAACTTTGAGTATCACTTCCATTACTATCTGTTACTGTCAAACTAACATCATAAATACCTCCATTTTGATAAACCACTTCAGGATGACGATCTGTAGAAGTAGAAGGCGTTCCACCGGGGAAAGACCAAGACCAAGATCCAGCATTACTGATGGCAGAATGATCGACAAATTTAAAGGTATCTCTGGTACAGAAGCTTTCAAATTTATCGACTGATATTTGGGCATCTGGTGCAGAGTTATTATAGAAACTACATTCGTAAACTGAGCGATTAGAAGCATTTCGAATTTTACTATCGCCATAGAATGGGACTAATTTTGTACAGAAGGTACTCACTGGTAAATTATTATTAAATAGCACCCAATCTGAGAGACTATTATCTCTATAATAAACTCCTCTACGAGTACCTAAATAGACGCCTCCATCACTCCCTCTTTGATGTACTATGCTTGTTGGAAATTCTCCATCTAAAGTAGCAGTAGTGATATTGGTCCATGTTGCTCCACCATCAGTTGAGTGATAGGTTTTATTTCCATCATCAGCGCCTGAACCCGTATTATGATGAACACGTGCCGCCCAAATTTCATAAGGGTCAGCGCTACTTACTGTTACATCATATGGTATCCAAGAATTGGTAAAAGGGGAAATTTCTGTCCAACTCAAACCAGCGTCATCTGACCGCCATAATCGTTTATTACTTCCCCAATAAGAACCGAAAGTACCTGCATAAAGTACATCGGGATTATCCCAGGCGACTTTTAGTACGGCTACATCTTCCCCAAAGTTATAAATGGATTGAAAACTTACGCCATTGTCAACTGTTTTGAGTAACTCAGTGCCATGTCCAATATAGTAAATATTATAGTTTTGAGGATGAAAAGCAATTTCACTTGAACGACCTACTTGCCCTGAAGCATTTGGCTTTTCTGCTGAAGGCAACCATTGCAAAGGGACATTTCTATCGCCAGATAATCTTTGCTTACCATTATCGTGATAAACTATTCTATTATCGCCAAAATTGACAAATCCTCTGGTATTATCTCCGCCTACAGTTGAAATCCAACCGCCATTATAAACGCTATTATCTTTGAGTAAAGTTGCATTGTGATAAGTACCGCCTAACATCACTTCTCCATCTAAAAAACCAGCACCAAATCCCCAAAAATCGGTTCCTTGTATGCCGGTCATTCTAATTTCCATACTTGCGCCATCATCATTGGAATAAAAAATTCCACCATCACAAGCGATCCAAATATCATCTCCATAAAAACGGATATCGTGTATATCTGCATGAACGTAATTTGCTTTATCGCTATGACTCCATTTTGATGGACAAGTGAAAGTAGCTCCGCCATCAGTAGAATACCAAGCATTCACACCACCTACTACCATAAAATCTGGATCTGTATTAGAAACATCAAATGCTAAGTCGTAATAGTATTGTCCACCATTATCACTGCCATCATCTTGCCAACCCATCATATTGATATTAGAAATGGAGGCATCTCCGCCCTCTTGTGGGCCACAACAAACAAAGCTCCAATTACTGCCTTGATCGGTACTGACATATACACCATATAAACCACTACCCCCATTCACACTACCTGTTGCTAAGGCATAGACATTATTTGGCGCAGCAGCACTAACAGCTATTTCTGTACGCTTCTGTTCAGAGCCTGATGGTGGCAATGGCCAACCAGCAGTTTGCTGAGTGAAAGTATCTCCGCCATCTGTTGAACGATAAAAATTTGTCTGATCGGCTGTTTGAGAAACAGTATAAACGATATTCGGATCAGATGGGTGAAATTCTATTTCTAAATGAGAATCACTTTGAATCAAAGTAAAAGAATTTCCTCCATTAGTTGATTTATACAAACCTTCATCACTGCAAATAAAAAGCGTATTATTATCACTTGGGTCCAATACAATATCCCCAATATTGTGATCTAATGAAGTAAAAGCCGCATCACCTATCGTATTCCAACTGGCCCCGCCATCTATTGTTTTATACAATTGTCCGCCTCCGCCAAAATAGGCTATATTTTCATCTGTAAAATCAATTTCTACTGATCGTACAGAATTAATAAGCAAATTTTGAGTCAGCAAATTCCAGCTCATACCTTCATCTGTTGATTTCCATACACCTGCCGTAGCAGTACCAGCATATAATACACTAGTATTAGAAGCTGCTTGCTCAACGGTATAAACATGGGCAGCGCCAGGTGCGTAACTTGTACTTGCAGCAGATTTATCAAAGGTAAAAGGGCCAATGCCTTGCCATGAAGAGGTGGGGGAACGATGAGATCTTAATTCGGCAGATTTTTGTAAGTAGGCTTTTTCTTGTTCGACGAATGCTTTCGTCATTGCATTATCAGGCGGTTGAGTAGTTCTGGTCAAGCTTCGTTGCCATCGTTTATAGTACTGTGTATGTGAGTTTTTGACAAATTCGTTAGAGTCATAGTAAACTTCATAAGCGTTCATAACGGCTTCTATATCTGCATCTTCCTCATACATCATCTGCGCCCAATTTGGTAAATTGGGATCGTTCACCTGATAAGGCGATTCTAGTTGAGCATAAAGTGAAAGACCGATAAATAAACCTAATTGTGACAACAATATTAGTTTATTCATTTGTTGGTTGTTGTGTGTGTTCGGTAATAAAGTCTACTAAAATAAGCTTTCTGAAGTATATTTTCTAAAAATTTTTAACATAATTATTTATCCCATAAATACTTTAAAAATGTGAGTGGAGGCCAGGCTATCCGCTCCTATGGGGCTATGCTATTCCTATTCCGCTAAGTGCTGCTTGTCTGCTAAAGCCAGCCTGCGCAGCACTAAGCTACATTAGTCATAGCATATACGCCCCATACCGCTGCTATCCCTGATGCAGGATATTTATGAACAAAGATAATTATTTGACTTTACAAATCTTAATTTTGATTATATCTTGATATATTGTTATTTCTTTAGCATAAGCAATACGCGGCCTCGATAGGAACGGTATGTGGCGTCAATGGGGCTGCCTACGGAACTTAGTGATGCGATGGCTGGCCCGAAGGGC
>JAHDDN010000431.1 GCA_020629335.1 Chitinophagales bacterium | reverse complement strand
GGACACATAGAGGGCGGACACATAGAGGGCGGACACATAGAGGGCGGACACATAGGTCCGCCCCTACATTAGCAAAAAAACAAAAAAGGGGCACGCCCCAATTATCTTAAGCCAATACTTCTTTAATAAAATCCTTAGCTGCTTGCTCCACATCTGCTTGATCAGTGATGGCATTAATAAAGGCACTACCTATGATGGCGCCATTATTATGTTGACAGGCATGATTAAAAGTTACTTTATCTTTGATATTAAAACCTGTTAGGATTGGGCTTTTGAGCTTTAAATCTTGCAGGCGATTCCAGTAAGAAACGGCACCGTCTAAATTGGACTTTGTACCAGTCGTACTTGCTGATGAAATAGCGTAAATAAATCCTTGTGTATGCTCGTCTATCAAGCGAATGCGTTGTTCAGTACTTTGGGGCGTTACTAGAAAAATATTGGACAATTGATGTTTTAGGAATAATGCTTGATACTTCTGTATGTATAATTCAATAGGCAAATCGGGAATAATGACGCCATCAATTCCACAGTTTTCGCATTCTTGACAGAAACGCTCTAAGCCATATTGTAAGACGGGATTGAAGTAGCCCATTAGCAACAAAGGCATCTCAACTGTTTGGCGAATATCTTTTAATTGCTTGAATAAAACATCCATTGAGATACCATTCTCTAAAGCGATCCCATTACTCTTTTGTATGGTCAGTCCATCCGCTAAAGGATCGCTGAAGGGAATACCAATTTCCATTATATCGGCACCTGCGGCTTCTATCGTTTTGATCATATCAACTGTACTCTCTATGGTCGGATAGCCTGCGGTACAATAGATATTTAAAATATTGGCTTTCTTATTTTGGAATAAGTTGGTTAGTCTGTTATTTATTTTTGTTGCTGTAAGCATGGTCTTTTATTTTAGGTATTCAATATAGGTATTCATATCTTTGTCTCCTCTCCCACTTAAATTAATCACCACTTTATCATCAGGAGATAGTATCATTTTCGGCAAATAAGCTAATGCGTGTGCGCTTTCTAAAGCAGGGATAATTCCTTCTAAACGGCTTAGTTGAATAGCTGCATTTAAGGCTTCCTCATCTGTTACATTATCATACAGCACCCTTTTGCACTCGTGTAAATGTGCATGTAATGGCCCAATGCCTGGATAATCTAATCCCGCAGAAATACTATGTGGCTCAATGATTTGCCCATCGGCATCTTGCATTAGGTAAGTCAAACTTGCGTGTATGACACCAGGTGTTCCCAAAGCTAAAGTTGCAGCGCTTTTACCTGTATTGACTCCATGACCAGCGGCTTCTACTCCGATCAATTGAACGCTTTCGTCTTTTATGAAATGATAGAAGGCTCCGATGGCATTACTTCCCCCTCCTACACAGGCAATGACATGCGTAGGCAAGCCTTCTAACTGCACCTTAATTTCTTCGCTGATGACGGACTGAAAGCGAGTGACCATATCAGGATAAGGGTGCGGTCCTACTACTGAACCAATGATATAATGCGTATTTTCTGGATGATTAATCCAATCTCTAATCGCTTCATTAGTCGCATCTTTTAATGTTTGGCTACCGCTATAAACTGGGCGTACTTCTGCTCCTAACATTTTCATTCGGGCTACATTAGGGGCTTGTCTTTTCACATCCATTGCGCCCATATATACGATGCATTCTAAACCCATTAAAGCACATACCGTAGCAGTTGCCACACCATGCTGGCCTGCACCCGTTTCTGCAATGATGCGTTTTTTGCCTAAGCGTTGTGCGACTAAAATTTGTCCAATAGTATTATTGATTTTGTGGGCACCTGTATGACATAAATCTTCTCTTTTGAGATAGATATTTGTAGCAAAGTACTCACTTAATCGCTTGGCAAAATAAAGGGGCGTGGGGCGACCTACA
Source organism: Chitinophagales bacterium (assembly GCA_020629335.1). Next base: position 2,935 of record JAHDDN010000431.1, on the reverse strand, counting down.
TAATCTTTTAGCAGCGCCTGAAATGCTGTTTGAAAACTTTCTTCTGCTGTGATTTTAAGGTAGCTATTTTTTAGCTCCTCTACATTGGGGTACAATAACTCGGGTATGAATGCTCCTCCGAAATTACCGTAAAATCCATTTTCGTCTACTTGACTGATCATATTGTTTGTGTTTTAATTATTTAAACTTCCCACTACCCACGAATAGAATTCGTGGGCTACCAGATCAAAATATAGCTGAAGCTATATATTTTCTTTAAATTGACAAGCATAGAGATCACCACTATATTTTCATTACTAATCAATGTATGAATGACATGCTAGTTGCTTAATAAATGCTTGTAGCTTAGTTACATTTTTAAAAGCTGGTCGATCTTCAAAAGCACTGTTCACATCTATGCCGATCATTTGGGGATGGGTAAAATTGCTTACGGCTTCTGCATCTTCTAAGCCGATTCCACCACTTAATAAAAATGGCACTTCTGATTGATAAGTTGCCAATTGTTCCCAATTAAATTTGATACCATTGCCGCCATAGTCTTTGCCTTTGGTATCAAATAAGAAGAACTCACAACAATCTTCATAAGCAGCCACTTGGGTAAAGTCAAAACCCTCCCCTACATGAAATGCTTTGATGACATTAAATCCATCTGCTGTTAATTCTCTGCAATAAACAGAGGTTTCATGACCGTGTAATTGCAAATAATCTAAAGCGTATTCTTGTGCAATTTGCTTGAGTTCTTTTATATCTTCATTCACAAATACGCCTACTTTTTTGATAGACTGAGGCAATTGTTCTAATGAACTAATGCTTAATTGATGTCCAACATAACGGCTCGATTTTTCATAGAAAATAAAGCCCATCATATCAGGCTGCAAGTCTGCCACTTCAGCGATATTATCTGCTTCTCTTAATCCACATACTTTGAGTTTCATGCGCTATACATTGAGAGTGACTGAATAAACACTTCACAGCTTTTGTGTGGAGAAAGAGTTCCCATAAAGTGAGTGCCCATTAAGAAGCCACTGTATCCGACGGCTCTTAACTCTTCTACACTTTGGGCTGCTTGTATGCCACTTTCACTGATCTTGACAAATTGATTCGGAATTTGATCGACTAATTTTTTTGAAGTATTAATGTCTACTTCAAAAGTTTTTAGATTTCGATTATTGACTCCTACTAGTTGTATAAATTCATTGAGGTGACTGCTTAACTCTTCTTCATTATGCACTTCCAAAAGCACCTCCATTTCTAAGCTATTTGCCAGTTTGCCTAAACCTTTTGTTTCTTCTACTGACAAGCAGGCTGCTATCAGTAAAATCACATCTGCTCCTAAGCTTTTGGCTTCGATGATTTGATACTCATCTACCATAAAATCCTTTCTAAGCATAGGTACTTGATTGGCTGCCCTTGCTTGTAAAAAGTCTTCATTGGTACCAGCAAAAAAAGGCGTATCTGTTAAAACTGATAGCGCATTGGCTCCAGCTGCTACATAGCCTTGAGTAATTGTTTCTATGCTATCTTCTCCGACTTTTATTAAGCCTTTACTTGGAGAGGATCGCTTAAATTCTGCGATGATGCCAGAAGCGTTCTCGGCTTTCAAAGCTTCGCTGATGGAATGTACCTTTGTCTCAAAGTATTGACTTCGCTCTAAAGTTGAAATAGGTACATTCAACTTTTGTTGTACTAATGCTTGCTTTTTTTGAGCTACTATTTTTGTTAAAATATTCATGGGGGTTCGTTTAGCTTATCTTAACTCCACCAATACAAGCTTTAAAAGACTGTAAGGCTTTTTTAGATTTTAATGATTCCTTTGCTAAGGCTATACTATCCTCCATAGCGATATGTCCGACGGCACATTTAATGGCGGTAGCTGAATTAGCTAATACGGCAGCCTCTTGTGCTTCAGTACCATTCCCTTCTAAAATATCAACAAATATCTTAGCAGCGTCTGCTACTGTTTTTCCACCGAATAATTGTTCTTGGGTGAGTTGAGGTAAGTTAATATCTGCTGGCGAAAGTACATTCTCTCCGTCATTGTCAATATGCTTGAAGCGTCCCGTCAAGGATATTTCATCGTATCCGTCTAATGAATGTAAGATCACAAATCGCTTTCCGCTTTTTTGATAGAGATAATTGTATAGTCGAGCTAACTCTAAGGAAAAGACTCCCACTAATTGCTTCTGTGGTTTGCTTGGATTCACCATTGGCCCTAACATATTAAAGAAGGTCTTCACTCCTAAGGCTCTACGAATAGGCGCAACATGTTTCATAGCTGGGTGAAATAAGGGGGCGTGTAGAAAGCAAATATTAGACTCCTCAATCTGTCGCTTTAGTTCTCCCATATCATTGGTAAATTGATAGCCTAAATACTCCATCACATTAGAAGAACCGCAACTCGAACTCACCCCATAGTTTCCGTGCTTGGCTACTTTAATTCCTGCACCTGCTACTATAAAAGAAGAAAGAGTCGAGATATTAAAGGTATCTTTACCATCACCTCCTGTACCGCACAAATCAATCGGATCATATTCTGCCAAATCTACTGGCAGGCACAAATCCAATAAGGCATCTCTAAAACCTCTAAGCTCGTCTAAGCTGATACTACGCATTTGGAATACGGTTAAGAAAGACGCAATTTGAGTTTGATTATATTCTCCCTTACCTATATTGATTAATATTTGGTGAGCCTGTTTATAAGTTAAACGCTGGTGCTCAAAAAGACTTTGTAATATATTTTTCATGACTTTTTATTAGGGTTAGTTTTCTATAAAGTTTTTTATCATCTGATGACCGAATTCTGTTAGTATGCTTTCTGGATGAAATTGCACACCACGCACATTATATTCCTTATGCCTCATAGCCATTATTTCTCCATTGCTGTCTGTGGCTGTGACTTCTAATTCATCGACTAAACTATTAGCTTGAACCGACC
>JAHDDN010000430.1 GCA_020629335.1 Chitinophagales bacterium | reverse complement strand
GCATCATAATCACCTGTTTCAGCTGGATTAAGTGTCAATGGAGAGGCTTGATATTGGGAGAAATGAATATCTTGTGCCCAGAGAGTGGGTATACTCATTGAGAGTATTAATATGCTTATCAATAAAGTCCTCACCATAATTCGCTCTTATAATATTAAAATGGGATCAAAAATGAGCAGGAAAGGGCTTTAAAAAGCTGGTTCACATACTCATTTGGGTAATTTCGCAGGGTCTAATATAGATGACTAAAATAAGGTATTCCAAGCAAATATAAAAGAAAGCAAGCTTTTAATATAAGTTAGTGTCTTAAATAAATAAATTCGAACAATAGTAATTAATGAATCAATCTACTAAAATAGTCATCATTGGGGGTGGGGCCGCTGGATTTTTCTTTGCCGCTAACTTACCCAAAGGAACCGATTTGACCATCTTAGAAATGGGAAAACAAGTATTGGGGAAAGTACGAGTATCAGGCGGCGGTAGATGCAATGTCACACACGCTTGCTATGATCCCTCCGATCTAATCGCCTTTTATCCAAGAGGAAAAACAGAGTTACTAGGCCCATTCTACCACTTTGGACCACTTCAAATGGTCAGTTGGTTAGACGAAAGAGGTGTTGAACTTAAAACCGAAGCAGATGGTCGTATGTTTCCCATCACCAATAAATCAGGCACTATAGTGGATTGCCTCCAACAAGCAGCACTTGATAATGGGGCTAATATTATCACAAGCTCAAAAGTAACGACTATTGAAATAAAGGAAAATGCTCATCGATTCAAGGTAAAAACTAAAGACGCTAGCTATGATGCTGACTATGTTATGATCGCAACTGGTAGCAGTAAATTCATGTGGGATTTATTAGCTGAAATGGGACACGAGTTAGTCCCAGCTGTACCTTCCTTATTTACTTTCAAAACTCAGGATCACAATATCACTCAATTGGCAGGGCTAAGTGTAGCTCATGCAAGAGTATGGCTAAAAGATCATTCTCTGGAAGCTGAAGGACCTTTGCTAATTACGCATTGGGGATTCAGTGGCCCTGGCATTCTGCGACTCTCCGCATGGGGAGCAAGATTACTCAACGAAATGGATTATCATTTTGAATTCTTTATTGATTGGTTACCAAATATAGAGGAAACCGAGATTTGGGAATGGAAAAAAGCAGAAGCGAAACAATTCCCTCTAAATTTTAGAGGCAGTGGACTGCCTAAACGCCTATGGCAAAAACTATGGTACACGATACAAATCAATAAGCAAAAAAAATGGGGAGACTTAAATAAAAAAGAAATGGAAACCCTCATCAATATCATTAAAAAATCATCTTGGAAAGCCAATGGCAAAACTACCTTTAAGGAAGAGTTTGTCACTGCTGGAGGTGTTCAACTGAATAATATTGATTTCGGAACCTATGAGAGCAAGATAGTACCCAATCTATACCTTGCTGGAGAAGTACTCAATATTGATGCTATCACAGGAGGTTTTAATTTCCAAGCTGCTTGGACTGGGGCTTTTATCGCCGCTGAAGATATCACAAAAAAAATGGAGTGTTAAATAATAACACTCCATTTGGCACTTCTTATGAAACAAACACAAATTTTATTTCAGTATTGATTCTTTTTTAATGAGCAATCACAAATTTTTCGCTCAATCCTTTTTTCCCATTATGATAACGAACAAAATATACACCTGAAGGAAAATCACTCAAATCAATTGCTCGCTTCCCTGCCTGCACATTTGTTAATCTTCGAATAATCTTTCCAGCATAATCTGTAATAAACAGCTCCTTAGCAACTTCTTCTAACTCTATCGTCATGGGACCAGCAGTAGGATTGGGATATAACTTCATATTGGGTAGTGGGCCTGGATGATTGTTATTCCCTTGATTATTATTATCATTTATCCCATCATCACTTAATGCGTCTTTTACAAAATCATCATTATTGCAATCGGGCGCAAAGGTATTTTGATCAATCAAGCGTACTAGTAAATCATTTAAAAACTCGACATCATAATCATCTGTAGTTGGCTCAATATGCTCTCCTCCTACTCCACTATGATCTGTTAGAAATACATAAGTACCATTGGTAGATAGCGCCATTGCTCGCATTAAATACTCCACAGACTTATCTATACCACTTCCTGTAATTGGGATAATACGAATCCCTTTTGAAGCCGCCAGTTTATTTAATCGCCATAGTTTCTCTAATACTTCAGGTTCTTGATGAGGTGGGGCATCTAAAACCAGGAATAACATTCTCGCTCTGGCATTCTTCGTCCACTTCATTTTTTCTATTGCAACTTCTAAGGCTTCCTCTACTGCTTCAGGAGTATCTCCTCCCCCATCAGCACCTTGCTCTTTGATAAAATCAATGGTTTTATTAATATCTTTGGAAAACTCTGTTTGGCGAGTCAAATAGGCATCTCCTTCATCTCGATAGAATACACTACCCATATTGATTTCTAAGTCTTTATTATTGGCCTTTACTTGCTGAATGACATCATTTAACTCTACTTTCAAATAGTTGATCTCATCACCCATTGAGCCTGTTGCATCTACTACCCACATTAAGTCTACCATATTAGGGACTTCACATTTAGCATCGATTGTCAAATGATTCACACCATCCTTAAAATAGCTGACCTGATCAATATTGTGCTTTTTACCACGATAACGCACTTCCATTTTTAATAACGCATCAGGGCTAACTAATTCATCCTGTAAGTTGGCCCATAATTCAGCTTTACCAGTGTTATCTGTTTTAGCTTTCCAAATACTATTCCCCTCATTTATCAAACTCACTTCTGCATCAATGACTGGTTTGCCATCTTCATTCATAAGCTGTAGCGTGAAGCGATCTTTCATTTTCACATCCCAATATTCTTCCCAGCTACTTAATGCTACTGAACTAATATCCTGCCACATCTCCCACTTACTAAAATCATGAATTTCTCCTGCGGTTAATATCCCTGCATGTATTTCATTATCTGTATCAGCCTCCTTGATTTCTGGAAATTCTCTTGGCTGGTCAGACAGATCATCTTTCGAAATTTCTGAAGAAATCATTGTAGATTTAATACTACTTTTTTCATCCCTTACTGCTGTACTTGTTGCAGAGACTTTATAGCTTGGAGCGGCTGATTCAGCCCCATCTGTTGACCTTAAATAACTGACTGAAGAAGAACCTCTACCCATAACACCTGCTGCTCCTGTAGCTCCAGCAGGCCCTGATGGAACCGCCGCATCATAAGATTCAATATTTTTGACACTTGATTTTCCAAAGCCCATGCCTTTTCTTTTCGAACGGTCCTTCTTTTTCGGGTATAATCTATTGGCTGCCTTAGCGCTAAGAGGAGTACAACTTATTTCAACTTCTTCTAAGGCTGCGCTTGATTCAACTAATACTATATTAATTTCATCACGTCCATCAACAACTTCTTCTACTTCTTCATAACCAATAAAAGCAAACTTTAAAGTAGTAGTATCAGAGGGGGCATAAATACAATACTTTCCATCAAAATCTGTTTGAGCAGCTTTTTCTACTCCTTCAAAAAACACTGAAACAAATGGTAATGGCTCTCCCAAATCATCTTTAACAATTCCACATACTTCTTTCGTTTGAGCAATAGAAGTAAGGGATAATAAAAGGGGTATAATTAAAAGTATAAAATTTTTCATGATATTCATTTTTCTGTTTTGCGAGAGTTTCTATCACTAAAATACCTTAAGTGTCAAAAAGATACACCAGTTGAATGTAAAATTTCTCACAAAGAGATTTTGTGTATAGATTAATTCTACACCAGTGATGCAATAAATATCAATATAGGTGTCTGTATCACCTATTTTTCTCTAAGCTTCAGAATGATAGTCGCACTTTCTCGCATATCTGAACGAAGTACCTTCGTTTGAATACTCTTACCATCATCGATTGAAATAGCAGCAGTATTCGGTGGTATTTGTCCTAAGTTAAGGGCGTGTAAGGTGAGATAACTGTCTCGATCAATCGAAATTTCAAGCGCCTTTTTAATAACTCTTACTTTGTGATTTTCTAATATCCAATCACCGTTTAGATTCAAAGAGATACGATCTCCATCTTGACTCTTATCATCCCATATATTCAATACTAAATCTCTCGAAGAAACAAATAAGGTATCACTTACAATAATATCTCTTTCATCTATTTCTGCTGGCACTTCCGCTGGTGGCAAAATAATTGGAGCTGGTTCCTCGATTACCTCTTCTACTTTTTCAGCAATTTCCTTTTGAGGAGTTTCTTTTACTGGCTCAGGTTGTTCTTTTTTAATAGGCGCTTCATACTTAGGTGTTGGCGGCTTAGGCTTTTGTGGAGTTTTATTTTCAGCAATAGGCGGGTTTTCTTCACTTGGTATATCTGGTTTGCCTACATCTCTATCTGATGGCTGGTAGTCGGAAGGCAAGGCTGGGCCTTGAGCCATTGGTGGTGGCGGTGGTGGCGGTACTCTACGTTCAATCTCCATAGTACCATATACTTCACTCGGATCACATGGGCCATCCCACATATAAATCCCCTTCAAATAGCTCACTCCTACGGCTTCCCAATTTCCCTTCATAAATTGATCCGCACCTGATTCCGTCAATTTTAATTTCCCCTTATCTAAACACCAAAACCAACTTCCACTGGCGTGTTCTCTAATGATTTTGGTTTCTTCAAAATAGAAATACTTGCCATTAAATTGACCTACAAAATCACATTCTACAAAATCGTTAGAATTAGTTTTGGAAGTAAAAATTGCTACTCCCGTTATCTTTTCGTCATAATGGGTGATTAATAGATCTACATAAAAAGTCCCCATACCGTGTTGGTATAAGGTACCTTCCCAACG
>JAHDDN010000429.1 GCA_020629335.1 Chitinophagales bacterium | reverse complement strand
TTGTACACTCACCACTTGTTACCCAATACTCAATACTGAAAAGCCACATATCGCTCCTATCTCTTGTGCATTGAAATCATAACTTAGTAATGGTAAAAAAATAACTTCCACGTTTGCTACTTGCTATTATGAACAATTACTGCGTTGAAAAGCCTTGCCGATGCGCTGCTTTGCTTTGAACCCTTTATGTTCTTTTTTAAAATTGAGATTGGTAGTATTCTGCTGTCTAATAGTGGAAGGCTGTAAATGAAATTAAATAAATTTTTCATAGTGAATGATTTAGAATTTATTAGGCCTACTCTATTTTGGTTGATTGGATTTTCGGCATTCTCCATCGTTTGGTTGATACAAATGTAAGCCTATCTAAGAGTTGTTTTTCGTCAAAGTGTTGTGCTTTTCCGTCATTTACTTGCTTATTTCCGTTAAAAATGGGGCGATTTCGTCATTTGTAATATGCATTTCAATAGAAGGTGTCGTATAACTAAAATAAATTTCTTTGTTGTCAGATGAGGCAAAAAAGAGCAGGCAATAAATTGATACAATTGGTTAGACTGTTCAATTTGTCACCTACTCATTATTAGAGATGAAACTTAAATATCATCGCTTAATCACTATATAACATTGTAATAAAAAAATCAGGTTAACTCTTTAAGAAACACTGCGAATATTCGCAATTTAAGAAATGTGCGGTAAGATTAAGTTTTAGTTTATTCTTGTTTGGTGGCGGTGTATCCACAAGTATATCCTCCCCACACAAAAGTAGCTTCTATATTGTTGCCATTAATGGTTATATAACCAGTATCAAGTGGGAGAAGACCAGGTGTAGAAGGATATGGATTAATGCCTATAGTGGTACAGTCATTTGATACTATTCCTGTATATTCAGGAGTTGTAGCTGATTTATCAGTTTGTATTATACGTACTTCATTACTGTTTTCTCCTGCACTAATTTGTGTTGATATTCCAGCTTGACAGGAAGGATTAATGGAAGCGGTAACATTATAAGTCCCCACGACTGTACTACTACAATGCGTCTCACAAGTATCACCAGAGTATCCTTCAGGGCAATCACAGCCTCCATTTAAGCAAGTTCCGCCATTGAGACAATTAGGAGCTTGAGTGATACATAAATCTTCATTTTGGCAAGAATCTCCTGAGAAACCATCAGGGCAATCGCAGCTCCCTTCTACGCAGCTTCCGCCATTTTTACAGTCCTCTAAGCAGACTTCTTCACAGGAGGTAAATAGGGCTAAAAGGCAAAAACTGATTAAAACGAATAAGTTTACATTTTTCATGATAAATGATTTAAGATTTATTAGGCCTACTCTATTTTGATTAATTGGATTTTCGGCATCCTCCGAATAAGAATACTAAATGGTAAAGTGGTTAATTTTACTTTCAGATATTCATAGATTGCTTACCACAAATGTAGGGTGATCTGAGGTGTGTTTTTCGTCAATCTGTTACACTTTTCCGTCAATTGCTTGTTTATTTCCGTCAAAAGAACCTTATTTCGTCATTGGTAAGCTATTTTACTGTTGAAAAGGGAGAGAATTATTTTGTTATTTGATATAAGCTGAAGGCGATTGGCCATATCTTTTTTTAAAGCTACGAGAGAAGTTAGGCATGTTTTTGTATCCGACTTTAGCGGCTATTTGGGCGATTGTCATATTATTTGACTCCTCTAGAAGCTGACGAGCTTGGTCGAGACGCATTTCTTGTAAGTACTTGTGTGGGCTTAAGCCTGTTAGTCTTTTTAATTGACGGAGTAGGGTGGATTCACTCATGGCAAAATGAGCTGCCAAAGAAGGTATATTCATCAACTCGTCCTCTAAATGCACTCGGACATAGCTTTCAAAATCTTCCAGCCAAGTTTGATCTTTTTCTGCTAGCATTACTTGTTTAGCATCTGCTATCAGTTCTTCTTCTTGAGCTTGAGTTCGTTCTTTTTGATTGTCTAATAAATTTTGGATTCTCACTAATAATTCTTCTTCATCAAAAGGCTTGAGCATATAATCGTCAACGCCTATGCGCAGTGCTTTCAATTTATCTCTGATTCCGCCTCTTGCCGTTAACATAATAACAGGCAGATGCATGAATTTTTCTTCTTTCTTTAGTGTGCTGAGGAGTTGATATCCATCCATGACAGGCATCATAATATCACTCAATAGGAGTTGGCAGTTGGGTACTTCATTCAGAACTCTTAAGGCTTTTTGTCCATTTTCTGCGGATAATACATGATAAGAGGTGGCAAGAATAGAAATAATATATTCTCTGATAGAGTGATTATCTTCGACTACGAGTATATAGGGCAATTCATTGGTTTCCTCCATTTGTTGGCTGGACATGGTGCTCTCAGGAGTATAATCTGCAGCTCTAAGAGAGCTAGTTGAGGCTTTATTGATAGCTTCAATCATTTGAGCTTCTTTCTTAGGAATTTCTAAGTAGAAGGTGCTACCTTTTTTAAATTCACTTTCTACCCATACTTTTCCGCCCATTAAATTAGCCAATTCTTTGACTAAAGACAAACCGATACCAGTGCCACCTTCCGTTGGTGCTTCGGCTCTTTTTGATTGATAAAAACGATTGAAAATGTGAGGAATATCATCTGGGTGGATTCCTCTTCCAGTATCAGCGATGGCGATGTTTATGTGATTGCCAGTATCTTTTACGGTGACGGCTACTTGGCCGTTGGGTTCTGTAAATTTTAGCGCATTGGTTAGATAATTATTGATAATGGTTTCTAATTTGGCTTTATCGACCATCAAATGTAATTGGGTTCTTGCTTGATAAGTTAGGGAATAGTTGATTCCATTTGTTTCAGCGTGAGATTCAAAAGCATAGACAATACGATTAATGATTGGATGTAAATGCTCAAGTTCTTCATCCAATTCGATTTTATTGGCTTCCATTTTAGAGAGGTCTAAAATAGAGCGCACAATACTTAGTAATTCGCCACAACTTTTTTGCGCTTTTTTCATTAAGTTGAGGTTGTGCTCATTTAAATTCCCATTCTTGATGACCGAATTAATAGGGCCGACCAATAGGGTCAAGGGAGTACGCAGCTCGTGGCTTACATTGGCATAAAATTTAGACTTCGCCTTATCCAAATTAGCTAACTCTTCCTTTTGTTGTTGAATGATTTCATTTTTTTTGAGCAATGCTCTTCTTCTATGCCTTTGTCTAAAGAAGGCTACCACTGATATAATTGCTAATAAAGAAAGCAGCATTCCAATAATAGTAGAATTGCGTAATTGAGTGTTTTTTAAGCTTAATTCTAAATCTCTGTTTTTCTTTTCGACGGCAAGCTGTTCCTTTTCCAAGGCTAAGTAATAATTTTCTAAATCAAAATCTCCAGATCTTGCATTTAATTCGTCGGTATGGAATCCTATTTGTTGAAGGCTTAAATAAGCGGCTTTATAATCGTTTTCTTCTTCGGCAATCGTCATTTTTAGCTGATAATTAGATACTTGCAAGTCATGCATTTTAAAAGAATCAGCTTTTAGTATAGCCTTATTGATGTAGTTTTTAGCGAGGGAGCTATTATGAGTGGTCCATTCAATTTTTGCCAGGTTTTGTAAAATGTAGACCTCTCGCCATTTATCGGGTAGTGTAATAGCTAGTTCAAGTGCCTTTAGTAGTGCGCTTTTAGCTTGGGTAAAATCTTTATTAAGTTCGTATAATCTGGCCTTCATTCTGTGAAACTCCATTCGATAAAAGAAACTAGTAGAGTCATTGGCAAAGACTAGTTTTTCTAAATCAGACAAGTGTTGAGCTGCATCATCATATAATTCACTATATAGTTTATGGTTAATCATGCGGGCTGTCAGCTCTATTTTTAGAGCTGGATATTGATCGGTATTCACGCTTTTTAATAGGGAATCCATTTGGAGTAGGATTTCTTTCTTTTTGGTTTCTGCTAATATGCGTTCTAATTTCCACATACGATTTTCCACCCAACCCTCGTAATCTCCTAACTCTTCAGTAATAATAAGCGTGCTATCTAAATATTGAGTCGCAATTCTGGTGTTTTTTAGGGCGTCATAATAACGAGAAATATCAAGATAGCAATGGCCCATATCGCTTCTTTTATTATTCTTTCTCGCAAGATTTAACATCATTTTGCCAATCAAAATGGCCTTAGGTAAATCAAAACGCTCCTTTTCTATTTCCTGTTTAACCTCCTCTAAAAGGGCGTAGGAGCAAGTGTAGTCCTTTTCACAATAACCTTCTATTAATATCTTTACAAACTTTAGAGAATCATTTTTCTTTTCGTCTAATTGACTTTCTATGAGGGGCCAGATTTTTCGAAATTTATCTTTTATATCGGGAGGCGTTTGCGCACTGATATTGTTAGGAAGTAAAAAGCTTCCTAGGAAACTGAAAAGAATAATAAATACTTTTAACTCTTTTAACATTAAGTATGCTTTCAATAAAAGTCGTTCTTGTATAAGCGTGAGTTAATTTGTTAAGTGAAAACCAATGCAAGTCTCATCATGCACAAGTGGAAAACACTTGCGCTATAAGTTTGCGGGGATTCACAAGGTTCAATTTAGCACAAAATTAACAGTTCATTGACTGTTTCTAAAAATAAGATATTATTTTGATAAAGTATTGGAATAGGAAGGATTTTATCTGAACTCATTTAAAGTTTTATAATGAAGCTGAAAGCCTGTCCTGTAAGGATTAGCTGTTTTTTCGTAGTTCAAGGCATTTTTGAGGTGCATAGCAGGGCTACGGACTGAAAAAATAACGAAGAAATACGGAAAAACAGCCATTTTCTAAGCCAGTAGGAAAACTTTAAATGAGTTCTCTGCTTGTATGTTTTTTGCGCAAGGGATAGGAGCGGTATGTGGCGTCGAGAGGGAGCTAGCGGTTCTTTTA
>JAHDDN010000428.1 GCA_020629335.1 Chitinophagales bacterium | reverse complement strand
ATAATTACTACTTTGTCGGTAAATATATGGGCTTTTGTTGGGATTTCCATATTATACAGACCTCATAAAATGACAAATATTAATGAATTAGAGGCATTAACTTGTATTAAATGTGAAGGCCTTGGCATAAAAACTGCTTCACTTTAGGTAACTTTACCAAATCGGTGAGGGGATGCTATTATTATTAGAGTAAAATTTACGGCCTTTAGTTGTCAGTCAAAATGAAATTGACATGTTTTTATTACTCTAAAGATAGCGTTTAGCTCTTAAATGCTGAGATGATGAGAAAGATATTACTACCCGCTATTGTTCTGTTTCTATTCTTGAGTGCCTCTATTGAGGGGCAGATGGAAAAGAAGTACCATTCAGGTGCTGAGGATATACCTATGTGGGTACAACTAATGTACTTGGAGGATGCTGATATTGGTGGAGTCATGACAGCTTATAATAGCTATTATGAAACCCATCCATTTGTAAAAAACGCACATACCCAATATTATAAAAGATGGTTAAGAGATCTTAGCAGAACGGCTTATCCTGATGAAAAATTTTTAGATAAAAGTTTTTCTGAAAATGAGCTAGTTTATATAGAGGGATCGAAGAAGTTAGTGCAAGAGCGTTCTTCAAATTCCAGTTGGTCTGGAATTGGTCCTTATACTTTTGATAAGGAAGCGGCAAGTTCAAGTTATGCACCTGGTGCTGCTCATGTTTATACTGTTGAGCAAGCTCCTTCAAACAGCAATGTGTTTTATGCAGGGACTGCAACGGGAGGTTTATGGAAATCTTTAGATAAGGGTTTGAGTTGGGTTCCTCTGACTAATGATTTGATGTTGAATGAGGTGAAAGCTTTAGAAGTTGATTTTAGTGACGAAAATAATATTTACTTTGGTGGAGGAGGAAAATTATATCAGTCAATTAATGGTGGCCTAAATTGGAATATCATTGGTGGAACGGCTTTTAATGGATTATCCCACTCTATTACAGATATTGCTATAAAACCTAATAATAGCGATGTCTTATTTGTCTGTAGTAATCAAGGGCTTTATAAATCAATGGATGGCGGTTCCACTTTTACTAATGTGATGTATGGAGAATTTCAGGAAATAGAATTTCACCCAAGCAATAATAATATCATTTATGTTGTCCAACAGTTAGTAGATCAAACCTATTTTTACCGTTCTACAGATGGGGGAGATAGCTTTGAGCTACAAACAAATGGATGGCCAAGTCCTTCTTCTGGTAATGAGCAAAAAAGAACGGAGATTGCAGTAAGTGCAGCGGCTCCTAATAAAGTATTTGCCTTAGCTACAGGTTCTGTTAATGGCGGAAGTGGCCTATATGGGGTATACGTGAGCGATGATCAAGGCAGCAATTGGAATTTTGTATGTTGTGGTCCTCAAGAGGGGGGAGTGGCATCAGTTGATAACCCTAATTTGATGGGGTGGTTAGACGATGGAAGTGATGGTGGCGGCCAATATTATTATGATTTGGCCTTTGATGTATCTGATACTGATCCTGACTTCATGGTAGTTGGAGGGATAAATGTATGGTACTCCTATGATGGAGGAGCTAACTTTAGTTGCCCTGCTAAGTGGAATCAGAGTGAAAAGGTAAACTATGTTCATGCTGATATACATGATATTCGTTTTTATGGGGATGATCTTTGGTTGGCTTGTGATGGAGGAATTTTCTATTCTGAGGATGATGGAGAGACTATGGAAATCCGAATGACAGGCATAGAAGGAACGGATTTTTGGGGTTTCGGAGCTGGATTTTTAGATGGGGAAGTCATGTTAGGTGGTACTTATCATAATGCTACCTTATTGAAAGATAATACGACCTATAATGAAGGCTGGCTTTCAATGGCAGGTGGAGACAATCATAGAGGATTTGTGAATTTTGGTAAGACGAATATTGTTTATCACGATCATGGTAAAAGCAAACTATCAGGAAATAGATCTGTTCCTTTAGTTGCCTTGAGTATGGCTCAAAAACCAAATGCGAGTTATGTTATGGGGAAAGCTAGTGAGATAGCTTTTTCTCCAAGATGTTATAATATCTTCTATATGGGATATTCGAGTCAACTACTTAAAACAGAAGATGATGGGAAAAGGGTAGAAAGTATTTATGACTTTGGCGATGATGTTACAGTCATTGAAGTAGCTTGGGAGAATCCAGCTATTTTATACGTAGGTACTTGGGGTAGTTATTGGGGAGCCAATAAAAAGTTATGGCGATCAGAAGATGGAGGAACTAGCTTTGTCGATGTTACTCCTTACACAACTAACTCTTGGTTAGGCTATGATGTAACAGTCAGCAGTGATGACCCTTATGAAATATGGGCTGTAAGAGTACATCATAATACAGATAATGGTTCGGCTGATGGTGAAAAAGTATATCACTCAATAGATGGAGGAAATAATTGGACGAATATTACCACTCCAACTTTAGATGGGGAGTTTTTGACTAATATTAGCCATCAAAGAGGTAGTGATGGAGGTGTTTATGTAGGAACAAGAAGAGCAGTGTATTATAAAGATCATTCAATGACTGATTGGGCCTTATTTAATACAGACTTGCCTTTAAGCACTTTCTCCACGAAATTAGTCCCTTATTATGGAGAGGGGAAAATAAGAAATGCAACTAATCGCTCTGTTTATGAATGCGATTTTTATAATGAGTCAGTTCCTGATGCGCAGATTTCAGTAGATAAATTTGAAAGCTATTGTGTCCGAGATACTTTTTATTTTGTAGATCACTCTGCTCTTAAAAGTACAGGAACCAGACAATGGAGTTTCTCAGGAGGAACACCTGCCACTTCAACAGAACGGAATCCGAAAGTAGTTTATCAAAACCCTGGTACTTATGAAGTTAGTTTAACGGTAATAGATGATAATGGTAGCGATACACAAACGATTAGCAATTTTATCTCTGTTATTAATGAGTGTGAAGTAGATACAATTCCAGGTAATGCACTCAGCTTAAATGGTACTACTGGACACACTTCTACCGAGCAATTAGAATTAAACTCTAATACCGTAAGTATGTCTGCATGGATAAAAAGAAATGGTACACAAAACGATTTTGCAGGTATTATCTTTTCAAGAGGAGCTAATACAATAGCAGGCTTGAATATTAAAGATACAGGCGAATTGCGCTATCATTGGAATGGAAATGGTTGGGCATTCCAATCAGGCTTGTTTGTCCCAGATAATGAGTGGACACATGTCGCTTTAGTCATTACGCCTAATCATGCGACGATCTATATGAATGGCATTCCTTCAATACATAATATACCTCAAAATATAGAAGAATTTGATGCCCCTTTATTGGTAGGATTGGATAATAATGGTGGCCCAAGATTTTTCAATGGACAAATTGATGAAGTCTGTATCTGGGAAAAATCATTAGCTCAATCGGATATAAGAGAATTAATGCACCTGACTAAGGTGCCAACCAATGATCCTGATTTAATAGCTTATTATCAATATAATAGAAATACAGGAGATATAGCAGATCGTGCCAATAGCCATCATGCTATTATGATGGGTGGCAGCTCAAGAATTCCTTCAACAGTAGCAGTGGGAGGAGGATTTAGTGATGGATTAAGTGAACAAAATGGATGGCCAGTATTTGAATCGAATGTTCAGTTTTCTGCTAATTATACCGTGCAAAATGGAGCCAATATTATCAGCTCAATGATCCAACAGGCACCTTATGGTATGGCTGGCATAGCTGCTGATCATGAACCACTAAATAATCAATACTGGATTCTAAATCGTTATGGTACAGGCGGGTTTGAAGCAGAATTAAGTTTCCAAACTTCAGAAGATTTAGATATAAATGATCAAAATTACCCAATGTCATTTGCTTTATATCAGCGTCCATTTTATGAAGATGAAGGTTGGTCTTTAATAGGGGTCGCCAATGCAGTAAATGCTGCTAATAATGTCATCAGCTTTCCAAACATAACAATAGAAGGTCAATATTTCTTAGCACGTATGCCTTTAGAAGCTCAAAAAGTAGGCATTCGAGTTTGCTTAGAAGGCCCATATAATGAGCTAACAAATTCGATGAGTACTGACTTAAAAGATAATGGCTTATTGCCGATTAATCAACCCTATTACTCAGTTCCTTGGAACTATGATGGTGGCGAAGTATTCAATGCCTCTTCTTACGCTATCGTAGATTGGTTATTAATAGAGGCCAGAGATATAGACGATGATGAATTAGTCATAGAAAGAACCGCCGCCTTATTAGATAATACAGGTTATGTTCGTTCTACAGATGGTACTTTAGGTGCTTCTTTCTACACCTTAGATGAGAATCAAGATTACTACTTCGTAGTGCGTCATCGAAATCATTTAGACATCATGACAGAGAATCCACTATCTATCAATAATACTTCCGTATATAATTTAGCAGTGACCAATAATGTAAGAGATGGAATCAATCAATTAACGCCATTAGCCTCAGGCGACTATGCCATGAAAGCAGGTGATTTTGATGGAAATGGAGTCGCCTCTCTACCCGATTTTAACCAATATCTTTTATCCCCTTCCCAATTAGAAGGCTACTACCAATTAGATTGCACCTTAGATAAACATACCACTGTAGATGATTATAATCTATACCGCAAAAATGCCAGTATGATTGGGATTGATCAGATTCGTTATTAATTGGGGCTTCCTGCTGCGCTAGTAAAGGCGAGTGCGTAGCACGAGCCAAAATTCATCATTCATCATTATGCATTACGCATTACAAGCGAAGCGCAGCAGTCGGGCTGTCCGCTCTCATGTGGCTATGCCCTTCCTACTCTGCTAAGTGCTGCTTGTCTGCTAAAGCCAGCCATCGCATCACTAAGCGCCGTAAGTCAGCTCATAAACGCCACATACCGCTACCATCCCTAAGCC
>JAHDDN010000015.1 GCA_020629335.1 Chitinophagales bacterium | reverse complement strand
TCGTCTATTATACGAAGTTTACTTTTTCAAATGGGGAGGTGATTAGTGCGCAAGGCAATGTGACGGTGGTTAAGTAAGGTTGATAACTGACAAACTGGTAAACTGACAAAATGAATAACTGGTAAACTGACAAAATGAATAACTGGTTAACTGACAAAATGAATAACTGGTTAACTAAAAAAATTCGCTTAATCAGTTTTTCAGTTAAAAAGTTAATCGGTTAATGAATTGGCTTAGGGATGGAAGCGGTATGTGGCGTTAATGGGGCTGCTTATGGAGCTTAGGTGGACGTAGGCTGGCCCGCAGGGCAGACAAGTACGCCTTAGCGTAGTAGCAGACACATAGCCACATGAGAGCGGACAGCCCGACCATGCGCCTTCGGTGAATGATAAATGCATAATGATAAATGATGAATTGGCTTGTGCTGCGCACGTCGCCATTGTGAACGCATGGGAAGCCCCAAATTTAGTAAAATAGTGTATTAGTTGAATAGTTAATCAGTACGCTAATTCACTATTCAACTAATACACTCATTCCCAATTAATAGCTTGCGTGGATATCTAACTTGATAATCACATTATCATCTATTAGCTTCTCTTTTATGTTGTCGAAAAACTTGCCTGAATTATATTTCACATTCCATTGAGTACGGTCAATTTTGAATGGGCGAGATCGGACTTGGATGCTATTATCTTTGGTGAATACATTGACACCGAAACGCACACTTTGAGTGGCATCTTTGAGACTTAGATCACCTGTCACGAAGTGAGAAAAACCGCCTACGGCTCCTGTGACATCTTTTGCTAATTCGACTTTAGTGATTTTAAATTTGCCTTCTGGATATTTGTCGGTATCAAAAAAGTCTGGCGATTTTAGGTGGCCCACTAAATCGGCATTAGGTTTGGGTTCTTTAATATCTGATACTTTTACTCCTGCGACATCAATGACGAACTCGCCACCATTTATTTCTCCATTTGCGAAAGTAATTTCTCCGCTTTTGACAGTAAAATAGCCTTTATGTGCATCGCCTACAGGCTTGGTTCCTGTCCAATAAATATTACTTTTATTCGATTGGATTTTAGCACTTGCAATATCTAGGAGATCGTAACTTTGTTTTGTACTAGTTGACTTATCAGCGGCTGCTTTATTATTTGCAGCTGCATTAGAATTACTTTTAGCATCTGCTTTCTTAGTTATTTCGGTCTTTTTTGTTGCTTGCTTTGAGGTATCCGATTGGCAGGCTACAAAGGTAAAAAGTAGCATGATTAGCGGAAGCATTTTAATAGTGGTTTTCATGTCTTTATTGTTTGAGTTTATGAACTCATTTAAAGTTTTATGATGATGCTGAAAATGAGCTGTTTTTTTGTTATTCAAGGCATTTTTGAGGTGCATAGCAGCGCTACGGACCGATAAAATAACGCAGAAGAACGAAAAAACGGCCATTTTCTAAGCAAGCAGAAAAACTTTAAATGAGTTCTATGTTATATCGGTTCAAAAAATCCTGTATCCCTGTTTTTTACAACAGTTCCAGCTTTAAAGTATTGCCCATGCATAGAAATATATACGCCTTTAGGCAGTGTTTGTGCAAAAGCTAATGAACTTCCCAAATTAAAGAAAGCATCAGAGGCTCCAAACTTATAAGGGATCATAGCTCCAGTCAAAACGATGGTTTTATCTATTTGTGCTTTGTCTAGTAATTCGGCAGTGATGCCCATCGTATCGGTTCCATGAGTGATGACGATTTTATCTTCCTTGCTATTTTTGCAATTGTGTATGATCACATCCCTATCTTCATCTGTCATATCAAGGCTGTCTATCATCATCAATGTTCGGATTTTAACATCTAAATTGCAGCGGCCTATATCAAATATTTCCCTCAAGTGGGTATCCTTAAAATAAAGATGCCCTGTCATCATATCGTAATCTTTATCGAATGTTCCACCAGTAACAAGTATCCTGATTGCCGTCATATAATAGTTTAAAATATTTTAATTTACCAAAGACATGCAATTTAATGTTTTAGAATAGGATTATAAAAAAAAAGCACCGTTTAGTCATTACTAAACGGTGCTTTTTTCGCACAAAAAAGACATTAGTATTTTATCTTACATAACATCAATTCTACTTAAAAGTTGTAAGTCATTGACATTCTCGTAGTTATACTGATAGAAGCCATCAGCACCAATCACCATCAAAAGACCGTCTCTTGGTATAACATCATAGGCTTCGATATTAGAATAGTGCTCTAATTCGTCAATATCATTAGGATCAGTAACATCAAATACCTTTAAACCATCATCACAAACAAATAATGTGCTACCATCTAAGCCTAAGCCATAAGGATTGACCATACCATAAGTTTTCTCTAAAACTGGATTATTGACATCTGAAATATCTAAGATGTCTAAACGATTAATGTCATTGCCACATGGATTGCCTCCTCTTAAGGTAACATAGGCATACTCATCGTTTGCGACAACTGGATCACAAGATTGAATATGCTGGAACATAGATAGCTGAACTGGAGCTGATGGATTGCTGACATCATAAATGAACATTCCATTTTGAGAGCCGATGAATAAGTAATCTTTATAAGGAAAAACGGTTTCAATACCCCACCAACCAATGTTGACTGTTTCTTCCTGTACTGGAATGCCACCATCAATACCAAATGTCAATAAATCGCTTTGCGTAACTACATAAAGTTTGTCTTTGTGTAAGGCAAAACGAGCCATCGAACCTCCACCTCCTTCGCCACCACTATCATTATTAGGGGCGCCAGCTTCAACGCTGGGGGTCGCCATATCAACAGTAGCCTCAAAAGTATTTCCCCATCCTCCAATACTACCACTATTTCCGCAATTGAATTCCACGGTTTCCACTATTTCTTCTTCTAACCAATCAATGACTACTCCTTGTGATGGGTCTGCAAAACGATTCATACCATAGTCAGGGAATGGCATTACGTCTTCAATGACTTCAACTAAAGTAGCATTCGTAGGATCAGCGATATGAATAACGTATAAATCTTGCGCCATATCTGCATATAAAAATCCATTTCTCATAGCAATATCAATATTCCCTGGTATTTCGATAAAGGCAATATTTTGCGGATTAGCTGGGTCAGCATTATTAATGACATGTACGCCTTTTGACCTTTCATTAATCAGTACATAATCATTATAAAAATAAATTTTTCCTGGATCTTCTAAATCTCTTGCTTCCTTAGAGGCAACGGATGACTGCGCATCTTCGTAACTCATATAGACAGGTGTGTATACTGTTCGAGTTATGGTCTCTTCGCATTTATCTTGACAAGATGAGAAAAACAAAACAATTCCCAAACAAGCCATCAATAGTGTTGTAATCTTATTGGACATTATTGTAAATTTATAGGGTTTCAAAAAATTAAGCATGTTAGCATTAATAAACAAAAATCTTATTATTTTATCATTGCTAAGTAATATCTTCGCTTTCGTTTTTATAAACGGCAACTTCATTTCAAACGTTGCCAAATTTAAAAAATAAATACCATGACAAAAACCTTAAAGTTAATATTCTTATGCTTAGGCTGTTTCATCAGTCTCTCTACTTTAGCCCAAAAAAATTCGGAAGATGTCATCTATCTAAAAGATGGAAGTGTTCTTAGAGGAGAGATCATCGAAATGAATGATGATCAAATTAAAATACAAATTTTAGGTGGGAGTATATTAGTTTATGATAGAAGCGAAATGGATCGCATGGAAAAACAGGCACCTATTTTCAATGGCAAGCTTAAAGAAAGGTACATGAAAACGAAAGGTGTCTACTACTTAGGCGAAACTGGTTTTTTATGGCAAAATCCTTATGAAGATGCCCCTGGCGTCAATATACAAGCAGCCGCAGGCTATATGTGGTCGCCTCAATTAGCCACTGGGATTGGTATTGGCGCTAGTGCTTACTTAGACTATTTCCTAATGCCAATTTACCTAGACTTGAGAAGCCAACTCACAGAAACTATTTATGCTTTTGTTGATATAGGCTATGGTATTAAAACCAACAAAAGAGAAGATTATGTAACAGATAGAGGTGGTTTCATGATAAATCCAGGCATTGGATTTAAATTTAACACTAAAAGCAAACATGCTTGGTTACTCTCCTTTGGCTATCAATACCAAAATGCGAAAGAAGTCTACTATAGAGGATGGGACGGCGCCTATGTTGAAAGAGATTATCATTTCAAACGCCTATCTATGCGCTTCGGACTTATGTTCTAAAATCAGACTTATGCTCTAAAAATAGAATGCGATCTATTCGGACCTACCGAAACGATGCTCACTTTTACGCCAATAAAATCTTCGATAAATTGGACATATTCTTGAGCCTTAGGCGGTAGCTCTGAATAGCTTGCCATATCTTGTGTTACTTCAAAAGCATCAAATTCTTTATATTCTACTTGGCATTTGTCTGCATTTAAGATACCTTCCGAAAAATTCACGGAACGATCCCCTAACATATATTTAGTCGCAACTTTTATATTACCAACACCAGTCAGAACATCTAACTTAGTTAAGGCCAATTCTGTGAAGCCATTTAATTGGTGAGCTTGCTTTAACATCACTAAATCTAACCAACCACATCTTCTTGCACGACCTGTAGTTGTACCATACTCATGGCCATTTAATCGAATCAACTCACCCGTTTTATCATTTAATTCTGTTAAAAAAGGCCCAGAACCTACACGAGTCGTATAGGCTTTTACCACACCAAGTACTTCCATATTCATGGGCGGTATACCAACATTAGAAAAGACGCCTCCAGAAATTGTGTGGGAAGAAGTAACATAAGGATAAGTTCCATATACTACATCTAAGAATGTTCCTTGAGCCCCCTCAAAAAGGACATTAGACTCAGCTGATAAACCTTCATTAACCATAGTGGATACATCCCCCTCTAATGAGCGTAATCTTTCTGCAAAAGCCATATAAGTATCAAAAATTTCCGATTCAGTATGCTCCATTTTTGAATTATAAATTCGCTCTACCAAAAGGCGCTTCTCTCTATAATTTTTCCGCAACTTCTCCTTAAATATCTCTGGATCTAATAAATCAGAAAAACGTATTCCACTTCTACTCACCCGATCAGCATAACAAGGCCCGATTCCCTTTTTCGTAGTGCCTATTTTCTGCTTACCTAATTCCGCCTCTTTCAAAGCATCTAACTGCTTATGATAAGGCATGATAATATTCGCTAAAGAATCAATTACCAAATTAAAATCAAGCCCCAATTTTTTAAGCTTGTCTAACTCCTCCAATAAAATACCTGGATCAACGACCACTCCACTTGCAATCATACAGTCTTTACCATAAATGGAACCCGAAGGAACTAAATGCAATTTAAAAATCTCATCTTTTACGACGATAGTATGTCCTGCATTATTGCCTCCTTGAAAACGAACAACCTTGTCCGCCTTAGAAGCCAATAAATCAGTAATCTTACCTTTTCCTTCATCTCCCCATTGACTCCCAATAATAACCTTTGCCGGCATGAAATTTATTTTAAATGAATAACGTTAGAAACATTTCTAATGGTTCAGTTTATAAGTCTCTGACAGTTAAGTTGTAGTATTTTTTGCGATTATACAAGGCATTTTTGAGACCCATAGCAAGGCTACGGAACGAAAAAATAACGAAGTAGAATCGTAAAAAGACAAAACTTGGGCTGTCAAGGACTTATAAATTGAGCCACTAAGCACAATCTGCAAATTAATAAAAAAGAAATAGAATTTCATACCACTTGAGCAAAATTTAATTTAATATTAAACTAAGATTTACACAAACTTCACTTAACGTAAAATATTATTCATTTAAGGTCCAATCATAATCCAAATGACTAATACTCGCATTCACATCTATAGGCGTATCACTATACCGATTCAAAAACTCAATCAAACTTCCCTGCTTAGTAAAATCTCCCTTAAACCACGAAAAAATCTTCGACAACTGTAATTCATTGGCAGTAATGACATTCCGACTTTTATCATTCACAAACAAACGAGTCTGCTCCTCCAATTGAGCCTCCAATTTATCCGCCACAAAAGCCTCCTTTCGCAAAATCGGACAAGAACCCGACGCACAATTCACCGCAAAATGTATACGAGGCTCCTCAAAATAAGTCCGCAAAATACCATGCTCCACCTGATTCAAATCCAATGTTTCTTCCCTCAACTTCACAAACTTCACATCCCAAACTGTATTTACAAACGGAATACTCAATGCCGAACTAATATCTTTAATACTCTCCACAGGATAATTATCCACCACAATCTGCACCGTAAAAGCATTATACACATTAATCCAATAAGCCAATTGCTCCGCCTCCGACCAATTCTTATTCGGATAAACCGTCCCCAACAAATCTGTATATTCTCCCAAACGTGCCCTATCTTTCACAAAGCCCTTATAATCCACCAAACCATCATCCGACACATACTTTTTCAATAATTCATCCCAAATCGCATGACTCACAGGCGCATCATCCCCACTCTTCAAATGCCCATTCTTTCCAACAGAACAGGAAATAGTCAATAAAGTCAGCAAAGCTGCCATTCCAATGATTAATATTCTCATTTTTATAATTAATTTTGTTGTTTAAATTTGGGGCTTCCCTTTCCTCATTTTTTCATTCGACCGTAGGGGCGCTACCTATGTGTGCGCCCACGAATGAAAAAATGAGGAAAGGTCGGGCTGTCCGTTATTATGTGGCTATTCAGCAGCTACTCCACTAAGGCATACTTGTCTGCCCTTCGGGCCAGCCTGCGTCTGCCTAAGTTCCGTAAGCTACTTCATCACGCCACATACCACTACCATCCCTAAGCCATTTTTGGACAATTAGTGTAGTAGTGTAATAGTATATTAGTATCTGATGTTACGCGCCACAATCAACTAAGTGCTTGATAATCAGTCAATTAATTAATTATAGTCATTTGTTGTAAATAATTGATTATCAGAAGGTTTATTAAATACCTCGCGTAACATCAGTTAGTATATTAGAGCTATAGACAACCAATTAACTAATCAACCAATACACCAAAAATGCAAAAACACACTCTACTACTCCTCCTCCTAATCCTCCACCTACAATTGAACGCCCAAGAAGGCGATAATACCTACGATAAAGATAGCAATAAATCGCAGATAGCCGACACAATGGCCACTTACCCAAACAGCCTCCCCCAACAACTCAATGAAGTCGTCGTAAAAGGCTACGAACAAGAACGCAAACTTATAGAAACTGCTGGAGCCATCGCTCTATTAGATCGAAAAGCACTAGACCGCTTTGATCCGACCACTATGATCTATAGCATGAACACCATAGCAGGAGTCCGAATGGAAAGACGTGCGCCTGGTAGTTTCCGTATGTCCATCAGAGGAAGTAGCCTCCGCTCTCCCTTCGGTGTCCGAAATATAAAAGTGTATTGGGATGATATTCCATTCACAGAACCCAATGGCTCCACCCCTATCAATCTAATAGATATTAACACCATCAATGAAATAGAGTTGATCAAAGGGCCTGCATCTAGCTTATTTGGAGCAGGTAATGGAGGTGCCCTCAGCCTAAAAAGTAGACAAGCGGATTATCAAAACAGCTTAGCCATCGGAAGTTCTATCGGCGACCTTGGTAATTTCAAATATAGCGCACAAGCCAATGCCGCTTTGAAAAATGGCGGTATCAAACTCCATTACGCCCACCAAGAAGCCGAAGGATACAGACAGCATAGCGCCTTAAATCGAGATGTAGTCTATTTGCAATCCAATTTCTATCCTTCCGAGAAAAGCAGCATTTCTCTATTCACCCTCTTAGCTGATTTGCAATACGAATTACCTGGCGGACTCAATGAAGATCAATTTGCCGAAGATCCAAGCATGGCCCGTCCAGGAAGCGAAGAAAAAAATGCCTCTATTGATCGACAAACACTCTATAGCGGCCTCTCTTTCAAACACCTCTTTAATGATAACTGGAAGGCAGTCATGAGTGTTTATGGAGCCAATACCCAATTAGAAAACCCCTTCAATACTAATTATAAAACAGAAGCACAAACCGCCTACGGATGGCGTGCCTATATCAACTACAAAACGATTCTCAACGAACAAATGAAGCTCGATTGGAAAATTGGAGCCGAATATCAAAAAGCTTGGTCCGATGCCAAAAACTTCGGTAATATAGATGGACAAAAAGACACCCTCAATTTTGCAGACGATATTCAACCACAACAATACTTCTTATTCCAACAAGCAGAATTATCGCTACCTGGTGATTTGCTTTTCACCTTAGGGCTTAGTTGGAATCGTTCTGGCTATGATATTGAGCGAGTGAATTACTTAGGAATGTTTTCCGAAAGTGAAATCGATTTTGAAGCTGTCATAAGTCCTCGTATTGCCCTTAGCAAAACAATCCATGACAAAGTAGGCTTACACATCAGTATGAGCCGAGGATTCTCCCCTCCTACTTTAGATGAAGTGCGTACCAGCGAAGGAACTATCAATACGGAGCTGTTAGCAGAAAAAGGGACTAATTGGGAGGCAGGCGTGAGAGGCACCCTTTTCAAAGATCGTTTCAATTTTGATATTAGCGCCTTCCTACTCAAATTAGATGATGCCATCGTCAACCAAGTAGCTGAAAATGGCACCGTTCTATTTTATAATGCTGGTAAAACAGATAATAAGGGCTTAGAAGTATACGCTAACTATATCTTTGCCCAAAATGCGAATCCTGCTTTAGCCTTACTCAAGACTTGGGCCAGCTACACCCGCCATCACTTCCTATTCGATCAGTATAAAAAGCGAACAGGCGGCGAAAATGTGGATTACTCTAACAATTTGGTAACTGGTGTAGCCCCCAATATTTTGGCGGCAGGCATCGACTGGCATACCCAATGGGGTCCTTATATTAACTTGAGCTATAATTTCACAGACGAAATACCACTCACTGACTCCAATGAGGTATTTTCTGGTGCTTATCACTTAGTCAATCTAAGAATGGGTTATCGCCAATTCATCAAGTCTCATTGGCAATTGGATGTTTATGGAGTAGGAAATAACTTATTGGACGAGAAATATAGCCTCGGTAATGACCTAAACGCTTTCGGAAAACGATATTTTCAGCCAGCACCACCGACTCATTTTTTCGCTGGATTTGAACTCAAATACCTTTTTTAGCGTCTACAAAGTGATGGAGTATTGAGAGAATAAATACACAAAATTATTATTTTAGTATTCCTCACCTACTAAAACAAGCGGTTTAACGTTATTTTTAGTAGTAGTAATTCATCCAACTAAGATTTTTTATGTTTACAATCCGCCCAATTCTTTGGTTAATTGCCTGTATATTCATTAGTGTTCCATCACTATATGCTCATGAGCAAGTTACATTTAAGGAGCTTAATTTCATTCCCAATGAAGGTCAATGGCATGATAATGTAGTGTTTAAGGCTAATTTACCCAGTGGCTACTTCTATGCTGAGGATAATAAATTTACCTTTCAATTTATAGAAGAAGAGGCTTTCGCACATGGACATGGTGAAGCTAAGACCCACCATAAAGATCGCAAATATTGGGGCCATGCTTATCAAATCAATTTTTTAGGAGCTAATAGCAATAATTCTATTGAAGGAAAAACGACTACTGGCGTACCTCAAAACTATTTCTTGGGCAGTGATTCTACTTGTTGGGCAAGCAATGTCTCCTTATATAAAAAAATACATTATCACGACTTATACGATGGCATTGATGCAGTGGTATATAGTGAAGATACTCACTTCAAATATGATTTCATTGTCTCTCCAAGAGCCAAAGCATCTGATATTAAGATGCAATTTGATGGCTTAGACAAAATAAGCATGGAAGACGGCAACCTAATCATGAAAACCAAAGTCAATGAGATCGTCGAATTAGCTCCTTATGCCTATCAAAAAATTGGAGGTAAAGAGGTCCCTGTAACTTGCCATTTCAAATTAAAAAACAAAAAACTCACTTTCGATTTGCCCGATGGTTATAATGAGAAGTATGATTTAATCATTGATCCTGAATTAATATTTGCTTCTTTCTCTGGTTCTATATCGGATAATTGGGGCTATACAGCTACCTATGATGACGCAGGTAATTTTTATGGCGGAAGTGTCGTATTCTCCTCCTCCTATCCTGTCACCTTAGGAGCTTATCAAACAACCTACGGTGGTGGACAAATGGATATGGCTATTACAAAGTACACTCCAGATGGAGCCAATCAAATCTATTCCACTTACTTAGGAGGTAATCAAGCAGATGCCCCACATAGTTTAGTCGTTCAAGATGATGAGTTAATTATATTTGGAACTACAGGCTCTAGTAATTATCCTACTACAAGTGATGCCTATGATTCTGACTTTAATGGCGGAAACTTTACCACTACTGGTGGAGAATATATTAGCTATGTCAATGGATCAGATATAGTGGTGACTAGATTAAATGTAGATGGAGATGGACTAATTGGCTCTACTTATTTAGGAGGTTCTCAAAATGATGGATTGAATCGAACTGGAGAATTTGCATTAGAGTATAATTATGGAGATGCGGTGAGAGGAGAAGTGATTGCTGATGAAGACTATATTTATATTGCATCTTGTACCTATTCTTCTAACTTTCCTACTACAAGTAATGCTTTGGAAGACACTTTTCAGGGAGATATAGACGGTTGCGTTGCTAAATTCAATTGGAATTTGTCTGGTTTAGATTGGTGTACTTTTTTAGGGGGCGATGATGAAGATGCTGCCTACTCTCTTAAGTTTGACAATGCTAACAACCTAATGGTTTGTGGTGGAACAAGAAGTGATGACTTTCCAACTACTAATGGTGCTTTAAATACCAATTATAATGGTGGACAAGCAGATGGTTTTATCGTCAATCTTTCTAATGCTAATAGTAATTTAATCAATGGTACTTATATAGGCACCAACTCTTATGATCAATGTTATTTTGTAGAAACAGACGATGATGGCGTTTATGTAGTAGGACAAACGAAAGGTAGTTATCCAGTTAGTGATGATGTTTATTCTAATAGTGGTGGCAAACAATTTATCCACAAATTGAGTAATGATTTATCAACTACCGAACTTTCTACCGTATTTGGCTCAGGTGGAAGTTCTGTCAATATTTCTCCAACGGCTTTCTTAGTAGATGTTTGTGGTAATATTTATGTATCAGGCTGGGGAGGGAATGTCAACCAAACCCATAATATAGAAACAGGTACTACCAATGGATTACCCGTCACTGCTGATGCACTCAAAAACAATACGGATGGTAGTGACTTATACTTCTTTGTACTATCTCCAGATGCTGGGGATTTAGTCTATGGAAGTTTCTATGGGGAAAATAGTGGCGGTGGCCTTTTTGAAGGAAGTGGCGAGCATGTAGATGGAGGCACCAGCCGATTTAATAAACAAGGAGAAATTTATCAGGCTGTTTGTGCAGGCTGTGGTGGCTCAGATAATTTCCCAACTACCAATGGCGTTTGGGGGCCTAATAATAATAGCGACAATTGTAATTTAGGAATGATTAAAATTGCTTTTGATTTACTAGTGAATGTAGATATTAATGATCATTTAGAATCGGGCTGTATTCCATTTTCACTACAATTTAGCGGATATGGAGATGCTGAAACTTACTTTTGGGATTTAGGAGACGGCAATACATCTGATCAACAACAGCCATTCCATACTTATGAGGTACCTGGCGTCTATGAGGTCATGCTCATCGGTAGCGACCCAGCTACTTGTAATTTGGCGGATACTGTTTATACTACTGTTACGGTATTAGATGATAGTATTTCAGCTAATCCATTTTTTGAAGAATTTTTAGAGTGTGGTAATTTGACTGCCAGCTTTGATAATGATAGTTATAATGCTTATACCCACTCTTGGGATTTAGGAGATGGGACTATTAGCAATGAACCTAGTTTGATACATGAATATTTTGAGACAGGCACTTACGATATTACCTATACGGTTACTGGGCCGCCCAATTGTAATTTGAGTGATACGGAGACCTTACAAATCAATATCCCCGATTCTTTAGGTACAGTAGTAGCTAACTTCCCTCCTATCCCTAACGGCTGTATTCCTGCCGATTTAGAATTTATTTCTAATAGCTTAAATGCGGACTCTTTATACTGGGATTTTGGAGATGGCACTACTGGCACTGGAGAAGTGGTCAGTCATACTTATAATGAGACAGGTACTTTTACTGTAACACTCATAGCTGAAAGGGTTCCAAGTTGTAATGATAGGGATACGATTAGTTATACTTTTCAAATGTTTGATTATCCTACTGCTTTATTCAATTATACACCAACAGATCCAGAGATTGAGACAGTCATTAACTTTTCTAATTTGAGTTCTGCTGATGCCATTTCTTATTCTTGGGATTTTGGAGATGGGACGACCTCTTCTGCATTTGAGCCTACTCATTTTTACGAAGCTGATGGGACTTATCAGGTTTGCTTAACGGTGATGAATGCTGGTGGGTGTGAAGATATTTACTGCGATGAAGTAGTCGTTTATACACCTACTTTTGTGGGTATTCCAAATGCCTTTTCTCCTAATGGAGATGGCAATAATGATATCCTCAAAGTATATGGAAATGGAATTCGAACCATCGTTTGGAAAGTATTCAACCGTTGGGGGGAGAAAGTCTTTGAGAGTAATAATTTAGAGGATACTTGGGATGGCACCTTTAGGGGTGTAGACCAAGAGATGGAAGTATATGTCTATACTGTAAATGTGCTTTACAAAACAAAAGAAACTTTTAATGAGAAGGGCAATTTGACCTTGATAAGATAAATTTAAAGTAAATATTCTTCTCTTTTAATTCCTAACTTTCTCATTTTGGTATCTAAGGTTTTAGGGTTCATTTGTAGTAAGAGTGCTGCGCCATTAGGGCCACTTACTCGTCCTTGTGTTTTTTTGAGTGCTTTTAAAATGTGGGCTTTTTGCATTTCTTCAAAGCTTAGAATATCATCTGTTGTTTTACTGGTTTTTTTGGCTAAAGTTAGATTAAAGGCATTGTGATTGAGTGTTTTTCCATCACTTAATATGACTGCTCTTTCGATGACATTTTCTAGTTCTCTAATATTTCCAGGCCAATGATAGCTTTCTAATAAGCTAAGTGTTTTGGGTAAGATATTTTTGATAGATTTACCCATCTTATCTGAGAACTTTTTCACGAAGAAATCTAATAGTAATTTTATATCTTCTTTTCTATCTCTTAGAGGTGGAGATTCCAACTGGAAAACATTTAGACGGTAATAGAGGTCGCTACGAAACTTACCTTCTTCAATTGATTTTTCTAAATTTCTATTAGTTGCGGCAATTACTCTGACATCTGTGCTGATCACTTCTTCTCCTCCTATTCGTTCGAATTTCCCGTCTTGTAGTACTCTAAGTAATTTGGCCTGTAGCTCTATGGGCATTTCTCCTATCTCATCTAAAAATAGACTTCCTTTATGAGCTAATTCAAAAAAGCCGATTCTTTTTTTAATCGCTCCTGTAAAGGCTCCCTTTTCGTGTCCAAAGAGTTCGCTTTCAATGAGATTAGCGGGTAGAGATGCACAGTTAATTTTAACTAAGGGTTTATTGGATCTGTTGCTTCGACTATGAACGGCACGTGCTAGTAGTTCTTTACCAGTTCCTGTTTCTCCTAATATTAGAACGGTGGAGTCAGTAGGGGCTACTTGTTCAATTAAATTCAAGGTTTGAATAAAGTTCGGATTTTTAGTAATGATAAAGTCGAAGTTATTGTTATTTTTTATTTCTTCCTGCAAGTAAACGTTTTCTGCTTCCAGTTGTACTGTTAGTGCTTTTATTTCTGCCAAAGCTTCATCTCTTTCTTTTAGACTTTCTTTTAATTTGCTTAAAGCTTTTCTTAGAAAGCGAAGCAAGCGATACCTTTCTATAGAGTACTTAATGGCTCTTTGAATTTGATCACCATTTAAGGTGACTCCTTTTACTAAAAAATCTATTGCCCCTTCTCTAATACATGCGGTAGCAATTTCGAAGTCACCCAACCCAGTCAATACAATAATGGGCATATTTTTTACATGTTCTTTGAACTCAATCAGTGTATCTATTCCTTTAGTGAAGATAAGATTAAGGTCTAGTAATACGAGATCTATAGCTTCTTTATTACAAATTTCGATGCCTTCTTTTAAATATTGTACATCTATTATTTCAATATTGCTATTCCCTATTAAATCTATCTTCTTTTTAAATATGATTAAATCATCTTCATCATCATCAATCATTAAAACATTTATTTTTTTTTGATTGCCTTGACTGATTAGTTCATTCCCTGTTTCATTAGCAGTTAATAACTGCATTAATTCTTCTATTTCCTTTACATTAAAAAAAATACTCAAGTATTGCGTGATCATGTATCCTTGTTTTGGGATGTAAAAAAAGAAATTTCTTTCATAAAAGAAAAAAAGGATAGAGATTTAAATTAAAAAATATGTAATCTACTGTATTTCAGTATATTTATTTTGTGGCATAGCATTAGTATATATATAGCCATAAGTCACACACTAAAATTATAATACTATGGAAAAGAGCATAAAGTTTTACGGGAACCAGATATATATAATAGCTAAGAAAATGGATATGATGGATGTGATGGAGTTTGAGCGCAATTATTCTAAGCAAGAGCGTTTATACTTTCCTACTCTTTTCGACTTATTCCATCTAATTAGAAACATGGATAATTATCAGCAATTGTTAATTGTTGAATTTTGGATAGAAAGTTCTAATAATACTGACATTTTGAATGTCTATATGAAGGTGCTTTATGATACCTTATTAAATTATTTGAGAACGATCAATAGAGTTTGGTATTTATCTATCGTATTAAGGGAGAGAATATTTGAAATGAAATTTTTGAAAAAAATAAAGGCGTATGATGTATTCTTAGAAGAATGGAATCACGCAATGATATTAGCAAAAAAATATAAAATCAGTAGTGTAATAAATGAGCTGGACACTCTAAAACCGAGAGTGCCAATTAAAATGCGTAGTAGTACTTATTCAGTTCCATATACTAAAAGAGTAATTTAGTACGAAAGTGGTACAAGATTTTATTTTTTATGACTTTAGGATGTAGATTATGAGAAATCAAAGGCACTTCAGTCAACGATTAACATTTTCGAGGATGGGAATTGTTTTGGCTGGAGTGCTATTTACAAAAAAAAAATTACGTTTTCATTCAGCAATTTTACTCAACTTTTCACTTTTTGTCCAAAGGGGGTAGGTACAGCCTACCTCTTTTTTTTATATTGGTAGTTCAACAATTTCAATAAAGAAATTTTTGAAAGCGGTAACAGTTTCAACAAACTTAGTAAAATCTACAGGCTTTCTTATATAAGAGTTGCATCCAATTCTATAGGTATTCAATATATCTTCTTGAGCTTTAGAAGTTGTTAAAATTATTATTGGAATATGCTTTAGCTGATCGTCTGCGCGGATAATGCTTAAAGCTTCTCTACCATCCATTCTTGGCATATTTAGATCCAGTAAAATAATAGAGGGTAAAGGTTCTTTTGTTTCTAATCTTTTATTTAGATTATCAATTAGTTCTTGTCCATCTGCTACTCTTACAATTGGATTTGATAACTTAGCTTTTTTAAACGCTATCGTTGCTAATAAGTAATCATCATCATCATCATCAGCCATGATAATAGTAGAGCTTGTGTTTTTATAATTCATTCAATAATATTTTATTAGGTAAATAAATAGTAAATTTTGCTCCGACATTAGGTTCTCCATAGGCTTCTAATTTTCCACCTATTTGATTCACAATATGAGTACAAGCAGAAAGTCCAATTCCGTTGCCTTCGTAATCCTTAAAGGTATGAAGTCTTTTAAAAGCATCAAAAATTTGTGAAGCATATTTATTATCGAAACCAATGCCATTATCAGAAACAATAATTTTTAAAAATTCTGTTTCTTTATCTTTATTAATATCGATTTTTAATTTTTTATCTTTTTGTTGAAATTTTATACTATTAGAGATTAGGTTTTGGAATAAGCGATACATTTGTACATTATTTGCTTTTATGCTTGGCAAATTATCTATTGAGATTTCTACTTCATCGATGGCTAAATCGTTCATAACATTTTTCAGGACATTATTTAAATTTACCTCCTCCATTTCATGCTGACCAAGAACACGTGAATAAACTAATAAACTTGAAATTAAGTTTTGCATTCTATGAGAGGCATCGATCATTTTATGTAAATACATCTTACCTTCCTCTGACATTTCTATTTCTGGATTATCTTCCAGTAAAGAACCAAATGCTTGTATTTTTCTGAGGGGTTCTTGTAAATCGTGTGAAGCAACATAGGCAAATTTTTCTAGTTCTTTATTTGATCTAGATAATTCTTCATTTATTCTCTTTAGCTCTATTTTATAAGATTCCTCTTTAGTAACATCTCTAATAACTGCTGCGACCTCATTATTCCCAATTGGATTTAGTGTGACTTGATTATGTCTTAATTTCCCTCCTTTTTTTATTTGAAAATAGAAATTTTGCAATTCATTATTTTTTAATGCTTCACCAATATGATATTCAAATGAAGCTGCTACTTTAGCTGGCAAAATTTCTGGAAGTTTCTTTTTGAGAATACTTCCTAAAGATTGAAGCTTTCTAAATTTATCTCCACTAACCGCATTTAAGATAGTAGAATCTGCGTCTAGCTGTAAATATAAATCTGGAAGGCTTGAGAAGAAGAGGTATAATTCATTCTTCTGTTTAATAATTTGCTGTTCCGCACTTTTTAATTCCTTTTTAGAAAACTCTTCAGATATTTCGTGTGAAATATTTTTTCCAATTAGATCAACGAGTTCAGAGTAATAGTGAAACTTCTCATCCAATTCATGCTCATTAACAGAACACAAAGTAAATGTTCCAAATAAATTTCCTTTATTATAAATAGGTGTTCCGATAACGGATTCCGTATTTAAAAAAGCTCTACCTGGTTTTTCATAAAAAGGCGTCTCTTTTAGTTTTGGGAGGGCTATCGTTTTTTGTTGATTGACGACTTCTTCACAAAGTGTGTCACACAAACTAAACTCCATATCTACTTTTAACTTATCATTGATCGTTGAGGATTCGACAACGGTATATTTTTCGCCCTCTACTTTACTGATAAATCCATTATCAAAGTTGGTGATAGTTTTGCCAACTTCTATATACTGCTGTAATTTTTCTTCTAATGAAACTCCTTGTAAGTTAATATCTAAAATAGCTTTTAAATCGTCAGAGAATTTTGAAAAACTTTTGCTTAATGCTAGATATTGACTGACTTGTTTTCCCATGATGTCAATTACATACACCTTTTGTTGAAATTCAATATCATTTTCAAAGGGATCTGAGGAGCAAAATGAGATCGTTCCTACCACTTCATCTTCTATGAAAATAGGAGAACCAATCACTGATTCTAAATTCATAAAAACTCTGCCAGGCAAATCATATAAATCTGTTTTGCTTAAATTAGGAACGGCGACTGTTTTTTTTGCTTTAATGACTTCTTTACAAAGTGTATCACAAAGTTCAAATTCCATTCCTGGCTTTAACTTATCTCCCAAGGTAGAAGCTTGAAGCACTAGGTAGTTTTCTCCTGTGACTCTACTGATATAACCATTTTCAAAGTTGGTGATTTCTTTTCCTAAACCTATGTAATCCATTAACCTTTCAGCAAAGGATTGCTGTTGGTTATCATTTATATTAATAATAGCTTCTATCTGTTCTGTTAAAAGTTTATAATCAAAAGATTCTCTTGTACTAATCATATTTATTCGTTTTAGCCTCCAACACTCATATTAATAACAACCCCCTAAACTACTAATTGCAAAAATAATGATTTATTTGTAGATAAAGGCAAAAAATAGAGCTACTATCCCGTATATTTTTAAAACCCATACCGCAAAATTATATTTATCGATAATACTGTCATCTTATATCCAGCTATTTATAGTATCTAGGTCAAAATTGGTGAATTTTAATAGGCTATTTTCTCGCCTCACTACCCCTCATCAATGCGATGCCTTGCCTTCATTCCTAATAGAATAGGCTTTCGCCTTGCAAGTCAAAAAAATAGCTTTATCAACTATTCACAACTCCTTCCATGATGGACTATAATAAAATAGCGGCAGTACCATAACAGTACTGCCGCATTACCCTTGTCCCTATAATCTCTCAGTGTTCCCTAAATTAACTTACTAATAAAGCTCTTTTTTCTTTAAATCTAACTAATTGTCTTTTTACATCTATGAAAACCTCTCTCCAGAGTTCTTTCAAATTGACAGAGTGATTTTTTAAGATAATATCATGGCCACTTACTCCCAATCTTATTACTGACTTATATAATGGGTTTCTACTTCCTTCCTTGCTAATGTGTGCTTCTAAATAATGGAGTACACCTAATTTTCTATTCAATTTTCTGATTTTCCATTTGATGAATCTAAGATGTTTATTAGAAACTTTAGCATTATTACTGATGATAATTTTCATATTATTTAATTTAAATTTAATAGTATAGCTATCATTATGTATTGTATAACTATTAACACTAAAAACATCAATAAAGTTTTCGTATTGGTTTTTTTTAGTAACTGATAAGTATAAATGCTTGAAGCATAAAAATATAGATTTTGTTGGCGTGTAAGATAGATAAGTATCAACACATCGGACTACGTAAAAACTTTTCACATCTAAGTTAAATGGACACTTTATATTTTTAATTTATTCCTAAGATCACTGAACCTTAACCATCTGATATTGTTATTAATAATATAGGAGCTAATATTGGCACCCAACATAAAAATACTTATGAGCAATTTAAAATCAATAAAATCCAATATTCAAAATAAAAATCTATTAATTGATAGGTTAAATGTTTCACTTCCCAACTATCAAGATTCCTCTCTAACTATTAAAACATCTCACAAGAAAGAAATTAGATGGATGTTTGTCTCTCCTTTAGGTCGTTAGTAAACGTTTTTTTATTACTGTTTTATTTTCTCATCCAAGCAATATTATTTTTCACATCAATTAGTATTCTTGCCTATTGACCTTAGTCTATTATTGCTTACAAAAATCATATTATGAACTATAATATTAGTGAATCTTTTCAAAAGATGCTCGATAAATTAAGTGGTTGGATAGATATTCTGATCATGAATTTGCCTAATTTACTAGTAGCTACTTTAGTAGTGATCATCTCGTATATTTTATCACAAAAAAGTAAATTATGGGTAGATAAATTATTGCGCAAGCAAATCAAACAGCACTCTATTCGCAACTTAATTGCTAGCACTACTTCTGTTATTTTATTTGGTATTGGTTTATTTTTATCTTTAAGTATTTTAGACTTAGATCAGGCACTTACCACTTTGCTAACTGGAGCAGGAGTAATGGGTTTAGCTATTGGTTTAGCCTTGCAAGGCGCTCTTAGTAATACATTTTCAGGTATATTTTTAGCGGTAAAAGATATTATGAACGTAGGCGATTATGTAGAAACTAATGGATATGCGGGTAAAGTCTTAAACATTTCTATGAGGTATGTAAAGTTACTTGAGGTTGACAACAATGTTGTTATTATACCTAATAAACTGGTTTTAGATAATCCTTTTAAGAACTATGGCTTAACTAGTAAGATGCGTGTTGCCGTTGCTTGTGGTATTGCTTATGAATCAGATTTAGAAGAGGTCGAGCATATTGCTAAAACAGCCATTATTGATACTTTTTCAAAAACTAATCATATTGAGTTTTATTATTTAGAATTCGGTGATAGTGCTATTAATTTTGAAATAAGATTTTGGATAGATGCTATTGCTAATCTGACTCAGCTTCAGGCTAAGAGTAAGGCTATTGTTGCTATTAAGGAGGCTTTTGAAAAAGCAAATATTAATATTCCATATCCTACTACTAGTGTAATGATAGAGAAAACTTATCAGTCTCACCCTGAATATTACTAAGTAACGGTAACCCACCAGTATTCTTTCACATATAAAACAAAAACATGATTATCAATAAAATAGAAATATCTAAATTAAGTAAAATAAAAGGCAATCACTGTGTATCGATTTATTCAAAAACTCATAGAGCTGGAAATGTTGAAGAAGATAAAATTCGTTGGAAAAATGCATGTGCCAATGCGCATCAACAACTTTCAAAAAATGGCTTAGAAGATAAAGCTATTCGTAAAATATTAAGGCCTGCTCTTGACTTATTAGAACGAGATGATTTTTGGCTTCGCTTGTCTGACACTCTTTGTATGTTTTTAACCAATAGTTATCATAAATTGATGATATTACCTATTCAATTCATGAATAAAGTAATGGTTAGCAATCAATTTTTTCTAAGCCCTATCTTACTTTATTTCAAAAACAGACAACGATTTTTCCTACTTGATTTAAGTCTTAAACATATTCACTTTTATGAGTGCAATAAACACCATATTACTCCTATAAACATTGAAGATTTGATACCAAAGTCAATAGACAATACTTTGATTTTAGCAAACAAGCCAACTAATTTACAATTCAGGGGGCATCATCAATTTCATGGACATGGAGCAGGAAAGGACGATAAAGATATACATATTGAAAAATTTCTTCGACAAGTAGATAATGGTTTATCCAATATTTTTAAAGGGGAAAATG
This sequence comes from Chitinophagales bacterium, assembly GCA_020629335.1. The sequence goes on along the minus strand of JAHDDN010000015.1, from coordinate 8,283 downwards.
TTCCACTTATTATTGCTGGCGATATAAGTACTGTTAATGCTTATAAATCTATTTCTAAATATCCAAATATAGTAAATAGATTCATTTTAGGCAATAATCAATATACAGATGTTATTGATTTACATAGCAAAGCTTATGAAATAATAAAAGAAGAACATATCCCTAATGACGAAGAGGTTTTAAGTAAGTATTTTTCACTTAGGCATACTCATTTAGCAATTTCAGGCATAGAGGCTGTTGCTAAAGCTTTATTGGAAAATAATCTCCGAAAGATATTTATATCCAAGCATACATTAGAAAAAGGAGGAAACGAATTACTTAATTTGAACTTATTATTAATCACAGCGTTTAATAAAAATATTAATATATACCTGCATAATTTATCTAGATTATCGATAGATGAAAGTTTGGTATTTGGCATTAAACATTACTAATGAAATTATTGAAAGATTGGCTTATTCATTTAAAGTTAGATGATCACTCTGTAATCCTATTTTTAATAAAGGGCTACTTTGGACTTACTTTAATCTGCTTTATGTTGCTTTTATTGCCTTTTTTTCAAAATGAATCCTTATCAATTATAGATCACCTCTTCTTTGCGGTTTCTATAGTTAGCACCACTGGTTTAGCCCCTGCTAGTTTTGCTGACAGTTATAATTTCGGGGGACAGCTATTTAGTCTTATCTTCATCCAATTGGGTGGGGTTGGCTATATGGCTTTATCCTCTTTTATACTTTTAAGAAATGCGAAACAGTTACCGCAACTCTCTGCTCGTTTACTTAGATTAGAATTTAACCTTCCTCAAAAATATCCATTAGTACAATTCATTTATAGTGTGATTATTTTTACTTTTTTAATTGAGTTTATAGGGATCATTTGCCTATATGTAGGATTTTTAAAAGCTGGGGTGGAGGCTCCTTTGTGGAATGCCATTTTTCATAGTGTTTCTGCTTTCTGCACTGCTGGTTTTAGTTTATATAATGATTCAATGATCTCATTTAAAGAGCATCCTTTCATTATTCATACCATTACTATTCTATCTTTGCTGGGATCTATTGGTTTTATTGTATTATTAGATTTTTGGCATAAGATAATCCAAAAGAAAAGAGCCATTACTCTTACGTCCAAAATTATATTAATGGCTACTTTGCTTTTATGGTTAGGAGGAGCTTTATTAGTTTTTTTTTCAGACCCAATACTTTTACAAAATGGGTGGGCAGGCTTGAAAACAGCATTATTCCAAAGTATGTCTGCCCATACGACTGTAGGTTTTAATAGTTATACTTTAAATAATTTAAGCTTAGCGTCTACTTTTATTTTAATAATATTAATGGCAATAGGTGCTTCTCCTTCAGGTACTGGAGGCGGAATTAAAACGACTTCTATTACCGCAGCTTTAGCTGTTCTAAAATCAATTTTAAAGAAAGGTAAGTCAATTACTTTTATGAATAAAGAACTTCCTGACTCTAATATCTACTTAGCTATTTCTACCTTGATATTTTATACCATTGTTTTTTTCATTTCTTCTTGGTTTTTATTGTTAATTGATGGAAAAAGCTTTAACTTAAGTCAAATATTATTCGAGGCAGCTTCGGCATTAAGTACTGTAGGTTTATCAACTGGTATTACGGATGATTTTTCTAATAGTAGTAAACTGATTATTTGCATACTTATGTTTATAGGCAGACTTGGAGTACTAACTTTTGGGTTTGCAGTCATAAAAGAAGCCCCATTAATTAGAACTAAATTTCAAATAGAAGATATTGCTATATGATAATAGAAAAACCATTTTATTACTTACTAATTTTGATCTTATTTTTAGGTTCTTGTATGCAGCCTGACCCTAATATTAATAAGTCAGGGAAAGATGAATTAAAATCTTTGGAGATTAATGAGCCTTTGACTGAAAAGAACATCATTTATAATAAGGATTTTTATGTTCCTATTTATTCCGATATTTATGTAGATGCATTAAATCAAAAAAGCTTATTAGCCGCTACACTTAGTATTCGCAATACTAGCTATCACGATTCTTTATTTGTAAATAAAATTGAATACTTTAATACAGATGGTGACTTAGTAAGAGAGTACATAAAAAAGCCTATCAGTCTTAAACCTATGGCCACCATCAATTATGTCATAGAAAGAGAAGATGACTTGGGTGGTTCTGGTGCAAATTTCATTGTCGGTCTAAGTGCAAAAAATGAAGCTATAAATCCTATTATACAGGCTGTTATGATAGGAGAAAAAGGCAATAAAGGCTTTGCATTTACTACTGAAGGGTATCCTATAAAATAGTAAAAATGGGGGTTATATTTGAGGTGTTTTTTGAGGATAATACTAGTGATACGATATTATCTCTTTCAGAAATTAATACTTTAAAAAAAACAGTTTATGGTATACGTTCTTTTGATACTTCTCCTGAGCTACAACGACAAATCGCTTCTAAATTTTCTTTAGATTTATCTTCCTTTCGTAAAAAAGAGGATATTGAAATCAGTTCTCACTACATTGATACTAAAAGTCAATTAACTCTAAATATTTCTATTCCTATTTTCAATTCACAAAATATACATAATGAAGAGAGTTTACACATTATTTTAAAGGAAAAAATTGTTTTTATTTTTATCTCTAAAAAATTATACGATACGATTAATTCTCTTTCCTTTCCTAAATATGATATAAGTAAATTTTCTTTTCAATCAAGCTTAGATTATTTAGTTTTTCAACTAGGAATTTTGTCAGATTACTATGCTGATTTGGTTGAGTATACTTCTCATAATATTAAGCAAATTTATCAAGATGTTATTAATGCTAAAGATTTTACGGAAAGTAAATTAGATGCGTTGACCAATTTAAATTTTAGTAATTTTTTGATTAGGGAATCTGTCTCCGAATATCAGAGAGTATTGTTGCTACTAAGAAAAAAATTCAATAACAATCAAGATATTGTTCAAAAATTAGAAATAGAAATTAATGACTTGAACATGGTGAACGAACACTTAATCTATAACTTTGACAGAATAAGTGATTTAAAAAATAATATCAGTAGCAAAATTGAGTTGGAGCAAAATAACATTTTCAAAATATTGACCATCTTCACGGTTTCTTTATCTTTACCCACACTAATCGCTGGTATTTATGGTATGAACTTTAAGTATATGCCTGAGCTAAATATTTATTTGGCTTATCCTATCGTTTTAGTTGCTATTTTATTGAGTTTTCTATTGCCTTTAATTTATTTTAAATACAAAAAATGGTTTTAGTATTACTGGCTTAGGGATGGTAGTGGTATGTGGCGTAATGGGGCTACTTACGGAGCTTAGGCTCACGCAGGCTGGCCTGAAAGGCAGACAAGAGAGCCTTAGCGTAGTAGTGGCCACATAGGCACATAAGAACGGACAGCCCGACTGCTGCGCTTCGCTTGTAATGAGTAATGCATAATGATAAATGCATAATTTTGGGCTCGTGCTGCGCACTTCGCTACACAGCGCAGCAGGAAGCCCCAATTTAATTACTAATGACGAATTAAAGATTACGAATTGATTAGGCACTCAATTCGCATCTTATTACGCAGACGGAAGCGCTTTAGATTTTTAAAATTTGTACGTAAGCGTTCCTTTGATAAATAGAGGCGCACCTGGTGTGAAGTGAATTTCTTCAACGGGTGCTGCTTCATTCTGCAATCTGGATTCCGTGGCAAATTGGGTTTCATTCCATTCTGTATTAAATAGATTTTGTGCTTGAATATCGAGACTATATTTTTCCCAATTACGCCCAAAATTCATATCAAAAACAGTATATCCTTTGGCTATGATAGAGTTATCTTCATTGGCTGGACGATCGTGTAAATGTCTCATATTTATGCTGCCATACCAACCAGCAGGATGTACTAAACTCAATCCACTTGTCATGCTAAAATTAGGCGCTAAGGGAATGTAGTCATTATCAATTTCGTCCTCTATTGATCGGGCATGTGCATAATTCAAATCTATATTCCAAAATAGATATTTAAGTGTTTGATAACGAATACTCAAATCAACTCCTTGTCTAAGTGTTTCGCCACTTGGCTCTACTATGCCTGCATCTCCGACATAAACAAATTCTTGCTCCAAGAATAATTGCCAATAAGCTAAGTTAATAAATAACTTAGAAAAAGGCTTTGACATTAATCCTAGATCATAACCATAAGAGGCTGGCAAGCTATTATCCGTTTTTCCTTCTAAGACAACTCGTGTATCATTAGAATGAAATCCTTTACCACTTTTCAGATAAAACTGAAGGCGATTAGAGTAATTATACAATAAATTTAGCTTAGGACTAATGATTGTTTTATTAGCTGATTGAGTTTGGTAATTTTCTTGTAATGCATCTTTGTATTGAAAATCAAAATGATCTATTCTTAGCCCTGAGTTGAGCGTCCATTTACCCCAATTAATATTGGCATTAGCATAAGCGCCAATATTGGTTTCAAAAATATTTCCAAACTGTATTTCCTCAAGGGTTGTTTTTCTATTTAAAGTACGTGATAGTTCATTATTATTGCTTTGATCTGTTCTCCAATTAATTCCTAGCTGCCAATCAGCATTTAACACGTCATTAGAAAAACTTTGGTGATATTCGCTATTCAGTCCAAATAAGTTACGACTTTCCTTTTGCTTGATTTGATCTCCATTAATAGAGTCTTCTAAGAAAAAAGTAAAGTTAGAAAACAACTCAAACTGATAGTTGGTGAAATAAAAATTATTTTTCACGAAAGCATTTGATCGAATAGGTTTAGTATAGGTCAATTGCACATTTGTTCGAGCAGTATTTCCACCCTCTGTATCATCAATAGCACCGAATCGAGTAATGGTATTATTATCAACAGCTCTTTGAGGAATTTGTCCTGAAGCATCCCACTCGCTTGTAAAGTGCGAAAGCGTCAAGCCTATATGATCGCCATTGTTTATACTTCCATTATATTTACCAAAAATATTAAGTCGTTTGAAGTTTTGTGAACTCTCAAAGGGGCCATTACTACTAAGGTATTCACTAGTTAAGTAGGCCTGTTTTTTTTCCTTATTGAGTAGATTAATCATGCTTAGTAAGCGCATGGTATTAAACTGCCCTAATTCCATTTTTATCAAGCTATTATCTAACTTTCTTTTCGTTCTGAAATCTACATAGCCAGCCGTATTAAAATTGCCTTGATCCGCATAGTAAGCCCCTTTTCCAAAGTCAATTTTATCAATCGTTTCCGGAATGATAAAATGAAGATCTGCATAGCCTTGGCCATGAGCATGAGAAACCATATTGACAGGCATACCATCTACACTTATATTGATGTCTGTCCCATGATCTATATCAAAGCCTCTCAAAAATATTTGTTCTGCCTTTCCACCGCCAGCATGTTGGCCGATAAATAAACCAGGAAGTTGTCTTAATATTTCTTGGGAAGAGTTAACAGGCTTCGTTTGTACGTCAATATCACTAATGACATTTAAAGCATCTACCTTGGGAGCAATGACTACTTCTTCTAATGAAATAGATTTGGGTTTTAATACAAAATCAAGCTCAGAAATAGAAGAATCAATAATGGCTTCTTCAATCTCAAAACCCAAATGAGTTACGGCTATAGTATCTCCTATATTTACCTTCTCTAATTTGAACTTCCCCTCTTGGTCACTATGGGCATGACGTTCATTGGAAAGATTAAAAATATAGGCTCCATAAATAGCCTGATGCTTATTATCAACAATTTTTCCAGTAATAGACTGTCCTATTACATACAATTGCATAAAAAGTAGTGCCAGTGCAAGTATCATTTTTTTCATAGTAGTAGTTTATACCCTTATATACGATAAGGTATTGCTTGTTGGATTTCTGAAGGTAATAATTTTTATAAAATAAATTTTTTAACTTGTTTCTGAAATCAAAAAAAAATGAGTATATTTATTCTTTGGTTAGTCTCAGTAATTAAATTTTTTAATTGAGTAATAAAAACTCACATATTGATGAAGAGCAATTAATTGATCTTTTAAAAAGTAAAGATCAAAAGGGGATGGATATATTATATAATAATTACAGTCTTGCACTATTTGGAGTTATTCATCGAATTACAGAAAATAAAGAACTCTCCGAAGATTTGCTTCAAGATACCTTTCTAAAAATTTGGAATAATTTTAGTAAATATGACCCAAATAAAAGTCGTCTATTCACTTGGATGTTAACTATTGCACGAAATACCACCATAGATACCTGTAGAACTAAGAAACATCAAATCAGTCAAAAAATCCAAACGCTCGATACCAACGTAAATAATATTAACAGGCTTAAGCAAGCACATATCAATACCGATCAAATTGGTATCAAGGAGTTAGTGGAACAACTCAATACAAAATATATGGAAGTCATTGACCTGTTATACTTTCAAGGCTATTCTCAAAGTGATGCGTCAAAACACCTTGACTTGCCTCTTGGTACCGTAAAAACTCGTATTCGTACTGCTATTAAAATATTAAAGCAATTAACTAAAGAAGAATAAGATAAAGTGGATATTCAAGCTTACATATCATCTGGAATTTTAGAGCTGTATGTGGCAGGTGCCTTACCTCCTCATGAGATGGAAGAGGTGACTAAAGTGGTGAATACGCATCCCAAAATCAAAAAAGAGGTGGAAGAAATTGAAAATGCATTCATTGCTTTTGCTGCTTTAAATGCGCCTGAATTAGATACTGACTTAGAGCGTAAACTCATTAATATCAGTACACCTCCACCTTCTTCTAATCTCAAAATCGTTTCTACTAAAGAATCAATAGAATCTACTAAAACCATCATTCCTAAATGGTTAGGTGGGCTTGTTGCCGCTTCCTCTCTCCTACTATTAGGTAGCCTTGGGCTGAATTTATATCAATACCAACAACTAGCTAATGCTAATGATACTATAGATGAACTTCTAGCAGAAAAAAGAGTATTTGCTGACGATCTTCAAAATATGAAGGCTAAATATGATAAAGGAAGCAATACTTTACAAGAAGTATTAGCTGCTGATGTCCAAAAAGTAATTCTCAAAGGAACAGATAATGCTCCTCAAGCACAAGCCGTTGTATTTTGGAATACCAATACCCAAAAGGTCTTAGTAGACGCGTCTCTCCTACCTCCCCCTCCTGGTGGTAAAGAATATCAACTTTGGTCACTTAGCTCTATGGACCCATTAACACCTAATGACGCTGGCTTATTATCCGATTTCATTTCTAATAAAGATGATTTATTTAGAACTAAAGAAGTTCGCGAAGCTAAAGCATTTGCCATTACTCTTGAACCTTTAGGCGGCAGCCCAAGCCCAAGCCTCGATCAATTATTTGTCTTAGGGACAATCTAATGTTTTATCTATAATATTTTTATTTGTGTTTGAGAAATCCAAATGCAATAAAACATCGTATATTCTAGTAAGTATTGGAATTTTACTAAATACTTCTATAGTATCCATCCCAATTTAATACAGAGATTATAATCGTCTTAAATTTATTTTATACAGAATTTTTATCCACATTTTTTAACCACTTAATCCCAAATTATTCATTATGAAAAAAGATCAAATAACAAATTACTTAACAGAAATAGGCACCTCTCAATACATTGCTCAAATACTAAGTAGTAAAGGAAATTTTCTAAATATCAAAACGCATCAAAAATTAATTGACGTAGGAGATATTTTAAAATATTACTATATTGTACTTAAAGGAGGTTTCGTCTTGCAATATGTTATGCCATACTCTGGTATAGAAAAAACAGTTAACTTTCACTTAAAAAATCATCAACCATTTATTACTATTTGGGAGTCTTTTTTCACAAAAAAAAGTTCAAAATTTCAACTAAAATCTATAACGAATTCTGATGTTTTACAACTAAAATTAAAAGACATTGAAAGGCTATACATCTCTGATAATGAATTTAAACATTTTTATGAAAAAAATATGAAACAGGATCTTTTGAGTGAAAGGGAAATGAAAACATACTTAATCTCTTACAAAGTAAAAGAACTATATAACTACTTGCAATCAGAAAAACCAAATATTATTAAAAATGTGCCTACCAAATATATTGCAGAGTTCTTAGGAGTTTCAAGAGAATGGTTGTCAAAAATAAAAAACAAAAAAGAATAATATTTACCAAGCATTTTGTGACTTAATTTACATTTCCACAAAACACCCTCTCGTTTTGTGAATTAGTTCATCTTTTATAATTAATAAATAATCTAATTTTAAGCCCATATTGTTAAACATTGCTTTAAGTAAAGTT
>JAHDDN010000427.1 GCA_020629335.1 Chitinophagales bacterium | reverse complement strand
GAGAACAACAAGGAAAAAGTGCAAAAGGGACTTAGGAATCCGCCCAAATGCAATCAAGGCATTCCTGACCGAATGCAGGTTGATTCTGAAATTTTGTGAGCGTGGAATGCTAGAGTAGGGGAGTGGACAAGATTTTAGACATGTATGAGGGGAAGGATAATTAGTCCATATTTTGACTCTAAAAATGCTGCAAAGCTTTTCGTTTGGCAGACTCTAAATCTTTTTCAGCAAGGAGAATAAATTTAAAATTGCGAATATCAACTAGAGAAATACTGCCTTGAGAACGGATATAGTTGTTCAGTAGAACCATATGACTAAGGTCGCTATCATTATTTTAATGTAGCGACCTTGGCAAAATATTATTCTGTACAAAAATATTGAATAAAGTCTTCTGCTTTTGAAAAGCCTAAATCACTTGCATTTTCAAAGTCAAAACAAGCGGCATTCATATTGTTAATTCTAATAAAAGCGATGCCTCTATTGTAGCGTGCCGCTACAATAGATTTATCCAGGTTGATCGCCTTAGAATAATCTAATATTGCTTGGTCTTCATGTCCCAAAATGAGATAGACATTAGCTCTTGAAAGATATAACTGAGCATTTTCGGGCGAATATTCTATGGCTTGATTGATATCTGAAATTGCACCTTTAAAATCACCTAAAAGTTTACGGGTCAATCCTCTATTCTGAATGGCTTCCCAATAGTCCACTCCCTTCAGATTGATGATGAGATTATAATGCTCTAAAGCTTCATTAAGATTACCATTTTTACTAGAGATAAGAGCTTTGTCAAAATAAGCCTTCGTAAGACCGTCTTGCAATAAGATTGCTTTATTGAGGTATTGCTCCGCTTTTTGCAAATGCCCCACAAACTGTTCCAAACGACTGTAATTATACCATGCCATAGCATAATTCGGTTGTATAGCAACAGCTTTTGACAAGGCTTCGGCAGCCAAACTATACTCTTCTAATTCTATATAGGAGCTGCCTAAAAGGTCATAAATAATAGCAGATTGAGGATAAAGACCCAAAAGGGAGTCAGCCAAAGAGACTGCTTCTATATAGTCTTTATTTTCTTTGAGTTCAAATAAATCTACAAGACGGTCAAACTTACTTTCATCTATTTCTTCTTGTAAAAGTAACTGATCTATCATCTCATAGTAATAATTTAGTCGCTTGATAGGACTGAGGTTTACAAAAGACTTTTCGGGATTCAATTCAAGTACATTCATTAAACCATCAAAGCCATTAAATCCATAAACATCTGCTGCAAAAGGGTTGTAACGATTGGCCAGCTGTACATCTTGGATAGCTTCAGAGTACATTCCAATTTTTTTCTTGAATAATGCTCGATTCAGCAAGGCTACAGCCGATGTAGGGTTTTGCATGACCGCATTGTCAAAAGCCTCGATAGTTCGGTCAAAATTAAAAAGTCGCATTTGTCTCTGGGCTTCCATCAAAGCACTTTGGGCATTTTTTTGTGGATTGATAGCAGACTGATTTATACCCATTTTAGGAATATAGGCTCGTTGCAGAGCATCTTGACCATTTAAAGAACCAATTAATAGTAGGGCTAGGAAAATAAATATTAATTTTTTCATAATGTATAAATTTTCAAAAGAAATTTAAGATTCAATTCAGTAAGAGATTGAAAAAATAGACTCCAATTTCTTGATATTTATGACGATTGCTAAGTCATTAAGAACCATGTCAATCTTAAATTAAGAGTCTGATTAAATATTCAATCTAGTTTAAAAGAAAGACACTTGAAAAGGAAAAAAGTTGTTGAACAACCCAAAAAAGTAGTAATACTACCATTTTTTAAAGTTTTAACACTTTTTTTGAATGTTTATTAAACAATAATTGGTTTTGTGTTGTTATTCGTGTACTTTTAAGATAGTAAAGCTATTACTACAGATTGTTAAACACCTTAAATTTTATATGCTATGGATTCACCAATGTTAATGGAAGTAGTAAATAAGCAGAATCGATTTTTAAGAGGTTTTGCGATGAACTTGACTAAAGACAAATTTGCAGCAGAAGACTTATTGCAAGAGACTTTATATAGAGCATTTAAAAATTTTAATGGCTCAGCAGATAATACCAACTTGAAGGGTTGGCTTTCTAGGATTATGAAAAATACATTTATCAATCATTATAGAAAGCGCAAGCGTCGGCAAGATTTACAGCAAAGCTCTGGCGGTTCTGGAAAAGAAGATTTTGCTCGAAATGAAGGGGAAGGTAATCTGAGATCCCAAGAGATTATGCATCTAGTTGATTGTTTAGATGGGCGACTCAAGCGACCATTTATGATGGCATATGAAGGATATAGTTATGATGAAATTAGTACTCATTTGAACCTTCCTATAGGTACAATAAAAAGTCAAATACATTGGGCTAGAAAAAAACTTCAAGAACAAATTCGGGAACTAGAACTTGTATAATATTTTACGAAACAAATAACATTAATAATGAGCCATTTTTCAATTAACATCACTATCAATGAATCGCTCTATCTGCGAGACCCACAAATGACAAAATTGGGTAAAAAGATAATTGAAAACAGTGTGCTATTGATTGACGAATGTGGGATTGAGCACTTTACATTTAAGAAACTAGCGGAACGGATAGAATCTACTGAAACATCTATTTATCGGTATTTTGAGAATAAGCATAATTTATTTGTGTATCTACTCAATTGGTATTGGGAATGGATGATGGTACGCATCGAACTCAATACAATGAACATAGATGACCCCTGGCACAAGTTGAAAATCGTACTTAAAGTAATGATTGATACGGCCAATCGAAATACAGATATAGAGTTTGTTGACGAAGAAGCCTTACATCGGATTGTTGTAACCGAAGGACCACGTGGTTATCACCACAAGCTGATAGATGAAGATAATCAAGATAAATTTTTTCATTCGTACAAGCGACTGTGTGCAAAGATAGGAGATGTTATAAAAGAAGTAAATTCTAATTTTGAGTATCCGATTTCCTTAGCATCAACCTTGATTGAAACTGCAAATAATCAAATTTATTTTGCTAAACATCTACCAAGACTTACAGACCTGAGAGGAGAAAATGATAAGGCTTTGCTCAAAGATCTACACATTATGCTGCTGCATTTTTCGGAAAAAATGCTTCAAAAAAACATTGTGTTTACAGGGGAGGACAAAGATAAAACCGAAGTGCCCAAAAGAAATGGAGCTATGAAATAGTACAGATAATCTAGAACTTCATACTATACTAATATATATTCTTTTAACTGGACATGGAAAGGGGGAGGTAGTCGTGCCTACCTCCCCACTTTAGAAGCTATTGTCCTAAACAAAGAAAAGCTATGAAAATTAAACTATTTATAATTGGAATTTTATTGAACTTGAGTCCACAAAATTTACTCGCAAATGATGACTTTACAACGGTATTACTAAATGGAAAAGAAGTACAAGCAAGACTATTAGAAAATGGACTTTTACAATTTTACACTATAGTTTTTTATGAAGAACGAGCTGTTGAAACAGCCGATAATTACTATCAAATAGAGAAGATACCTATAAACCGATTTTTTTTAGGAAAGGGCTTGGTCGTCGAAGAAATTACGACTTCCAACTACAAAAAGTTGATTGAAAAATACATGCCCAATGCACCTGATTTACATCAACGCTTGGGTAAGCTAGGATTTCGCTATGAAAATGTACAACAGATGGTGAGTTTTTATAATAAGTTTAGGGCTGATACCCTCCCAGATTATTTGGCTTTAGCCAAAAAATAAAAAGAATCTTTTAAACCAAATTACTAATACTAAAACCATTTTATTGCTATGAAAAAAAGTAAAGTTTTGAAAACGTTGATGCTTATTTTAGTATCCAGTATTATGTTTACTAGTTGCATGACGATACGAGAAGGAGAAGTCGGAGTGAAACGAACCTTAGGTAAATATTCTGACCGTCCATATACGCAAGGGCTTAAAGTATATAACCCTTTGGTATCACAAATCATAAAGATTTCTACACAAACCGAGAACTTGGAGGTAGGCTTGAGCATACCTTCCAAAGAAGGACTCAACATTGTATCTGAGGTATCCATACTGTATAATGTGGTATCTAAAGAAACACCAGATTTGCTTCGTAACATTGGAGAAGATTATGAACGTAATATCATTTTACCTGTATTTCGTTCAGCCGTAGCTGATGTAACTTCCCGTTTCTATGCTAAGGATATGCATACAGGAGAACGTGCTGTAATTGAAAAAGCCATTCGAGACCAAATGATGGTTTACCTAAGCGATAAGGGAATAGATGTAGAGGCTGTTCTGCTCAAAAGTATAAAAATGCCTCGCTCACTTGCCAATGCCATTGAGCAAAAATTGGAAGCCGAGCAACAAGCCCAACGAATGGAGTTTGTACTCCAACAAGCAGAGCGTGAAGCAGAGCAAAAAAGAATTGAAGCAAAGGGAATAAGAGATGCCCAAAATATTATTTCGGAGGGCTTAGATGCCAATATACTCCGCTTCAAATCTATAGAAGCCTTTATGGAACTAGCAAAATCCCCCAATGCAAAGATTATTGTTAGTGATGGAGATTTACCACTACTGATGGAATCAGAAATGGGAGGTGCTAGTACTCAAGGCGCAAATTATAAATTCCAATAAAACCGATATTGTCAATTTTCTCATTATTAGGGTGGGTAGTAAATGGCTACCCACCCAAACCAAAGCCATAGAAATGCGAATAGAAGTAAGAAATCAAACCGATTTACCCAATAAATATGTCCGATTTATCAAATGGAAATTGTATGGGCTATCCCGAAAATTTAAACACTTGATTTATGCAGAGGTCTATTTGCGAAATGAAGGAAAAAATCCACTTTTATACATTGCTAATGTCAAGTTAGGTATCCCTGGAAATGATATTATACTAACCAAT
>JAHDDN010000426.1 GCA_020629335.1 Chitinophagales bacterium | reverse complement strand
TCAGCTCCTTCGCAAAAGATCGAATAATCTTCTGAAAAAAACTATCAATCGTACTCACCGCAAAATCTCCATAATTATGCAAGATATAATTCAATGCCTTTTGCGCATTATCTACAATGTCAATATCCGCATGTAATTCCTCCCGAAGAATATCATATAACTTTCGCTCCCCTCCCTTCGCCAATCCAGACAAAGCCGACAAAATTCGATGCTTCATTTCCTCCGTCGCCTTATTCGTAAAGGTAATCGCCAGTATATGCTTATAATCCGATGGCTGCTCTACCACCAATTTCACATACTCTTTCACCAAAGTAAAAGTCTTACCCGATCCAGCAGAAGATTTATAAATAGTTAATGGCACGTGCTTTCAATCTAGAAGTGAATAAAAATTCAATATACTTACTTCCAATTCCTTATCAAATTATTAGCCTCTTTATTTTCGGTAATTCGTGGATTGGTATATTAGTTAAGTAGTGGATTCGTGGATTAGTTAAGTGGTTAATTCGTTGATTAGTTAATTCGTGTATTAGTTGATTCGTTTGTAAGTTTGTTCTGCTCTAATTAACTATTTTACCAATATACCAGTTTACTAAATTTGGGGCTTCCCATGCGCCTACGCAGAGGCAAAGTCCGAAGCACAACACCAATATTTATCATTCATCATTACGCATTCATCATTCGCCGAAGGCGCATCGTCGGGCTGTCCGTTCTTATGTGGCTATGCTGCTCCTATTCCGCTAAGGTCCGCTTGTCTCTTATTGGAGCCTGCGCGTACCTAAGCTCCATAAGTCGCAGCATAAACGCCACATACCACTTCCATCCCTAAGCCTTCTCCCCTCAAAGGGGAGATGCCCGAAGGGCAGAGGGGTCATAACGTTTTAACTGAGTAAGCTTGGAACGTTTTAACCGAAAAAGAAATGACATATCGTATTTAGGTACTGCAAGAATCTTTGCATTTTTTAAAAGCCATTAACAAGAAGATATGTCATTTCAACACACCAAAAAAACTATCGACCATCGACCATAAAAAAAATCTGACAGTGAGCGCAGCGAACAATCTCTCCTCTCTCAGCGAACGCAGTGAGCGGTCTCTCCTCTCAAAAAACAAGCAATCGCTCCACCCCAAGCAACACCCCATCCTCATACAACTGCAAAAAATAAACCCCTTGCTCATAAGCAGATAAATCCAACTCTACCAAAGCACTATTCCCCACTATGCTTTCCTCCTCAACCAAACGCCCCGAAACATCATACAACTGATAGGATAAATCAGTTAATAAAATAGCCGATAAATCTAAACGAAATACACCACTGGACGGGTTGGGATAAACACTTAAACCTCCTATCCTTGATGATGATTCACTTACTGATGTACTAATCTTACCCGACAAATCCCAATAGCCCCCATTATCAGGCCCACAATCTCCATTAAAACAGCCATTCTCATCAAAGCGGACTAACCATATATTTTGATCATAAATAAACTCAAAAGTGCCATCCCCATTATCTACTACCAAAGAATCTGTCGTTTGACCTACAGTATAAATACTGCCATCAGGGCTTTGAAGCACATCATAAACATCAAAAAAATGCACATAATCGGAATCATAAAATACTCGCTCCCATTCTAACTCACCATCTGGGCTAATCTTAAACATCCAGACCATACGCCAAAATAGCTTATCATAAGTATCATACATATAATCTGAAAAATCATTATCATCTAAAATACCGACTCCTATTGTACTCCCATCTGCTAAGACCTTTATGGTTGTTAATTGCTTCATATCGACAGTAGAAAGAGGATAATCAAACTCCCATAAGATATTTAAGTCTTCGTCTATCTTTCTTAATCTATTAGTTCTATCATATTCACTATCTGGTATATCTACACACCAAGATACAACATAGTTATCCTCATTAGGAATTTCACGAATCCGAGCTGGACACTCATTTTCCTCTGTCCCCCAAAATTCTTCCCAAATTATTTCTCCTTCCTCATCATCGGATATCTTACTTAAATAGGCATCACTGTCTTCATTACCTTCTTGAACTACTTGTGCCCCTAATATAATATCTCCATCTTCATCAACATGAATAGTATGCACATCACTATAAGGAAAATTATTTTCATAAGATTTTTCCCATACTATTTCTCCTTCACTATCGGTTCTTATCAATCGAATATCTCGTTCTGCATTATACCCATTGGTACCCCCTATCAAGTATCCTCCATCTGGCATTTGCGCTAGTACCTTAGCTAAATCTGGGCCTACATTAGGATAGGTTTTTAACCATAGGCTATCACCTTCGCTGTCGGTGAGCATTAGAAAGTAATTTCTTATGGTATTTCCAGAAATATCTATTGAGCCAGCTAATGTAATTTGTCCTTCTGATGTAATAAGCATATTCCCCCCTCTTTCACTAAATCCAATATCATCTGAATATGCATAAGTTTGATCCCAAATTATCTCCCCTAACTGATTCACTTTAGTTAAACCAAAACAAACTTCTTGACATGCCCTCCCTGCTTGGATAACAAAGTCGTTTTCTACATTTTTTATAGTTAAACCCAATGACGCTCCTAAAGAGTCAGTATTGATAGTTATGCTAAATTCTTCTTGGGCAAAGCCACCTAAATATAAAAACCCTAAAAGTAATGTTAGAATAATTCTCATAATATTTATTTGAAAGTTAGCAACTCTTCTTTAATAAAGAGTTGCTAACTCAAGATAGATTAATTTATTGACATCAATTTAGCTTCTCCAACTTTTTGCCTATTAACGTTAACCACAACAGCTATATATACCCCTTCATTTAAAGCCTCTAAATTGAACCTGTTTAAATAAGTATTTTCCAAGCTTACTTGTGTAATCAGTTGGGCATTCATATCATAAATAACTAACTCTCCACCTCTAACATCTTGCCAAGTATGTAAGTATGCTTCCCTTATAACTGGATTAGGACTAATTAAAATCCCTTTTCCATAAGGCAACAGACTTACTTTCTTATACGAATTTTCCTGCTTAGCAGTTGGTTCAGGTCGTTGAGGCAAAAATACTTCAAACTCATAATCTGCTATCCAAGACAATATACTTCTTGCTTGTCCAGCATATTGACCGCCTGACTCAGCTATAGTTGCTAAAGTAATTTCTTCCTCATCAGTGATACTTAAGTCACAACGTCCTTCTTCATCTAATCTTCGATTAAAGTCAAATATAACCCTATAGACTTCATCGTCGCTTAAATAATCTTCCATCACCTGCTCTGCTAAATCATATTCTTCTTGCTCTATTAATTGGCTAATTAAATATCTTACCCCAGATTTTTCATCTTCATTAGGCAAGCTTCTAGCTGTTTCATATTGCTGTTGTTCTATTTCTGCTCTTATCAAAGATTGAAGCAAGCGATTGCGTTGCAATTCTAATCGTTCTAAATAAATGTTTAATAGTTGGATAGCTGATGTACTTTCATTATACTTAATGGTATATAAAATCTGATAAATAAAATCACTAGTATGATCATCTGCTAAAGCCATAGCTGCATCACTCAAAGGAGAGTTATCAATCAAAATATCTCCTTTTAGATATTCATCCATAGGTGAAAGAATTAAATCTTCAATAATCTCTTCTGCTAAATAAGGACTAGCACTTTTCAACACTTGGTAAGTATCATAGTCATTGGGGTTTAAGACAATAGAAGTTGATAAGGCTGGATCGTCCCCTTCTGTAATATCTTCTGCTGCTTCATCAATTTGATTTCTAATATCAGACAAACAATTTAAATCATTCACTGGGCAAGTGGAAAGATCATCGTCATCCTCGTTTGTTTCTCCTCCAAAATTCAAACAATCATTCACTTCATTTTCACCTAATATTTCTTCAGGACTATAACTCATTTCAAAATCACATGTGGGAACTAATCTGGAACTTCCTACTTCATCAGGATAATAATACGTAAAGAAATCATAAAGTGGTTCATCACTATCATCTCTCTCTCCATAAAAATGAGTATTATCTGTATCTCCACACCCTATTGTAAAACGATTACCTACTGGATTAGCTTCATTTAATGGTGTTTCATCATCGTCCTTCATTCCTTGCTCACTTTTGATACTCCCATCTAAGCCACTTAGTGATTCTAAGCTAATATCATAAGTACTATTGAAATCATTACAATCTAGGAAGAGTTGCCCGTTTTGGCCTAGTGCGGCTATACTCCCATACATATCTGTAAAGTTATTGCGCAAAATATGATTTTCATTAGTTAATACCGTTTCTGTATTACTGGCAATTACTCCTTCTCGTAAATGCTCAAATTCATTATCTAAAACTCTATAATGACTACTACCATTGATGGCGATACCTGTACCAAAGTTATTTGTCTCCGCATCAAATACCCCTGTTCCTACAAAGCGATTTTCTTGGCAGACTAAATCTTTGGCAGACTCGGCATAGATGCCCACCCAATTATTTGTAAATGTATTGGGTAGACTCTCTTCTCCTGATATATTGATAGGATAATCATTGGTATAAGAAGTACTTGATATTTTGATGGCAGCCCCATAATTATTGAATTCGCATCCATTTTCAACACTATACCCTGATCCAATACTATAAATCGCACTTGATTGTTTCCACCTATATTCATCATAATTCACTATATCATCAAACAATTCAGTATTGGTGTCTACATTTCCATTATTAAACGTACAAGCATCAAATGTAACTCCATCAACTGCCCACATAGTAACATGCGGCTCATAAATTTCAAAGCTTTCTTGGGTGCGCTCAAATGTACAGTCAGTAAAGCGACTCAAATTTTCGTGCTCGTACTGCATAAAAGCCACATCTTTATGATTATTACTAAAGATACTTTCGCTTGCTAAGATCAATCCTCCAAACGAATGAGGATCTTCATAACACTCATCATATTGATTATGAACAA
>JAHDDN010000425.1 GCA_020629335.1 Chitinophagales bacterium | reverse complement strand
AACGAAAAAATAACGAAGTAGAATCGTAAAAATACAAAAATTGGGCTGTCAAGGACTTATAAATTGAGCCATTAGACGAATAATTTTCTTAAATAATGACCAATCTATTTTAAGAATAGCATTCATAAACAAAGAAGAATCTATTATTAGAATAAAAATATCAAAAAAAGTAAATAATTTCATTAGCGGAATTTCCGCTATTGGAAAATTTAGTTTATTATTGCATATCGATAGTTGTAAGATTTTATCTAAAAATTAAAAGAAACATGAGCGAATTATTTAAAGTCGATACAGATCAAGTTATGATCTGTGGCGAGATGAAAGAGGTATATCAAAAAGTTTTAACTGAAGAAGCCTTAAGCTTTTTGATGGTATTGCATGAAAAATTCAATAATAGCAGATTGGCCTTACTTCAATTAAGAGAAGAAAGGCAAGCCAAGATAGATAAAGGTGAGTTACCTGATTTTTTAGATAGTACCCAATCTCTTCGTGAAGGGAATTGGAAAGTAGCTCCTCTCCCACCTGATTTATTGGATCGTAGAGTAGAAATCACTGGACCAGTGGATCGAAAAATGATCATCAATGCACTTAATTCAGGTGCAAAGGTATTTATGGCGGATTTAGAGGATAGCAATACGCCATCTTGGAGCAATGTTATAGAAGGCCAAATCAATCTCAAGGATGCAGTCGATCGAAATATAACTTTTGAAAATCCTAAAAATGGAAAGTTTTATCAGCTAAATAATCAAATTGCTACTTTAATGGTTCGCCCAAGAGGATGGCATTTAGAAGAAAAGCATTTAACCATAGCTGGTCAAAATATGAGCGGAAGTTTAGTCGATTTTGGGCTTTACTTTTTTCACAATGCCAAATCTTTATTAGCACAAGGTAGTGGTCCTTACTTCTACTTACCTAAGTTAGAGAGCCACTTAGAGGCACGTCTTTGGAATGATGTTTTTGTTTTTGCTCAAGAATATTTAGGGCTTGCTCAAAAAACGATTAAAGCTACGGTCTTGATTGAAACCATTCTTGGTGCTTTTGAAGCAGATGAAATCTTATATGAATTAAGGGATCACTCGGCAGGATTAAATTGTGGTAGATGGGATTATATCTTTTCATTTATAAAGAAATTTAAAAAATTAGATGGTTTTGTTTTGCCTGATCGCTCTAAGGTGACGATGGAGGTACCTATGATGCGTTCTTATTCTAAATATGTTATTCAGTGTTGTCATAAAAGAGGAGTTCATGCAATGGGTGGAATGGCCGCTTTTATTCCAATTAAAAATGATGAGCTTGCCAACCAAAAAGCTATGGACAAGGTAAAGGCGGATAAGTTATTAGAGGTAAAAACAGGACACGATGGTACTTGGGTGGCTCATCCTGGCTTAGTACAACTTGCAATGGATATATTTGACGAACATATGCCTCAAAAGAATCAGATTAATAAGCCTTTAGAAGAAAAAATACTGGCTGAAACTCTTTTAGAAGTACCAAAGGGCGAGATTACGGAAGCAGGAGTTAGATTGAATATCAATGTTGGTATACTTTATTTAGAAAGTTGGTTAAGAGGTAATGGCGCTGCTGCCTTATATAACTTAATGGAAGATGCCGCAACAGCCGAGATATCCAGAACTCAAGTTTGGCAATGGATTAATAATCAATCAAAATTGGATACGGGCGAAATAATCAGTATTGAACTATACGAAAAATTAGCTCAGGAAGAGATCAAAAAAATAAAAGAATTAGTTGGGGTAGAAACTTTTGAAAATGGAAAATTCAAAGAAGCCATTCAGCTTTTTGATGAATTAATCAAGGAGGAAGAGTATCAAGAGTTTTTAACTCTACCAGCTTATCAATTATTATCATAAAAAAATCATACTATATTTTATAACATTAAAATTTACAAGGATGAAAAAGAATCTAATGAACGAGAAAGATTTCAGAACAATTGAGTACAAAAACTTTGACTTATATCAGACTCCTACTTCCAGAAAAAAAGTAAAGTCTATAAAGACAGTTAAGTCTGTTAAACAAAAAAGCCCTTCCCGATCATTAAAAAAATAATGATTAGCAAGAGCAAATAGAGGCCTATTGAATAATTTCCAATTTGGCGATAGGATTATTCTTTGGGCTTCTCACATAAATTATGTAATGGTAAATTTAATAAAAAAATGAGTGATATCAAAAAGCAGAATTTGGTAACGGATTGGTTAACTAATCCAAGATGGGAAGGCATTGATCGTCCTTATACAGCAGAAGATGTATTAAAACTAAGAGGGAATGTCAAAATTGCGTATACTTTGGCGCAAATGGGAGCTAAAAAACTATGGCATCTTTTACATACTGAAGATTTTGTCGCTGGCTTAGGTGCCTTAACGGGTAATCAAGCAGTACAAGAAGTAACTGCGGGTTTAAAAGCCATATATTTGAGTGGATGGCAGGTAGCCGCTGACGCTAATTTAGCTGGGCATATGTACCCTGATCAATCACTTTATCCTGCCAATTCGGTACCTTCAGTTGTGAAGAGGATTAATAATGCTTTAATCAGAAGAGATCAGATTCAGTCCGTTAGTGGAGAGGGAAATATTGATTGGATGGTACCCATTGTGGCAGATGCAGAAGCTGGCTTTGGCGGTAATCTAAATGCTTATGAGTTGATGCGTGGTATGATAGAGGCAGGTGCTGCTGGTGTACATTTTGAAGACCAATTATCATCTGCTAAAAAATGTGGACACTTAGGCGGAAAGGTATTAGTCCCTACAAAAGAAGCAATTAATAAGCTAGTGGCTGCACGTTTGGCAGCTGATGTAATGGGCGTTTCTACTTTAATAGTTGCAAGAACTGATGCGGATGCAGCTGGTTTATTAACAACAGATATAGATGAATATGATCGACCATTTATCCTTTCTAATGAGCGTACAGCTGAAGGCTTTTTTAAAGTTAAGAATGGTATGGAACAGGGTATTTCAAGAGGACTAGCCTATGCCCCTTTTGCTGATTTGGTTTGGATGGAAACTTCCCACCCAGACTTAGGGCAAGCCAAAGAGTTTGCTGATGCAATTCATGCACAGTATCCTAATAAATTGTTGGCTTATAATTGCTCTCCTTCCTTTAATTGGGCTTCTCATTTATCTGAAAAAGAGATGGCTTGCTTCCGCGAAAAATTAGCTGAAATGGGTTATAAATTTCAGTTTATTACTTTGGCAGGATTCCACTCTCTTAATACCTCCATGTTTGAGTTAGCAAAAGCTTATAAGGAAAGAGGGATGGCTGGTTATTCTCAATTACAACAGAAGGAGTTTGATTTGCAAAAAGAAGGCTTTGCTGCCATTAAGCATCAATCTTTTGTAGGAACTGGCTATTTTGATTATTTACAAAATACGATTCAGAAAAACAGCTCAACGGTTGCAATGGAAGGTAGTACTGAGGAAGAGCAATTTCACTAAAACACACGTTTAATTTTCAAACTCAATTCAAAGTCTTCTCTTTTTTAGAGGAGGCTTTTTTTATTTGGCTTAGGGATGGAAGTGGTATGTGGCGTCGAGAGGTGGCTTACGAAACTTAGGCAGACGTAGGCTGGCCTGAAAGGCAGACAAGTATGCCTTAGTGAAGTAGCCGCCGAACAGCCACATAAGAACGGACAGCCCGACTCTTTCTAATTTTTTCATCGGAGGGCGCACACATAGGAACGCCCCTACGGTCCGATGAAAAAATTAGAAAGAGGAAGCCCCAAATATAAAAAAGCCATTAGAACTACTTAGAAAATCAGAAGGAGTTTATCATTGGCAAGCAGATGGAGTTGAAGTCTTAAGATTTAAAAAAAGTGGGTGACTTCTTTCTAATTAGCCACCCACAACACTGAACTTAAATGTCTGCTTTTTTATTTATTTCCAAATAATACTTTCGGATTGTTTTTCTATTGTTTTGCCTGAAAGGAAACCCATTGTTACTGTAAATTGATGGGCTAAAGAATCAGCTGGTTTTTGAGTGATATAAAAATCAATTATTGGACCACCGCCATAATCAATTCCCATATCTTTAGATCCGCTTACGAAATCATCTATAGTAGTTACGGATTCATTATTGAAACTATTTTCATTGACGATTACAATATCATTGAGTAATTCTCCAGCAGCATACTCATTAAATTGTGCGCTACTAGTAATCTCAACAGACGTAATTGGATCATCCATTCCTTTATGCCCTGCTTCTTCACAGGTCAATGCATAGGCTGTATTCATCATCAGAGGTAAGGAGGCAACAGTAGTAAAGCTTGATTGTAAATTTAATACAAGGGTGTCCGATTCATATTCCCCCGATTCCAATTTAACTAAATCGGTATCTGCTAATATCACAACGTAATCGTCTAAGTTCCAATAGGGATCAATGTCTGTACAAAAACAGCCAATTATTCCTGTGAAAAGGATAGTCATTAAAAATATTTTTTTCATAAGTAGGATTTGATTTGCAATTAAATATCGAGTTCAATTAATAATCGTATAAAAACGAAGATTGGTTGCTTTAGATCATTTTTTACAGACTATCTCCATTTCCTTGAATTTATCATTCACTAATTGCTGTTTCCTCCACTTTATTTTTTTCCATAAAATCTCTGGTGGCTTGCAATCCTGCCCGCATCACTCCGATACAACTCAAACTAAAAATCAATAATCCCAAAGAGAGTTCCTTCAATGCTCCCTCCTCATGAAACAAATAAATATACAAGGCCAAGAACACATTAAAAATCAATACAGTCGCCCAAACACTAAAATAAACCTTCGCCCTTTTTGGTCGATGATAAATCTTTTTATCAATCCAATTCAATTTATTATAATCCTTCAAGGAATCTAAACTAATCGCAATTCCCATAATGATAAAAGCAATATTGTAATTCTGCAAAGCATTCTCAAAATTCGTCCACATCGGCTTATAAGCATAATAAATACCTAA
>JAHDDN010000014.1 GCA_020629335.1 Chitinophagales bacterium | reverse complement strand
TGGTATTGGAGGACGAAAAGGAAGATTAGGAACTGATAAAAAAGAATGCCGTAATTGTTTTCGCCAAAGATGCCAAACTCGGTGAAGGAGTTGATTAGGATGGGGATGAGCACGGCTATGAAGAAGGAACGGAGGTATGGACTATTGGACTTGAACATGGCTCGGAAAGTAACGGCCATTTGACAGAGAACTAAGCCGAAACCGACGAATCCTAAATTCATGAGTACTTGGATGAAGGTATTGTGGGTCATCTTGCCAGCGTAAGTGTGAACGCTTTGGAAAGTCTCTCCATAGGCGATGCGCATAAAGCCAAAACCGAACCAGGGTTCTTTGATGATGCCTTCGTTGAGTAGGGCTTTCCAGAAGGGTAAGCGGCCTGTCATGCTTAATACTTCTTCTACATCTCCTTGCTTGAGAATGATGGTATTGATGACGACTGGTATAGATAAAACACTGATGATAATGACGCTTGCTTTGAGCTTGTAATTATTGGATAGGGTGATGAAGTACATCACGACTAAAAAGAAACTGATGATGGAGGAACGGGAACCGGTCATGACTAAGCCAAAGAAGGTAACGGCCATCATGAAGAGTTCTGTTTTGGTATTGGATTCGTATTTTAGATTTAACATGCCTGCAGCAAGCCCAACTACGCCTAACATGCCTAATTCATTAGGATTCATCATATAGCCGCCTAAACGGGCTACTTCCCCCCCATGCGTCATTCGATAAAACTGATCGGGCATGACGAACATTCCGATCACGAAAATGAGGCTGATCCAAAATACCGATTGGGAAAATATGGGACCGATTCTGGGCGCTTCTTCTTTATAATAATGACGGAGTATTTCTATCAGGGCTAAGAAATAATAAACGAATATCAAACTGATAGAAGTCATGAATAATTGTAACATGCTATAGCCAGGATTAGTAGACCAAAGCAGGGAACAAAATCCTAAGAATAAATAACAGCCATACAGAAATGGCGCTAAGGTATTGCGATGAATAAAGGAAGCAATATGGCCTTTGCTAATGGCTTGAAAATATAGTAATATCACTCCGCCAGTAGTGGCAATTCGCAAAAATACTTTGATGACTCTCGTGATGGCAACGTTTTCACTGACTGTGAAGAAGCCTCCTATTTGCAGAAATAGGAGGATCATCAGCCAAGTACTGAGGCTTTTTAAGTATTTTTTTGGGGTGATATTTGGTGCTTTTGCTTTCAATTATTGTATGGCTTATAAAGTCCCCCTCCTTAAATAAGGAGGAGTTAGGGGTGGTTGTAATTATGACGCATATACATCAATTAAATCTGCGGCTATTTTTTGCCAATCGAAGGCAGTCTCTACCATATTTTTAGCATTCTGTCCGTAGGCGTTTAATTGATTATTTTCTTTCCATTTTTGTATTTGATGCATAGAGGTCGCTATGTGCTTGGCATCATTTTTAGCGAGACTGATGCCTGCTTTGTGATTACTAATAAATTGGGCCATATTGGTAGCGTGACTGACTACACATGGCACCTTTAAGGCAGCGGCTTCTAGTACGGCAGTTGGCAAACCTTCGTATCTGGAAGGATGGTAAAAAGCGGTGCTGTTAGCGATTAGGTTGAGTTTTTCTTCTCCGTATTTTGCGCCCCAGAATTTTACTTGGTCTGCTATATTTAGTGCCTTGGATTTTGCTTGTAACTCCTCCATAGATTCGCCATCGCCTATAAGCCATAGGGCGGATTCTATAACTGAGGTTTGCACATATTGTGCGTAACCGTCTAACAGTAAATCTAAACCTTTGACATAGCTTCTTAGTCTGCCACAGAAACCGAATACAATCGAAGGCTTCTCGGCCATCTCTTGATAGTTAAAGTTCATTTCGGATAAGTCTTGACCATTTGGAATGAGGACTTTTTTGGCATTGGGTAATAGTTGATTACTGGAATCTAATTCGCTTTGGCCGATGCAGTGAATGGCTTTGGATTTTTTGAGTACTTTGGAATCGAATAGGTGGAAGTAAGCTTGTTTTTTCCATTTGCTTTTTTCGAGGGCTTTGACATTATAACTGCCGTGTGCCGTGAAGACATAGGGCTGACTGTATTTGTCTAAGAGTTTGTGAACGTGATAATATTCGGGTATGAATCCTCCATGTAGATGAAAGACCGAATCTCCGTTTAGTTGAGAAATTGCTTGTTCTATTTTGGAATCTACCCCCCAACGACCTTGGGCTTGAAATAGCTCGGTTTTAAAATTTCGGTCTGGAATTTCAGAGCGATCATCGGGTGTATTGGTGATTCCCCATACGCTTACTTCATGCCCTAAATTGGATTGGTTTAGAGCGAGTTGGTGAACGACTTTATTGACTCCGTTCATACGGTTGGGGTTGGCTTTGCCTAAGACGAGATGGATGATTTTCATATTATTATTTTTTACGAAATCGGTGGACGTTGTGGTGCAACGCCCCTACGAGTTTTGGGTAGGATTTTTTTATTGTACTTTTGGATGGTGATTAGGTAGAAGGCTTGTGTGATGAGTTGGGTAATAATGAGTCCGCCAATGACACCATATAAACCCCACCATTGAATAAATGGATAGGCAAAAAACAGGCTGAACAGTGTACTTAATAGGTACGCAAAAAATATGCCTTGTGTTTGTTCTAAGGTGCGAATGGCAAAGCGAAGTGGCATCCCTACGAATACGAATATATTGAGTAGAGCAAAACCTCTTAGCACATAGGCATAAGCGGTATATTCTGCACCATAAAGCCACTCAATAATAGGCTCAGCAAATATGGCTAATAAAACAATGATTCCTAAGATGATTCCGCTACTTTTGAAAGTAATATTTTTCAGGTATTGATAGAGGGCTTGATCACCTGAATCATTGTGTACTTTGGCAGCATTGACTGGCACATAATTTTCCATAGCAAGGAAGAAAACATTGAGCACGCCTATGACATTTTGAGCGATTCGGATAACCCCTACGGCTGCTACGCTTAGTAATCCCCCTGCTGCAATAATGAAATAATTACCTGATAGCCATTGTAAAACTGCTTTGCCGATTAACCATTTAGCGTAGTGCCAATGGGCTATTACATTTTCCTTAATTAGTGCTATATCAATACTCCACTTTTTCTCATCAAAAAGAGCCACTACTATCGCTAAAACGAAAGCTGCATTAATAACCCAAAAGGCCGTCGCTAAACTCAAGTCAGCATAAAAAGTATAGTATAATAAACACACTAATTGAAAGCCATAACTCAGCGCATCAAGAAGGAAGGCCTTGATGGGTGTATTTAGGATGTAGTATTTTTTTCGAAAATAATCATGACAGACATATAGCGCTGTTACTAAAGGTAATAGCCATTTAACAGATTGTAGATTTTCTGTCAAAAAGTAGTTCCCTCCTATCGCCATTACTAAATAAGTCAAACCGAATATTAAAACCGCAAAAACTAATTGCATCCACTTAGTTGCTGTTAGATAATTGATAATATTTCCTTTCTTAGGGGCGAAAGTCATCATCGGACTAACCATAAACGCTTGATGCAAGCTACTCACAAATAAAACGCCCATCCACGCCAAAGCGAAACTTCCATAGGCATTGAGTCCCAACTCCCTTGCTAGTAAAATTCCTAAAATAAAATTACTACCACTTACTAAGGCTTGATCTCCCAATGCAAATAATTGCTTACCATATTTTTGATATAATTGCATCATCTTGGCTGTTGTAATATTCGGGTTTGAGTGGGTAGCGCCTTTGATGGTTTTTGTTTTGATCTTTTAGGGAGTAATTTTCTCCACCAAGATTTTTTCTGGTAGTTCAAAGCTCGCCCTTGATAAAGGCCGTTATAAGAAGTATTTTTATTAACTCCATTGAGAATTAATCGAATATCCTGAATGCCGTATTCCTCTTTGATGAGGTCAGATTGCAATAGAAATTCGGTAGGTGTATAATTAGATCGCAGCACATAAATATTGTGCTCGCTCATCTTCATTAGATTAATCGCATCTGTGGCAATTGCTGTGGCTGGTGTATCAATAATCAGTAAATCAAACTCTTTTTTGAGTGCCTTAATTTTAGACTTCAAGGCTTGATGACTGAATAAGAGTGTAGGGTTTGTTGTTGAGTTCCCTGCACTGATTAGGCTTAAGTTAGGAATTTTTGTTGATTGAATAATACTACTTAATGTAGCATTATCTTCTAAGTATTCTGCCAAGCCTTTATCATTGTTTAATTGGAATTGTTGATGTAAATCTGCTTTTCTCAAATTAGCATCTAAGATACCTACTTTCCAACCTACAGCAGCTAAAGATTGAGCTAATTGCGCAGCTATATAGGTTTTCCCTTCTCCTTTAATCGCAGAGCTTACGACAATTGCTTGATGTTTTTTTAGCTTATTCACCAAGCCTAATTGATTAGCTAAGGTGGCTATCGAATCATTTAACGTTAAGGCTTTTCTTTTGCCTTTTTTGACAACACCCAAGAGAGGAGTTTCACTTTGCTTTTCTAACTCTCGACGACCACCTAATTTTGGGCGAATGAAGGTGAATATATACACTAATGCCACCCCTATCATTAAGCCGATTAAACCTGAGACAAATAAAAGCAAAGTTCTGTTTGGACTTACTGGCTGCTTAGGTAATTCTGCCTTTTCTAATACTCTATGAAAAGAAATAGATGCGGCTGATGCAATAGCTGCTTCCATTCTTTTTTCCATTAAAAAATTGAAGGTTTTTTGATTGAGTTGGAATTCTCTTTCTAAGATCATGAGATCTTTTTCCTTAGAAGGAAGATCCACAAAAACAGCTTCACTTTCTTGAATACTAAGTTCTACTTCCCGACGCTTGATACTGATGTCTTTTTTGGCGTTTTTAATCCCTCTTTTGATATAGTCTACCAACTCTGCAATATTCTGATCAACGATCATTACCTCCTCATGATTGGGTGTGTACTTAAGTAACAGTTCTTTGCGTTCTGCTTGATATGCTTTGAGCTTCTTACTTAATTCAGTGAATAATAAATCACCATAACCGAATTGGGGAGAAAGATCTAAATATGCTGTAGAATCTGCTGATTCAATGTATTTATCTAATGCATCTAAAGCGGATTCATTCATGACCAAGTTAGATAGTTGCACTTCTAATTGAGCAATTTTACGCAAACCTGTTTCTGTCTCTTGGCGTAGATTAACAACTCCATTATTGAGTTTATAATCTTCTATAGATTTTTCTGATTTTTTTAATTGACGACTGATATCATCTAATCGATCATCAATAAATCTAACTGTTTTTCCTGCGGCTTGAGTTTTATTTAAAACGAAATCATTAATGTAGGATTCTGCGAGTGCATTGGTTACTTCCATTGTTTTTTCAGGAACTACACTCTTATAGGATATCCTGATGACAGGTACATCTTTATCTTTTGCTTTAATATCTAAATTTCCTTTGATAGCAGAGGCTAATTGATTCTCGGTATGTAGTCTAAATTCGTATTCGCCCAATACATCTAATTCTGTTTTGGATTTAATTAATTCGTCTTCTAACTCAATGACTACTTGTAAATGAACATTATCAATTGTATCACCGAAGATGGCCGACTCAGTATAAATTTTCTCCTTCCATTCATACTCTATATTTAAACTATCTTCACTTAAAATATTTAGTTTAATGGGACGATTATATAATTTTGACTCCTTGAATTCACCACTAACTTTAAAAGGAGAATTATGATAAAGCTCCGTTTTTTTTAACCGTCCTACCCTTGTATAAGACGCATCTAAGGATAGCCCTTCTATTGCTTTTTTAATCAACTCTTTTGACTTCAACACTTCAACCTCAGTAGCTATTTTATTGGTCGTGCTAAAAAGGTCAAAGTCTTTGAATAACTGGGTATTTCCGACCCCCACATTACTATCGTCTAATTTTAAGATAGCTGTGCTTTCATACATAGGAATGGCATACTCCAATGCCTTCTTACAAATCATTAAGGAAATAATTAGGCATAGTAAGATGAAAGGAGAACCTTTCAACAAGGGCATTAAGAGCCGCTTTATATCATGAAAGTCATTCATTAGTTGCCTTTGTTAAAAGATAAGACTACGATAAGGGTGGTAATGGCACTTGTGAAAGGAATTAGAGTAGGTGATTTTTGTACTATATTTTTACTTTTTTGAGAAGGGATATAAATCACATCCCCAGGCTGTAATAAAATCTGAGTTGCTTGAATCGGATCTAAGCGAGTGAAGTCTACTAAATATTCCTTCTTCTCATTTGCCTCCCCTCTGACTATTTTCACTTTTTTAGTATCTGCATAAAAATTAAATCCTCCAGACTTTCCAATCATTTCTGTTAAGGTATTGTGCTCCTTGTCTAAGTTGAAATTACCAGGTTCTTTTACTTCTCCTAAAATAGTTATTTCTCTGTTGAGTACTTTGACCACGACTATAGGATCTAAGATATATTCGCTCAATTCTTTTGCTAACAAATCTTCCGCTTCTTGGATAGACAGCCCTCCTAAATGTACTTGGCCTATCTTGGGTAGTTTGACCTTCCCTTCGTAATCAATCGTTTGCCATTTGCCGTAAACCTCATTGGAATTGTAAATACCAAAAATGGAACCCATGCTTAGTTCATCGTGATTCCAAATACTAATACTCAGCTTATCATCATATTTTAGGATATGCTTTACTTCTGAGCTAAGGCGTTTTTCTTTACGCTCTTCTAAGACCGCAGCATCAAGGCCTACGGTATCTGAATAATTAAGATCATCAGCAGTTGTGTCTTCATAACCCCAATCAAATAGTTCTGGGTCATTTACCTTCTTAGAACTATTTCCTTGGAAGAGATTATAATTTACACAACTGCTCATCATCAACATGGAACAACTAAGTAAAATTGTTATCAATTTGGTTGTCCACTTCTTCATCGCTCTAGGATTTAAATAGGTTACTGAATAGCTTCTTTCGAAGCTATATTCAGAACCTTTCGCATTGGTTAAAAATCACAGAATCTTTCGACTCTTTAAAATCAAGGGGGTACTAATTATTATTAGGATCAGTTCGCATCTGATCTTTTTAGTTTTTTACTCATTACTTTCTCTATCAGTAATGTAATTTTTCCAAGTGTATCTTCATCTTTGGTCACAAAATCCAAGGCACCTAACTTCATGATTGAAATTGCCTTATTAAGGTCTGTCTGAGCTGAGGTAAATATCGTATCTGTATTGTTGAATTTTTTTGAAATTTCTCGATATAAAGCAGTCCCGTTTTTGAAATTATCATCGTTTTCAAGATAGTAGTCCAAGATGATTAAATCTGGAGCAGCATTACAATTCAAACAATCTTCTCCTTTTGAGAAAGCTTGTATCTTATTAATCCCTAATTGCCCTAAATGAAATTTCAATATCTCAGTGTATATGGGATCATCTTCTATAATAAAAACAGTTAAATCAGTCATTATGATAAATTTAGTAGTGATATTCAATAATAGTTGTTTATATCACTACATGCCAAAGGCATACCAAAAAATAAATCACTGAAAATCAACAACTTAGACAACTACATATCATGTAATCGTTACAGCAATTGGATTGTTTTTCCATTTTTTGGAAAACAAACTTTGTTATATCCCATTATTGGATTTCAATGTTTAACTATTGATTAGGTTTTGTTGATTATAGAATTAATATTCCCATAAGAACTATTACAATAAGAGAGAAGGTTAAGTATACTCTCCTTTTTAGTTTTTTCTCTTCTTCGCCAAGGTTTTCGATTGCCATATTGGCTTGTTTGAACTCAAAAGTATCAGCAACACTTTCTTTTAATTTATCGAATGCTTCTTCATTTTTTACGATAAAATCATTGGCTCCTACTTTTAGTAATTCTACTACCTCATTGACATCTTCCAAACCACTTAGCATCAATACGGGTAGCTCTGGATAATCTCGATTAAGTATTTTGAGTATATCACCACCTGTACGAGCATTGATATTACTACTATTTAGATGATAATCCAGAATGACTAAGTCTGGTGTATTTTCCCATTTACTGAGTAATTCTTCTCCAGTATGAAAGAGCTGAATACTATAATTGGGATTTTCTTCTAATTGCATCGCAAGTAGATTGGCGTACCACTCATCATCTTCTACGAGGTATATTTCTTTTTTTTCTTTCATAATTGTATTGTTAATTGGGATTTAACAAATCACACACCAATTCACCATTATCTGGTTAAGAATCTGTTTTTAGCTTTTAAGTCTTCCATTTTATAATTTAATGATTTGCTTTCTGAACGAGCATTGAATATTTTTTTGATGCTTAGAAATTCCATTAAGAAAATACTTAGTAGGCTGATCAATAAAAGCGATTGCCAAACAGCTAAAGCGTCTTTGATTAAAAAGGCAACGAGTATCACTATGAGGTTCGCTCCATATAAAATCAGAGCAGATCGTTTGTGATTGAAGCCTGTTTTGATTAATAAATGGTGGATGTGATTGCGATCTGCTTTGAAAGGTGAATTGCCTTTGCTAATACGGACCAAACTAATTCTTAGTATATCAAAAACGGGTAGCATCAGTATGCCTGTCACGACGACTATACTATTACTGATTGGGCCGTTACTAACATTATTTTGTATGATTAGAATGCCTAATATACCTAAGATAAAGCCAATACTTAAGGAGCCGGTATCACCCATAAATATTTTCGCTGGATTGAAGTTATAGAATAGAAATGCGAAAATGGCGCCTGTTAATGCAAGGCTTAATATCGCATAAAATGGCAGGCCTGTAAAAAGTAATAAACTCGCCATTATTAAGGCATTCGTACATCCGATACCACCTGCTAAACCGTCAATTCCATCAATAAAATTGAAGGCATTCATAAGACCAGTGACTAAGAGAATCGTGAGGCTGTATTGTGCCCAATCTGGAATTTCATACACGCCCAATAAACCACCTAAGTTGTCAATTCGGATTCCACCATAACTAATGATAGCGGCTACGATTAGTTGAACAATCAATTTCTTTCCAGCCGATAATTCTTTTAAATCATCTATTATCCCTACGGTAGCTAAAATCCCTAATGCGCCTAAGAAATATAAGACTTGCGTAGGAACATCAAACCAAAGAAAAGGCAAACTGGCTACCAAAGTAGCTAGGATAATCGCAATTCCTCCTAATCTCGGAATAGCTACTTGATGTTCTTTTCTATGATTAGGTTGATCTAATAACTCCTTATCATAAGCCCATTGAATGATTTTTGGAATCATATAATAGCTAATAGCAAAGGCTATAAGAGCCGCTAAAAGCATCAATATAGCTACTGGCAATTGAGGCCAAGCTGAAGATATGTAAGGAATTGTATTATTCATCACTTCTTATTTTTGAGTTTGGATATCAGGTAAAGCTTGGCTACTCAAATGTAAGTCCGCTGTTATTTGCGTATACTTACCAACGATCTTTTTCCAAGTGTATCTGACTTGAGCCAGCTCCTCCATTCTTGTACCTACTGCATTCCATTCATCCTGATCTTTTGTTTTCAATGCATCTATAATATCTGATGCTCCACTA
Organism: Chitinophagales bacterium; assembly: GCA_020629335.1. The sequence continues at coordinate 19,578 of JAHDDN010000014.1, read as the reverse complement.
AAATAAACCGCCTTATCTTCTGTTGTCGCTCTATTAAAATTAACATCATAAGCAAGAATGGGTAGTCCCAAATACATCGCTTCTACTAAGGATGGATTGGTTCCTCCAGCACTATGCCCATGTACATAAAGGGAACAATTACCTCTTAAGGCATCTAATCTTTTTTGATCGTAAATAGGATCTAATAGATAAATATTATCGTAAGAAGCATATTCTTTTTTCAGTGTTTTTCCGTACTCACTATTTTCCCAATTACCTACTATGGCTATATTCTTCTCTGGTAATCGGACAAAGGCTTGTAAGACGGTATGTATGTTATTTTCTGGTTCGATTCGACAAACTTTAAACGCATAATCAGTTCTCAAAAAATCATATTCTAAATGATCTACTGCTGATGGCTTCACTTTCATGACATGATCACTGCCATACTCTACTAATTCACTTTCTTTATTGTAATACTCTCTTACATAATCTTGTAATACCTTATTATCTGTGATCACCTTATGGGCTGACTTCACAGCTATCCATTCCGAAAACTTCAAGAATTTCTTCGCTAAACCACTCCACTTCTCTCTTCGCCACTCCATCCCGTCAATATTGACGATTATTTTTTGGCTACCGAAAAGCTTGACAAATGGTAATATCATACAACCAGGAACCCCTAATATGATGAGAGTGTGTGCATATGTCATAGCATGTATGATCGACCAAATATCATAGAAAACACTTTGAATTCCATTAGCCTTTAATGGCAAATAATACATACGAGCACCATTCCAATACTTGACCTGATCACTCTTTGGATAAAAATGCTTCGTACAATAAACAGACATCTCTGATTCAATGGGAGAATTAAGAACTAAGTGATGAGTAAGGGTCTCAAACCCTCCATAACGTGCAGGAGCTCCTGCTGATCCAATAATAGCAACTTTATGATTCATACTTTGACGTTTTTCAAAAATTTAATTGGGTTACAAATTCCATTTTATTGATCTAAATTCAGTTTAATTAATTCACAAACTGTGCCTAAACATACGATTCGATAACATTCAAATGTTTACACATCAAGGCTTTTCTAATCAATATTAGATATTGGAACTGTATTCCAAAAATTGGAAACATATGGGGTAGGTAATCTTCAAAAAATAGTTACAAAAAACAAATTAATTCACTTGCGCAAACACAATCTCTTGTATCTTTTCATTCATCAAATGCACATCGAAATCATTGGCTCTTTTTAAGGCATTGGCTGCCATACTTTCATAAAGTTGTGGATTATTTGCTAAGGCTGTGACGGTATCCGCTAAACTATCTAAATCCCGAACATCCCTATGAAATCCACTCACACTGTCTTCCACTATCTCTGCAATACCTCCTACTGGCGGTACTACTACAGGTAAACCATAAGCCATCCCCTCTAAAGCAGTCATCCCAAATGTTTCTACCCATTTCAGAGGGTGAGAAAGACTCATCAACAAATCCGCCTCTTGATAAAAGGGATGCACATCTTTTTGGGCAGGAAATAAATGCAGATTAGGCGGCAGTGTCACTTGATTGAAAAAGTGCTCTATAGCGGCCTCCTCTGCATTTAGTACCAAAGTAAATTGGATGCCTGTCAGCTTACGGGCTAATTCGACATATTCGCGAACTCCTTTGTACTCCTTCAAAGAGCACAACATTAATACTTTAAAAAACTCATCTTTCTGCCTAATCTTCTTAGAATCATTCTCTTTTACAATATTTGCACCATTGTTATGAGATATGATATATTCCATCTTATTTACTTTCTGATAATCCTTAATTTGACTCAAGAATTTATCCGACAAAGCATTATAAACCGTTTGGGATTTTCGCGAATCCCAAGCTTCTGCTTCTCGCAAATAATCAGATACAAAAATAGATTGATCGGCACTCCACTTAGCGACCATAAACAAAAAGTTCTTAAAAATTAGGGGGCGAACTGATGTTTCGTGGACGTGATATATAATTCGCTTACCCATCAGCTTAGCTGCTATAGCTGCACCAAAAGGCAATATTGTATTTATGTAAATTACAGCATCTGTATTATAATAGCGCAAGATCTGAAAAAACAAAACCACTTGACTAAACAACAAATGCAAAAGAGTCAACCACTTATTCGAATGCCAATCATATGGCAAATACTGATAGTTAACTCCCTCTAAATCTGACAAAAAGCCTTCGCCATTATGAGCCGTATACAAATCTACCTCATAGCCCGAATCCACGAAGCCCTTGACCACCTGAGATAGTACCAATGGACTACCACTATAATCATTGAGAAGATGTACACAAACAACTTTTGACATAATTGAAAAATTAATTTATTTTCTTTGGGGCTTTCCCTTCGGGTCGGGCTGTCCGTTCTTATGTAGCTATGCTGCTCTAAGTTCGCTAAGTGCTGCTTGTCTCTTAAGGAGCCTGCGCATCACTAAGCTACCTAAGTCGCATCATAAACGCTACATACCACTACCATCCCTAAGCCGATTAAATAACGTTAAAACTGAATAACGTTAGAACATTCCAACCTTAAAATTCTGATGGAGTACTTAAAGGTCGTAGTCAGTTGACCAGTTAGCCAGTTTATCAGTTAGTCAGTTTATTTGTGGTATTAAGAGCCAAGGAAGAGGGCTGGCCATCCAGCACAGATACGCTCTTCTCTTGTGCTCTAATACTCAATGAGCTTCCCACAAGCTCATAAACACCATTAAGCAATTTTCTTTTGTGTTCCCATTTGAAATGGGTATTGAAATGATGAATCGCTCCTTCGGCTAGTTCTTGCCTAAAGGAATCATCATTATAAACTTTCAATAGCTGGTGGGCTAATAGACGAATACTTTGATCATATTCTGTATAAGGGATTTTCAAACCACAAGACTCATTAATAAACTCTCCAGGACCACAATTATCCATGCAGATAATCGGTAAACCATAAGAAAGTGCTTCTGGAATGACCATTCCTGCACCTTCATGCGAGGGGAATAAAAACACATCCGAATCTTGATATAATTTAACTAAGGATTCTCGTGGCATCCATTCGATAAATTCAACGGCTTCTGCCACATTTAACTCTTTGGCTAATCCTTCTAAAAAAGCTCTTTTCGGTCCCTTGCCAACTAATTTCAAAACCACCATTTTCTGTTTACTGGGAGAAAGCTGATGATAAAATTTTGCAAAGGAAGCAATCGTCAAATCAAAGCCTTTTAATGGAACAAACCTTCCTATTGATAGTACGTAAAATTTCTCCTTAGGTTGTGATTTTGACAGATTAATTTCTTCCGAAGCAACTGCTGGCATAATCGCTACTCGCTTCTCACTGATCCCCAACACTTTACTAACACTCGAATTTATTCCAATAATTTGATCAGATTTGGCGACTGTCAATTTTAATAATGGATCAACATGCCAAAATAGCTGCTTTAATACCCAAGTTATTCTTTGCTTGATATAAGCCTTTTTACCATAGATGGGCAACAAATATTTTTTAGGTGTTTTAGGATGATGACCTATCGGCCCCCAAACCATCGGCTTGCCTAAAGTCCACAAAAGGGAAGGCGCCCAATCATTGTGGAAATTCAAATTATGTGCGATATCAAATTTGGCTTTTTTCATCTTTAAGAAGAAAGGCATAAACAATTGCCACATATAGTAATATAGCATTGCCCCTCTTTCCTTCTTTTTCCAAAAGCGCATCCAATATGGAAGATCGTAATAAAGGAATTCCATATTAGCATAAAAATCTTGAGGATTCTCCTGCATATATTTTTCAATAGGCTCCCTATTATTCTTGCGAGTTACAGCAATCACTTTATTATCATGAGCAATCTGACAGACCCAATTCCAACCTGTTCCGTCCTCTGAACCTTTATATGGATTTACTGCATAAGCAGTTGCTAATATCGTTTTCATGCGCTTTGTTTTTAAATGTCAAATGTCCTAGCTCACTTTCTGTAAGTTAGTATCCTCACTCATTCTTGTCTTTAGTACTTTGGCAGGCACACCACTTATTACTGAATTAGCGGGCATACTCTTAGTTACCACCGCCCCCGCAGCAATAATACAATTATCTCCTATCGTCACCCCATCCAAGACCGTGACCTTAGAACCAATCCAACAGTTTTTGCCTATCGAAATTCCCTGGCGACTGACTCCTTGCTCGCGTATTAGTATGTTGTTATCGGAATAGTGATGATTCTCAGGATGACAACTTAAATACTGCCCGATGATACAATCATCGCCAATACTAAGTCCACCACCACCACCTAAATAAGCAAACTCTCCTATTCCTACATTATTTCCAATCTGGATGTATGCACCTAAATTATTAAAGGAAGTAGAAACGATGATTCTGCTATAAGCTCCTATACCTACATTATCACCTATACTTAGAGGCCCTTTACCTAAACCGCTTAGGTAGACATAGTCATCTATCTTAACCCACTTACCCAAACGTATATTAGACAGGTGAAAGAATCGCACCCCTTTTCCTAAGAATAACTTTTGTGGTAAACGAAAGCGGAACAAGAGTTTATAGCTTCGAATGGAAGCCCACAACTTATCCCAAGCAAGCTCCATCAATAAGCTGCTACTTACCCCTTCATCAAAGCGAAAATTGGGATTTCGTTTTTGGATTACTTTTTCTAATAAGCTTTTCATAATGAAACCTTAATTGTTCGTGATTTGTCTAATGATCTGATTGAATGTTTCTTCCTTGTCAATATTAAGAATACTGGTATATTGGGAATTATCGTATTTCTGATTAAAATCTTTAAAGAGTTCCAAATAGGCATTAGTTAATTCTTCAATCTCATGGGCTTGTAATTCTTTCTTACGTGATAAGATGACATTTGTTGGGGCAAATAAGAAAAAATTCAATTGGGGCTTATAGATAAAGCGGTATAAACTTTTAGCTAAACCCTTATTCACTTGGATATTAGATCGCTTCGCATCATTGATAAAATCAAAGTAATAGCGATCATATAGCACAATCTTTCCTCTCAAAACATACTTTCCATAAATATAAACTTGCCCAAACAAATAATCTAAATAATAGTACCCAAATCGAATCATCGAACTCAAACTACTTTTATTATTTCCTTGGCGGGGGAGTTTTAAAGTAGTCCTTCTTTCTGCTTCTTTTTTTCCGTATTTATAAGAACTTAAAATGGGCAAAAGAGAGGGTCGATGACGAATCACAACAACTTGCTTTCTATACTTTCTCACCAGAATTGATTGCAACTCGTTTATGATTGTTGATTTCCCTGCGCCATCGACCCCACTAAAGGTGATGATCATCCCCTTCTTAAAGCTCACCCTTTTCAGAGTATCTTTATAATATGCCATTTTGTTAAGTAAGCTTCCCATACTCCCTTCTGTATGTTTCACTTTTTTAATTAATTGTTTTTTTAGGGTTTCGGAGAAACTGCTTAGTTCTTGTATTTTATCTAAATTCACTTCATATTTTTTTTCTAAATAAGCCAATAACCTAATCTCATCTTTAGCAAACCAATCCAAATACTTTTGAGGAATAGGACTACCATTAAGGAAATAAAATAATAGGCAATATTCAAAGTCATTCACTAAGTTCGGCACTTTTATTCCTTGTGCTGTTAGTTCTGTATTTTTCAAGACCTCATTCGCACTCATAAACTCTTGATCCTTGCGCTTAAATTGATGAATGAGATCAATACTTAAAAAGGAAGCATCATCAAAATAAATATCTAATTGAGTCATGAAGGAAAAATGAACCTCTTCCACCTTACTAATAGAAGATATCCCCTTAATCCAAGTAAGCATGCTCTTTAAATCCGATTTTTTGATCAATATATCAATATCAGAGCTTTCTGCTATTTGATCAATATCTCTCTCCTTAAATTTTAATACTGCATAATCTTGTCCTGCTATCTTGTTGAAATAATTACTAATGAATATTTTTCGCCTTGACTCTTTAGTACTTTGAATAAGCACATCCGTTAAGGCTGCCTCCCACACTTCTAACAACCAATGAGCTTGTTCGTGAAGCTTTTCTTGTTGCTGGTATATGTTTACATAATAACTCACATTAATCAGTAAATAAAGCTGATAATGCTTCTCTACATCTATCTCATATTTACCTATCAGCGCCTTAACCGATGGCCATGTCAATAAATCATTAATTTGTTTTTTTATTTGGGAATAGTTGGCATTTGTCAGAAGCACTCCCGTTTGAAATATAAAATGAAATAAATCAAACAGTAAGGGCATCTGATCAAATGCCAATTCCCAATCATAAAGGTGCAATTGATCACCCTCAACATACATATTCCAAGGTGTAAAATCACCATGAGAATAAGCTGTTGATAACACTGCTGAATCTAAATTGCTGTTAAGTGTTTCTAATAAAGTAGCTAATCTCCTAATTACTAAATGTTCGTCTTTAAAATCTAATCTGTTTATATTCGTTGAGGTTTGTTCGTAAATTGGCAGCTCCTGCCATGCTTGCTTTTGAAATGAATAATCATATAACTCACTTAATGCTTTAATATGTGTCTCGGTTAATTTAATAGATCGTACTGCTCTGTCAGTTTGAATATTGGATAAAAGCCCCATACTTGTGTCTGGGAGTTTTTCAGCTTGAGGTACTGATAAATGCTTCCATGTATTATTTTTTAATGCTTGTAATTTATCGACTTCATTATTGACTAATTTTTGACTTTTTTCGTTGAGCGCTTTCTTGATAAAATAACGACTCTTACCCTTGCTATTTAACTCTACTAATAATTTTCTATTAGGACCAACAGTACCCATGAATACAGAAAAATTATCGCAATCTTTTTTCTTGGCTAATTCCTTCAGTTTTAATTCTCCTTTATGAAAAATAGTAAAACTACCACTGGTAAACCAAGATCGAAATCCTATTAAGAAAGCTAACTTAGTTAACCAACAAAAAACCTTTGCTTTAAAAGTAGCAGCATTATAGAAATTCAAAAAAGTAGGATGCGATAAATCTGCTGGATAAACCCATCTCATAGTTTTATCACTATTGTTAATATAGTAAAACGACTGCTTATTAAAGGCTTCTAATTCAGTAGAAGAAAGAATGGCTCCCGAGATCATTAATACGTCATAGTCCCCTAAACTATCAGGTAATTGGTCTCCAATATATAATCTTCTGCCCACTTCGGGAGCCATTATATTCATGAGAAATAAGTTGTCTGAATTGTATAAACTTTTTGCTTTCATAGGTTTGAGCATTTTGTCAAGCTTTCCTTGAGTATCGCTTGTCTGATTTCTATAGTTCCAATTTAGTGCCAAGGGGCCAAAAAATCATAAACAACTAATAATCAAACAATTACAAAAGTTTTGTTTTTAAGAAAAGTCTCATAGCTGGAATGGGTTCCAAATTTTGGATAGGTCTATTGTGTAATAGTAATGGTGAAAAAAGGAGTCTATATTTTCATACGAGTGTGGAAGGGATTTTGTTTTACATTATGACATTTGCAGATAATAAACCTAGCTTTTTTATCTAGCAATCAATGGAGACTGACAAGTTAATAAAGGCTACAATTGCCTTAGGGATAGAAGCGGTATGTAGCGTCAATGAGGGAGCTTATGGAGCTTAGCGATGCGCAGGCTCCTTAGAGACAAGCAGCGCTTAGCGTAATAGCTGCCGAATAGCTACATAAGAGCGGATAGCCCGACCTATCTCCTATTATTTTTTTAAATAATAGGAGTAGGTAAGGCCCGCTTAATAACCCTAAACTAAATCATGAAAAATTCAAAAAACTTGCATTTTTATTTTATATCGTCACCACTTTAGCTTGAAAGCGACGACCGTCATTGGCCTGAATAATAATGATGTACATACCTGGCGAATATCGATCTATATCAAGTGTATAAGAACCGATTATTTCTACATTTTCGTAAAAATTCATGAGGGCTCCTTTAGCATCAAAAATGACAATCTTTCCAATAATTGTTTCGCTTTCTATGGTTTTGATCGTAAATTGACCTTGAGTCGGATTGGGGCAAATGCTTAAAGTTCCTTCCTCTGTTTCAAAGCCTTCTAAATCTGCACAGTTGTAGTAGCTGTCATTTTTTAACAGACCGAATTCGTAATCTTGCTCTTCTATGATGTATAGGTATTCATTAGCTTCAATATCGCTAAAAGATTGTGTGTATTGTGGAGACCACTCAATGACTAAACTATCAATCTGAGTTGCATCTCCGAGTCCAAAATGGGCGGTGAAACTGCTTTGACTGCCGGCTCCACCGCCACTTTGGGAGTTTATTTCTCTTAATTGCCAAAAGGATTCTCCATTGATAGTTGCTTTTAATCGAATCTTTGCACCGATAGCATTGGCATTACAATTGACTCCTCTTAACTGTATGGCTGACCAATTTTGATCAGTCGTTTGATTTTGATAGAAGAAATTTTCTTCATTGCTGTGATTGCTGATATAAATGTCCTGATCGCCATCCTTATCATAATCACAAGCTCCCACTCCAAATGATTGACCAATCGTATTGACAATCGGATCTGTCGTGTTTTTTTCAAAACTTCCATCTCCTTGATTGATATAAAGATAACTTGGCCCATCTCTATCATTACTCACCAATAAATCTAGATGTCCGTCATTGTTAAAATCAGAGAAGGTACTTCCGTGGGAATGCCCACCGTCTGTTGATACTACACTGTCTGTTACCTGAGTAAAAGAGCCTGTACCATCATTTTCGTAAAGAAAATTATCTTGTCCACTGGAATTTGCAAAAAACAAATCTAAATCTCCGTCATTGTCGTAGTCTCCCAGTGAGCAACCCACAGAATTACCTATCTCATTCAAAATTGCTTTATTAAAACTTCCATCTTGCTGATTTATAAAAAACACATTTTCTTCTTCATTATTTGGCACGACCAAATCTGGATAGCCATCATTATTTAGATCTCCCCAAACGGCTCCAATAGAAGCACATAAAATAGAGGAAATATTTTCATCGTAAACTTTTTCAAATGTTCCATCAGCATTATTTTTATACAAACGATTTCTATTCGCTTTAGCATAATCTGATATAAACACATCTAACCAACCATCATTATCGTAATCTGCCCAACTCGCACCATGAGAGAATCCACCATCTGTAAAAATCTCCAAATCAGAAGTAAGGCTAAAACTTCCCCCGCAAATATTAGTGTATAACAAATCGCTCTGACCACTATTATTCGCAATTAATACATCTGTTCTTAAATCATTATTATAGTCTGCCCAACTGGCTACAACAGAATTCACCTCATCATTCACCAAATTATTATCTGTTATTTTCTCAAAACTCCCATCTCCTAAATTTTTGTATAAAACACTGTTTTGTTCCATATTATAGGATGGAATAAAAAGATCTTCATAACCATCACAATCATAATCAATCCAGCAATTGCTCCAATTATCTAATTGATCTTCAACTATATTTATTTGATCTAAACGAGCAAACAATTCGCCTGTTTGCGCATAGGTCACTAAATAACCGCACATCATTAATAACAGTATGGTGCTTACTTGTTTCACTTATTCTCATTTGCCATTCTTAGTGCCAAAAACATACCAACACACTTTATATGCTAATTATCAACAACTTATACATATTTTACCGTCAACAACATTCCAATATTTGGATAATGGTCTGATTTTTGGAATAAAAAGTTTATTTTGGGCTAATTTCTCACACACACAATTAAATCAATATGGGGGCAATAAGCATCTTTATCGTAGAAGATGATGAATGGTATAGTGAATTACTCAAATTCCATTTATCAATGAATCCAGACTACCAAATCGAATCTTTCCTTAATGGTAAGGATTTGTTGGATAATCTAAATCGAAATCCTTCCATCATTACTTTGGATTATTCGCTCCCTGATATTTCTGGAGAGGTACTACTCAAAAAAATCAAAGCTTATAATCCAGATCTTCCAGTAGTCATCATATCAGGACAAGAGGATATCAAAACGGCTATTAATCTTTTGCAGGAAGGAGCTTATGACTATATCGTTAAAGATGATGATACCAAAGATCGACTTTGGTATAGCATTAATAGAATCAAAGAAACCCTCGAACTAAAAAAGGAAGTCATACAATTAAGAAAGGAGGTTCGAAAAAAATATGATTTTGAAAAGCAGATCATCGGGCAAAGCACTGCTATGGAGAAAGTATTTGCCCTACTCCAAAAAGCTGCCAAAACCAATATTACCGTTTCCGTTACTGGCGAAACGGGGACTGGTAAGGAAATGATCGCCAAAAGTATCCATTATGGCTCCCAAAGAAGCGATCAAGCTTTTGTAGCTATTAATGTAGCTGCCATTCCTTCTGAACTCATCGAAAGTGAATTATTCGGGCACGAAAAAGGAGCCTTCACAGGAGCCTCTGCCAAACGAATCGGCAAATTTGAAGAAGCTAATAAAGGAACCATCTTCTTAGATGAAATTGGCGATATGGATGCCAATGTTCAAGCCAAATTACTCCGTGTATTACAAGAAAGAGAAGTGACACCCATAGGAGGAAATAAAAAAATAAAGATTGATACCAGAGTGATCGTAGCCACTCACAAAAACTTAGCTGAAGAAGTCAAAGCGGGCAACTTCAGAAGCGACTTATACTATCGCCTCCTTGGGCTTCCTATTAGCCTTCCTCCATTAAGAGAAAGAGGAAACGACACCCTACTTTTAGCGCGTTTCTTCTTGGATCATTTCTGTAAAGATAATGGCATGGAAAAAATTACCCTCTCTGAACAAGCCTGCCATAAACTACTCAAGTATCCATTCCCAGGTAATGTAAGAGAACTAAAAGCCGTCATCGAACTCTCCGCTGTCATGTCCGATGGTGAAACCATCAAAGAGGAAGATATCTCTTTCAATGCAATTGATACCGTCAACGATATTCTTTTAGAAGAAAAATCACTCAAAGAATATAACCGAATGATCATCTCCCACTTTTTAGATAAATATAATCAAGATGTCCTCCTAGTCGCACAAAAACTCGATATAGGTAAGTCTACCATATACAATATGAAGAAAAATAAAGAACTCTAATTTTTCCATATTTTGGAATAATTTTTCCAAATTCTGGATTAACAACAATATTGTTATAATATCTAAACAGCTCGTAAACAAACACTTAATCCTTTTTGGGCAAATGGCATGATTTTCCACTATTCTACAGTGTACAACTGAACTTTTCTTGATACTATACTTAGAATAAAATGACAACAACACCAATTTCACATCATACCATTAAGCTCAACACCATGTATTTAGAAAACACTGAACTGGCCAATATTATCAATGCCATCAAAAGGCTTGATATGGGCCCTGATAAAAGCCTATTGCTACTATTTGCGGAAAATGAAAAAGAAATTATACCAGCACTTATCGAGCAATTGAACAAGATGGATTTAGCCTTCTTCGGAGGCATTTTTCCAAATCTGATACACGGTACAGAAAAAAAAGAAAAAGGACTCCTTCTTAAAGTGATTCCGACGATTACCGAGCCTATCTTGATCAAAGATATCCATCAAGACAACATACAATTGCCCGAAATACTAAATCAATTACCTAAGGATAACAAACAACTTTCTGCCCTATTATTCGTAGATGGACTCGCCCCTAATATCTCGATTTTTCTTGAACGGCTATATAATCACTTAGGCAACTCCTTTAAATACATAGGCGGTGGCGCAGGCTCGCTTTCCCTTGAACAACAGCCTTGCTTATTCAATAAAGATGGTTTTTTCGAAAATGCAGCCATTCTTTGCCCAAGCTCCCTTCAAGCTAACATCGGCATTCAGCACGGATGGGAAACCATATATGGCCCCATGATCGCTACTAAAACAGATAAAAATACCGTCATAGAACTCAATTGGCAAAAAGCCTTCGATATCTATAAAGAAGTCATTGCTCAACACGATGAAAGAAAATTTGAAGACGATAATTTCTTCGATATCGCCAAAGGATACCCTTTCGGAATGTTCAAAGAAAATGCCGAAGCTGTCGTTAGAGATCCCATCTCAGTCAATGAGGAAGGTCACCTTATATGTGTAGGAGAAGTTCCCGAAAATAGTATTCTTCATATATTAAAAGGACAAAAAGATAACTTAATTAATGCCGCTTCTTTAGCCGCAAAAAAATGTCAACCAGATATGATTAATAATCCATTTCAACCAATCGTTTTTGATTGCATTTCCAGAGTCCTATTCCTCGAAGATAACTTTAGCGAAGAACTACAAGCAATAAAAAAAGAATTACCTAGTGAAAATGATACAATCGGAGCACTCACCTTAGGCGAAATTGCATCACACGGCCACGGCTACATCGAATTTTTTAACAAAACCATAGTCGTCGGGCTACTTCACTAAAATATTACCAAATAAATGATAACTTTTCATTTGGGGCTTCCCCTTTCTAATTTTTTTCGACCGTAGGGGCGCTACCCATGTGTGCGCCCTCGAAAAAAATTAGAAAGGGTCGGGCTGTCCGCTATTATGTGGCTATGCCGCTCCTACTTTGCTAAGCGCTGCTTGTCTGCCTTTCAGGCCAGCCATCGCATCACTAAGCGCCGTAAGTCACAGCATGGCCGCCACATACCGCTACCATCCCTAAGCCTTTTTTTGTATCTTGTCACACCAATTTATAGCATTAATCATATAACAAAATATGGACCCCAACAACATCATACAAGATATCTATTTTCTGTACGAACTATCACTTGCAGTAGGTAAATCAATTGACCTTACTGAAAATTGCCGCCACTTCCTAAACACACTTCACAACAAAAAAGGATTTGATTACTCCGCCATTTGGATCAAAAACCAACACCTATATTCCTACCTAAACCCCGATGCCTTTTCCCTCGTTCACGCAACGCCTTCTTCCCAAACCATTGACCAACAAATCGCCGATAAACATCCCGCACTAAACATCCTACAACAAACAAAAGAAATAAAAATCTTTCAATACGGCGAGAAAGAATTTGTCAACCTGATCACAGAAAAAAATATTGAGAAAGGCGCTTATGCACTCATACCACTCAAGGAAATAGGATTCATCAAAATCTACAGTAATGACCCTAAACTCATACAACTTAACGAGCTCAATAAGCTCAAAAATATCCTGGAACAATTCACCACTTCTATTCAAGGATCAATCTTCTATCAAGTCGCCATTGAAAATGAACTCAAAATAAGTGCAGTAATTGACTCTGCCTTAGATGGTGTGATTATTATTGATCAAGATAGTAAAGTCATCAGATGGAATAAACAAGCCGAAAAAATATTTGGCTGGCAAGCAAATGAAATTATTGGAATGCCAATGGCCGATTTTATTATCCCACATAATTTAAAAGCTACCCACACCAAAGGAATGGAACACTATCACCAAACTGGTGAAGGACCCATTCTTAATAAGAGAATAGAAGTCCCTGCCATGAGAAAAAATGGAGAAATATTCGATCTCGAATTAACAGTACTTCCCATTAAGTTAGATCATACTACCATTTTTGGCTCCTTTGTCAGAGATATTACCGATGAGAAAAAAGCAAAAAAAGACCTAGAAGAAGCCATCGAAAAAGCAAGAGCATCTTCTATCGCTAAAGAAAGATTCTTAGCTAATATCAGCCACGAAATACGCACACCACTCAATGCCATATACGGCATGAGTGATTTATTAGACAATACATACATCACAGGGGAACAAAAAAAATACCTCAGTGCTATTAAAGTTTCTACTGAACAACTACTAGTGATCGTCAATGATATACTTGATTTATCTCGTATAGAGTCAGGCAAAATGACCATCAAAAGTAGCGCCTTCAATCTAAAAGAAAATATCGAACACCTCATACAATCCTCCAAACCCAAAGCTATCGAAAAAGGGATAGAACTAAAATTGGAATACGATCATAATATTAGTCCAATTATCGTCAGTTCTCCTGTAAGAATCATGCAAGTACTTCGCAATTTAGTAGATAATGCCATCAAATTTACTTTCGAAGGAGAAGTCAAATTAATGGCTAAATTAGTCAGTAAAACAACTGAAAGTAATACGATACAGTTTGAGGTAAAAGATACTGGTATTGGTATCAATGAAGAAAAATTAGACACCATTTTTGAAAGTTTCTCCCAAGAAGATGAAAGTATTTCAAGGCGATTCGGAGGCACTGGCTTAGGACTTTCCATCTGCAAAAAACTAGTAGATAGATTAGGAGGCAATCTACAAGTAGAAAGCCAAAAAGATGCTGGCAGTACATTTAGTTTTTTCCTTAGCCTAGCAATAGGAAGCCAAGATGACCTCCCAGAAAAAAAGCCAATGAGCCAAATAATCAATCAGCTAATTGGAGTAAAAGTCTTATTAGTTGAAGATCACGAAATTAATCAACTCCTAGCAATTACCATCTTACAAAATTTCAAAATGGAAGTTATAGTCGCCAACAATGGGCAAGAAGCTATCGATAAAGTAAAAAACACTCCTGATGAAATAGAAATCATCCTAATGGATATGCAAATGCCTGTCATGGATGGACTTCAAGCAACTAAAATTATTAGAGAAGAATACCAACTTAACATTCCAATCATCGCCCTAACAGCGAATGCTACCAAAGCACACGAACAAAAATGCTTAGATGCAGGAATGAATGATTTTATCAGCAAACCATTCAATAGCGAATTACTAGCAGAAAAAATATACGCCCAACTAAATAAAGAATTAAAATCAACGGACAACAGCCTCAAAGAAGCATCTAATCAAGAATCCAGTCGTCCACTTTACGACTTAACTAAACTAAACGAAATCGCCAAAGGCAACCAAGCATTCATAGATAAAATGATCAAACTATTTATTGACAGAACACCAGACGCCATTAATGATCTCCAACAACACCTCGCCAATAAAGAATATGATAGAGTCAAAGCCTTAGCACACAAGCTAAAACCCTCCATCGACTTCCTCAACATACATGATCTAAAAGAAGACATCAGATCAATAGAAGACTATTCCGAAAATAGAATTCACCTCGATAAACTTCCTGCCCTACTCACCAAATTAGAAAACATCTGCCTACAAGTAATTGAAGAGTTAAAAACTGTTTAAACATTAAACAACTTCATCAAATAATCCACAACACATTTTCAATTTACAAGAACAAAATTCTTCTAAAGGTATCCGAAAACCAACAAAACCCACAACTCAATGATTATCAAACCACTAAATAGTTACAAATCATTAATACCATCATTATAATATTAAATTTTAATTTATAGGCAATTTTAATTCATTGTATATTTGGCGTTATTAAAATAAATATCTATATTCATCTGTCGATTAGAAATTCACTGACTTTTATTATTACCATTTTATTTCCAAACCATTAAAAAGCACTAATCAAAAACTAAGAATTCAATACCACAATACACTTCACTTTATTAATACTCTTTTAGATTTAATTTACTTCCAACTAAACAACCTTTTTTGCGCAAGGGATAGGAGCGGTATGTGGCGTCCATGCTGTGACCTACGGCGCTTAGTGATGCGATGGCTGGCCCGATAGGGCAGACAAGCAGCACTTAGCAGAGTGGGAATAGCATAGCCACATAAGAGCGGATAGCCCGACCCATTATTTTTTTGGCCAGCCTTTGTAGGGGCGGACCTATGTGTCCGCCCGCTGGCCAAAAAAATAATGGGATGCGCCCAAATATAATAATCATAACACCATTAATATACATACTAAAACCAAATTTTAAATTATGAAGTTACAAAAGCAATTCAAGCATTTTTTAGCAGCTCTCACACTGCTAATCTGCTGTGGCGAAATCACTTACGCCCAATCTTCCAATTTAAGTGATACCCCTCAAAAATCAGAAACTAAAAAAATGAAGGCAAAAATGTCTGTAGTAGCCCCTGAAACAAAAGCCGCAATAAAAAATGAGGTGGACGATCAACCAACGACCCCTTACAACGAAATGACCCCAGAAGAAAAATTAGCACTACTAGAGGAGCAGTATGCCGAAGGCAAAGTAAGCCAAGCTAATTATGATGCTGCAAAGGCTCGCTTACTAGAACTCATTGACGAGCAAGACTAATTCTAAACTAAAACTTATTCATTATGAAAACAAAAATTACAATTTTAATAGCAATTAGTCTGCTCCTTTTCACTAGTAGCAGTCTACTAATTAACGCCCAAATCACTGGCGGTTCTGGCGATGGCTTCATACAAGGTAACTTAGTGGAAGTTGGTATAGATGGCGACTGTGGGATCATGGGAGGTACTGATGCGCCTCCTCCTGGTTATCATCAGACAGAAGGCAGTTTAGGCTTCGTGGCTAATCCAGCAATGGATGCATGGGCTAGCCAATGTGGAGATTACTTCTTACCAGGTTCTCCAGCCTTTTCTTGGGGGATTTCTTTCAATGGCACTGATTACATTAATGATGGACGAGATGGATTATGTGATATTCAAGGTGCTAATACTAGCAATACTCAACCAGGAGATAATAATGGTTTAGGGCAAAATTGCTGGGAAGCTTCTCAAGATGGATTGGATATTACTCAGATTACAACCGTTGGGGAGGATGATTTATTCTTTGTTCAAACGATTTACCTATGTAATACAACAGCTACAGACATGAATGATGTTTATTATATCACTAACTTTGATCCTGATAACGACGAACCTCAATGTGGTGATTTTTCTACAACCAACACCAATGTGAGTCAAGGACCTGGAACACCAGCAGAGGTAACTGCAGTTGGAGTTTGTAATGGTTGTTTCCTTTCTTTAAATAGCGGTGGCGCAACGAATGCCGTTGTTGGTCATGGAGGTGGAGCATTTAGTGGTACTCCTGCTGATGACTTTTATAATCAAACAACAGGAAGTGTTGACTTTACTCCTGGTGCTACAACTACTTCAGATATTGGAATCGGTATTGCTTATTACTACCCAGTCATAGCAGCAGGTACTTGTGTGAGCTTCCCTATCATCTATGAATTAGCGGATGGGATTACGCCTACTCCACCAGCCGTGATCTATTTCACAGCAGAAGATGCTGATCCAGCTACGCCAGGTTTACAGTTCTGTTCAGGACAAGCTACAGATCCGCCTACCTTAGAAGGCTTTACTGCTGATGAAATTGCTGGAGGCGTATTCCAATTCTGTAATAATAATGATCCAGGTGATGGCGCCAGTATTGATGCGACTACAGGAGTCCTTAGTGGCGGAGTCGCTGGTAATACTTATTGTGTAGAATTTGTCTATGATGCCAATGCTGATGGGGTAATTGACCTATGTACAGATAAAACAGCTTCTACCACTTTACAATTCGAAACTTGCTGTGATGATCCGATGATTTCTATCACCGCCTCTGCTCCCTCAGCCTGTGAAGGCGAAGCAGCCATCAATTTAACAGTCAATGAAGATGTAGCGGGTACTGGTGCGATTAATTCTTATACTTGGACAGGTGGCGGTGGAAACTTATCTTCTACTACTGTAGCTAATCCTACTTTCAGCACTGCCTCTGTTGGTACTTTCAATCTAACAGTTGACGTAACAACTGATGATGGCTGTAGCGCTAGCGCTAGTATTACCATTACTATCTATGGAGTACCTGCAGCACCTACCCCAGATCCAGCTGCTAATTTTGACGTTTGTGAAGGCTTTGATGTGAGTGCTGGCTTAACAGCAGATTGTGCGACTTGTCCAGATACTGTAAATCCTGATTGTACAGAGACAGTAGTCTTAACAGATAATGGAGGAGCAGATGGCCCATTTGGTGGAACAGGAAACTCAAATTATCACTCTTACGCTGGAACTTGTACTGGTGGCACCATAGAAGGAGATGCAGCTACAAGCACTTTAATAGTAGATGTCACTAATTACGATCCAAACGCAAATGGTGATGGCGGCTTAGCTGGTGATGGATGTAATGATTTTTGTGGGGGACCACCTCCTGCATCAGCTGGAGAAAGCTTTTGGGTGACAGTTTATGTTGATGGAAACTTAATCTATGATGACAACTATGATGCAGCAGGCAATTATCCTGGTCCATTTGCTTTCGGAGGAGGACAAGCACTCCCGATTACCCTAACCCAAGCAGATTACACCTTTAGCCAATCCAGCCAAGTAGACGTATATGTTTATCCTAATTGCTTTGCGGGTTGTGGTGCTTTAACAGGTGGTGTTCAATATCAAGATGAATGGGATGCTGATGTAACGACTTCCTTTACGGCTACATTTAATGGTACTGCAGCTGCTGGTGGAGCCGCTAATGTCACTTGGTATAATGCTGCAACAGGCGGTGCTATTCAAGGCACTGGCAATCCTTTTGTACCAACAGGTACAAATGCAGAAGAAGGCGCATTTGATGTAAATACACCTGGTACTTATACCTACTACGCTACTTGTGAATGTAATGGTTGTGAGAGTACAGCTACACCATTCACCTTTACAGTATGGCCAGAAGTAACAGCTACAAACTCTTATCCTGATGCTCCAGCAGAATGTAGAATCGAATTAACCCTAAGCGACCCAAGCTATTCCGTAGACTGGACCGCTAATGATGATGTACAAGGAACCCTCTCTGGTGATGAAACATCAACAGCTATGACTGCGACTCCTACAGGTTATATCTGGGATGCATTTGAGGCTTTTGGAGGAACCGCTTCTCTGGGAGATGTCACCTTTACGATTTCAAACCCAACTGCACCAGCTACCATAGATGGTTCTTGCCAACAATTTATCTTAGGACCAATTGATTACCTATGCTGTATCGCCAGTTCTGGGCAAATATTGGACCCAGGTTTCGCTTTTGGAGTAGCCGAATTATGTGAGGGAGAATCTATTAGCGATGTAGGTGGTACATTAAGTATCACTGGCCAAAATGCCGCTACAGTTAGTTTAGAAACTACTGTTTATGAAACAGGCTTTATCTTAGTAGATGCCACTACAGGCACTGTAGTCAATTGGACTGCTGGCACTGGCCCAGTAGATTATTCGCCAGCAGCAGGCTGCTATAATGTTTATGCTTATAACTATAATGTATTTACAGGTGAAGCAGGAGCCGATTTAGTAGGCCAAAACATTGCTGATATTCAAGCAGGTTTATTCACTGATCCTCAGCCAATTTCTGGCCCAGGTGGTGGTGATAATGCTAATTGTGCAGCCCTCTCCGATCCTGGCCCGAACATATACGTCTATCCAGATTTACAAGTGACTGCCACGACCTCTGATTATAATGGTTATGGAGTAAGTTGTAATATCGGAACGGCATTCTGTGATAATCCAACGGAGCCATATAGTTGTATCAATGATGGTTTCTTTGAGTTAACAATTACAGGAGGCACTGGTGATGATGACTATAGTTGTCAGTTTGATGCTGTTGATTATACTATTACAGTTACATTTACAGATATTTTTGGTAATACAAGTGTAGTTTATAGTAATATAGGCGGTACACCTGGAGGCCCAGGAGGAACTAATGGTGCACCAGTATTAGTAGATGATGGTGGTTTTGGATTACTCGCTGGAATTTATACCGTAGAAGTAACCG
>JAHDDN010000424.1 GCA_020629335.1 Chitinophagales bacterium | reverse complement strand
AGGGATAGGAGCGGTATGTGGCGTGATGAAGTAGCTTACGGAACTTAGCTGGACGCAGGCTGGCCACGCAGTGGCAGACAAGTACAGCTTAGTGGAGTAGCTGCTGAATAGCCACATAATAGCGGATAGCCCGACCATGCGCCTTCGGCTTAACGATAAATGCATAATGATGAATGATGAATTGGGATTATGCGATATAATTCATTTTTCGAGCGCATGGATGCGCCCATGAAAAAGAATAAACCATTATATATTTTTATAACTATTTAAATGTGGGATAATGAAAGAAGTTGTTGTTGGAATTGATTTGGGAGGTACTAATACGGTCTTTGGAATGATTGATCAGGAAGGGGATATTCATGCGAGAGGGCGTATCTCAACGGAGGCGTTTTTTAACCAGCCAGTAGATAATTTTTTGAAAGCTTTAAGTGAGGCGATCAATAATTGTATGGAGGCGTCTAATGAAGATTTTGATATTAAGGGGATTGGATTTGGAGCGCCTAATGGAAATTATTATAAGGGTACTGTGGAGCATCCGCCGAATTTATCTTGGGAGGGTGTAACCGAATTAGCGAAATTATTTCAAGCTTATTATGAGGTACCGATAGTGGTTACGAATGATGCGAATGCGGCGGCTATGGGAGAAATGCTTTATGGAGGTGCTAAGGGCATGAAGGATTTTATTATGATCACTTTAGGAACTGGAGTAGGTAGTGGAATTGTGGTGAATGGAGAGATGGTTTATGGGCATGATGGATTTGCTGGTGAAATTGGTCATACTAATTCTGTTCCTGATGGCCGACAATGTAGTTGTGGTAAAAAGGGATGTTTTGAAACTTATGCTTCTGCGAGAGGAATTAAGCAAACGGCATTAGAATTGATACAAGCACAACATCAGCAAGGCAGTTTATTAAGAGGTTTTGCATTTGAAAAAATGAGCGTGAAAGATATTTATGAAGCGGCATTGAAAGGTGATCCAATAGCACAAGAAACTTTTCATTTAACTGGTAGATCCATTGGAAAAAAACTCGCAGACTCTGTCGCTTATACCAGTCCTGAAGCCATCTTTTTATTTGGAGGAATTACGAAAGCTGGGAAGTATTTATTTGATCCAGTAGAAGAATATTTGAATAAGTATTTACTGGAAATTTATAGAGGAAAAATCAAGCTTTTAAAATCTTTTTTGGAGGAAAGTGATGCGGCAATATTAGGAGCTGGTGCCTTAATTTGGAAAGAGTTAAACGCTTAAATCACAATGCAATATAACAATGGCATGAAACGGCAGTGATTATCAAAATAGTTTAACTGGGTTAAAGGCATAAAAAAATTCCTAAAAGCTTGCATAATAGCAAGATTTAGTTTATCTTTGGTATATAGTTATACGGGAAACAAGCGCCAAATGTTTCATTAACTATTAAAATAATTTCAAAAAAAGCACCCAGCACATAACAACTAACTAAAATGAACTTATTAAACACACAAGTAGAAAAAATAATTAACTTATTAAAGCAATTATTAACACCGGCTCAGCCAAAACCAACTTATCAAAGAATACCCAAACAACAGGGCACCAAAAATAGAAAAGGCCACCTATAAAATAGATGGCCTATAAAAACATAAAGCATGAATAAATACTACTTTGTTATTGCTAATTGTTGAGACACTACGGGCTGATTTTCGCTGACAAAACTAACCAGATACATCCCTTTAGCTAAGTCTAAATGGTTTAAATCAAAATTATAGTTTTGACCTGCTTCCATATTATTTTGTGGCATACTTGTCACTTGTCTACCATCCATAGAGAATACTGCTAATAAGGCATTATCAATATCACTTTCTGGCATTATATTAATAAATACTTCTCCTTGTGATGGATTAGGGTATACTGTCAGATTTACCGTCTTAACAATTTCTTCTTCTTCAACGATTTCGTCTAGTAAATCATTTGCTTCTTCTGCTATCTCTCCTGTCTTACCACTTGCTTCAAATTCAGTCATAGTAAATATTGGGCCAGCATCAATTAAAAAGCAACCGATTACTTCTCCACCATGTATCATTTCATTATCGGCAGATTTTTCTTCTTGCACTCTCACTTTATAATTATTACTATTTAAAGCTTTGTATCTTACGAATGAAGGATCAGAGCCATTAAAGGTCTGCATTGATTGTAGTGCAACAGGTTGTCCTGTAAAATCCTGAGCAAAATTAATTTGTTGGAATTCATTGCCAACTATCGCAGGAGTTTTACCTGCTTCAAATTTTTGTCCCAATGCTTCACCAATACCAACCTTAATAGCAATCCAATCTATTGATTCTGTTATTGGAGCTCCCATAGCTTCCTGACGCTGAATTCTCAATTTGAAATTTGAGTAATTAACCGCTTGATGTCTGGTGACTACAGTAGCGCTACTATTTTCACTAACTACCTGGCTTAAAACAATCGGAGAGTTAGTAAAAGATTCATTAAAGTTGACGGTAGTGAATGCTCCATTTGCATTGGTGTGTCCGCCTTGGATAGAAGTACCATTCGCCAATTCATGTGTACCTGCTTCTATGACTATATAAGACACTGCTTCTGTTGTATGACTACCATCTAAGTAATCCCACTCATCTACTTTAACTTTAAAGCTATTATTCGTTACATCTTTTACTCTAACTACTGCTGGATCAGAGCCACTTGAATTAAGGCCTTGTGCTACAACAATAGGATCTGTATAAGTTCTTTTTAAATTTACAGTCGTCCATTGATTTCCATTATATTGAGTAATGAAAAGTCTTCCACTTTCACCGATCATATCAATGGTTGTTTGAGTATTACCGAAGATACCTCCTTCTTCAAATAAGAAGTATCCAACCACTTCACTAATATGCCCCATTTCACCATCTTTAGATTGCTCTTCTTGTACCCTTGCATTATAAGAGTAATTATTTAGGTTAGTGCATCTTAAACCTGAAGGATCAACTCCATAGTAAGTTTGCATAGAGTGTACTAAGATTGGTAGTGTACTAAAAGATTCTGCATAAGAAATATTCGTATACTGATTAGTTACTACATTTCCTGTTTTTCCTACTTCGTATTGCTTATTATTAGAACTGCCATTGGCTGTTTCCATAGCAATCCAAGCGACCATTTCTTCTGCTAAATTTCCATTATATAATTCTTGTCTTTGTATTTTTAATTGGAAGCCATTATTGTTTACGGCGTGTACTCTTGAAGCTAAAGCATTAGAAATGCTAGGATTAACTACTTGAGTAATTACAACTGGCGTACTCGTGAATGGAGTTAAGTATTCTACTTCTGTAAAATTCTTTTTAGCTACTCCAAAGCCTGCCTGCACCTTTGTACCATCTGATAATTCATGCTGACCAGCTTCCATTACCATATAGCATACGGTTTCTTCTAAGTGTACATTATCTAAATAATCCCACTCATCTAATTGTATTTCACAGCCTGTTGAAGTAACATTTCTTACTGATACTACTAAAGGATCAGAACCATTTTCTGTCACAGAAGGAGCCACAACAACTGGATTGGAATATTCATTTTGGAAAGTGATAGTATGCCATTGATTTTCACCATTTTGGCTAATATTAATCTTACCTGTTTCGCCAATTTCATGGAAAGCATTTTCACCATCTCCTGCTCCACTTCCTTGAATTTGAATCTCGACCACTTCTAAATTATTACTCTCATTTGACTCTTCAACGATTCCATCAGCATCTACTCTAAATAAGAAGTAGTAAGTCCCTTCCTCTGTAGTACTTGGAATACTAACCGTAGCAGATTCTGTATTGGTACCTCCTATTCCTAAGCTACTAATATTATCATAAGTAAGATAAATATCGTCATTGTCATAAATCATATCTTCTGAGAAGTAGTATCTTAATTTGTTATAGGCTGAAGTAGTCGTACCTTCATTTCTAACGACAGCACTTAAGTCAAATTGATAAGGATCGCTCTCACTTGCTGTAACATTTGCACTTGTGAATAAAAGATCTGCAAAAGTCTCTTCTTCTTCCTCAATTACTTGAATAGATTGAGATGTATAATTATTAGATTCATTCACCTCATCTACTTGATCATTTGCGTCCGCTACGAAAATGATGTAATAGTTACCTGGCGCAGTATTCTCATTTAATGTTAGAATAGCACCTTCATTACTAATTCCAGATGAACCTAAAGCAGAAACATAATCAGATCCTAACTCAATATCGCTTGATCCATAAGTTGAGTTAGTGGATAAGTAATATTTAAGCGTAGAAGAATTAGGCGCTGCACTTGAGCCTATATTACTGACTGTTGCCGATACTTGGAATGATAAAGGATTATCTTCAGAAGCTACTGCATTTGCATTAGTAACGATATAATCAATTTCTACCACAGGCTCTTCCTCTTCTCCCTCTATTAATAACATATAAGAACCAACATTATTAGTCTCATCTGATTCTGAAATTTGTCCATTCGCATCTGCTCTAAATAAGACATAATAAGTTCCGCTGGATAATCCATTGGGTATGCTCACTAAAGCCGATTCTGAACTCGTTTGATTAACTCCCAAGCTACTTACAAAATCTGATGTTAAAAACTCATCTCCACTATCATAGTTTTGATCAGTAGATAAATAGTACTTTAAACTTGAAGATGATGCAAGCGTTTCTCCAACATTCTTTACCTGACAACTAATCTCAATAGAGTATTCACTGGCACTCGATGCAGAAATATTAGGCGACTGTATGACTAAATCCGCTTCTGGATCTGGCTCTGGCTCACCGCCACCATTGCTGCCACAATCTGCTAAACAAGAAGAAGAGTTAATAAAATTATTGATGATAGTAGTACTTGTACTTGAAAACTCTGTTGCAGAAGGCACTACCACTGAATTCATCACATAAGCAGTATTACTACCAATATGCGAAGCACCAAATCCATGACCTAACTCATGTCCCCACATCACTCTTAATGCATAAG
>JAHDDN010000013.1 GCA_020629335.1 Chitinophagales bacterium | reverse complement strand
ATTCTCTTCCTAATTGACCATTGGCTCCTGAAACTGCGATTAATAATTGCTTCATCTCGCAATGATAAGTACTTAAACAGAAATAATCATATTTTTATTGGTTTATTTTTAAGCTGCACTGCGTTATTTTTTTTAGTAATAGCGCTGCTATTCCGTCAAAAAAATGCCTTGTTCAGCATAAAAATAAACTCATTATATAATAGCGATTATTTTCATTTAAGTACTTACCTAATAATTGTTACATTTCCTTTGTGGATGAATACTTCGTCTGTACCTCTTGGAATATACTCCATATAATATACATATACTCCCATTGGCAAAGCTTCCCCATTATGTGTACCATCCCAACCTTCAGTGATATCTCCAGGGTTTTCGTACATGACCTGCCCCCAACGATCAAATATTCTATAACTGACTAATTCTTGAATATCATAAGTAAGGGGTCTAAGTATATCATTGATACCATCTCCATTTGGAGAAAAGGCGCTTGGGACAATAAACTTTGGTGGCTCGACTACTATGATCGTTACCTCCGCTACTTCACTACAACCAAATTCATTTGTTCCTTCTACAGTATAAGTTACGGTATTAGTAGGACGAGCGCTTGTATTTTCAGCATTAGGCGTATTGATATCATCGCCGTACCATTGGTAAGTACCATTTTCTCCTGCGCCTGATGCCGATAATTGGGCAATTCCGCCTTCTATAATCGTATCCGTTGCTGTGGCAATGATAGTGGGGTTCGCTGCGATGAAAACATCAATTTCATCTGCGGCTTGACAGCCTATATCATCTGTCACCGTTAAGGTATAAGTTTGTGTGAGTGGGATCGAAGGATTTTGCACTTCCAAAAACAAATTGGGTTGTGCTATGCTTGGATCACTCAAGCCATCTGTTGGTGTCCATTCGTAAGACCAGCCTGCTTGTTCTGGGCGACCAATTAGGCCATCAAATAATAGACAGTCTTGAATATCAGCTCCTGCATCCAGCGTAAACTCTGTTACATTTACGGTAAGGTTTTGTGTATTGACACAATCGACACCTATCGTTCCTGTTACGGTATAAACGGTGGTTTGATCGGGTGTAGCGATTGGATTTGGACAATCTGTACAGCTCAAACCTTCTGCTGGAGACCATTCATAAGTATTGGCTCCCTCTGCTAGGAAATTCGTGCTATTGCCTCGGCAGACTTCACCAGCATCTGCGGCCGCTGTTAAGAATTGATCAGGAGCCACATTAATGGTTGTCAATAGTGTATCTCTACAACCTGTGAGATCAATAATGACTACTGCTAATTGAGTCGTATCTGTAATGCCAGAAATCACTGGCATATCAATATTTGAATTATCTAAATTGGGAACATCTCCACATTGTATATCTTCATTCTCATCAAAGTAGCACCAATTATAAAAAGCACCTCCTTCTGCAAATAATTGTACTGAGCCTCCAGAGCAAATATCTAACTCAGGAGTGACAAAAGGATTAAAATCATCATTGACACTAATCGTTACACTATCTGTATCTGAGCAATTACCGACGGTCCCTGTCACCAGATAGGTGAGGGATTCTTCGGGGGTTACTATAGGTGTGGCACTTAGCGGATCATCTATATAAAGCGGAGGTGTCCATTCAAAATCGAGGGCTCCTGTTGCTGAGAGATAAAATTCTTGACCTTTACAGCCTACTAATGGCGTGCCTTCTGCTTCAACCACAATATTATCAACTATGAATATTTCGACACTATCTAATGGTAAATCTTGGCAACCTTCATTCCGTAATCTAATGACTAAGAACTCTGCTCCTTCTTGTATTCCATCATCAATACTTTCAATCAAGATGACTGCAGCAGTATCATTCGGAAGTATAATCGTACTGTCGGGAATCGCTGTAAAGTCAACCCCATTTTCTGCCGAGCCATAAATATCATAATAAACGACTGTGGTATCTGTTACTGCATTCTCTAATAAGAAAGTGATGACTCCATCCACACAGCCTTCGATGGCATTCGTTGTTAAATCAGGTTGGGAAGTTTCGGCTTCTACTGTGATCGCATTGGTTGAGAAACTGCCTGCCTCTAGGAATACTCCAGAATCGAGTGCAGTATCACCTCCATCTGCAATCGCTAATTTAAAGCTGTATTGCTCACAAGGTGTTACACTTACTGCGGCAGTCAATTTTACTGTTAAGCCATCATACTGAATTTGATCACCAGATGCAGCATTAAAACCATCTCCATTATCAACATAATAGTCCGTATTAGTAAAGATACAACCTTGAGCTCCACCGCCAGTACCTCCACCATTGATTGTATTAATAGCAACGGCAGTCGTAGATCCTGGGATTAAAGCTATATTAGTATAAGAAGGATATTCGTTTCCTTGAATAAAAAAGCCAAATACATCATTAAAACTTGAACAAACCCATTCTTGGTATTCTTCAGAACCGAATACATATTGAAAGGTTAGTGTATCACCTGCTGGGACAAAATCAAATGTCAAGGCGCATACATCATTCGTTGTAAAACCTGTAACTAATGCATTCAAATCTGGATCATTAGAAGTTCCATTATTACCTATACCATCTCCACCATTATCATTAGGACCGTTAGCCAAGGCCGCTTGTCCTGAAGTTAATAATACACCTTCGTCAAATACAAGGCTTGTATCTCCATCTAGCACTTGATAATAAGCTCTTGCATTATCAGGACAGTTCATATCTGCATTTGAAACCTCTAAGCCTGCTCCTACCAATACATCTACTAATTCATCTGCATCGTAGTTTACATCAATGAAGAGCTGTGCAGACATGTCTATTTGATAGCATATCAGCATTGTGCTAGATAAAATAGCCCATTTAAAAAATGACTTCATAGTCAATGAATTTGTTGTTATTATTAAGAACTCGTTTAAAGTTTTTCTGTTGGCTTAGAAAATCACTAATTTTCCGTATTTCTGCGTTATTTTATCGGTCCGTAGCGCTGCTATGCACCTCAAAAATGCCTTGAACTACGAAAAATTAGCCGCTTTTCAGCGTCATCATAAAACTTGAAATGAGTTCTGAGTAAGTAGAATATTTAATAAGGTTGCAGGCATAAATACTTTATGAAGTTATGACAATTCCTCTTTTTTTACAAATTATCTGTGATCTCAATTTGTCGTTGTTATACCCTTTATTAACAAAAGTTAATACCCAATGTATAACAAATTCACAATCAACGGCTTAGGGATGGGAGTGGTATGTGGCGGCCATGCTGCGACTTACGGCGCTTAGTGATGCGCAGGCTCCAATAAGAGACAAGCAGCACTTAGCAGAGTAGGAGCCGCATAGCCACATAAGAACGGACAGCCCGACCATGCGCCTTCGGCTAATGCAGAATGATGAATGCAGAATGATGAATCGGATGGTGTTATGCATTTTGCCATAACGAACGCATGGGAAGCCCCAAAGATAAATGGAGGCGCCAGAGGTCTTTAGAACTATGTAATTATTAGGATTGAATGCCTACTTTAAGTGCATCAGTTATATGCTCAACATCTTCACTTTCGAGGATTAATTTTCTCAGAACGATGAAATCGAGATAGGACTTTTCGGCATTATAGTATTTGAGAAACTCGAATAGGAAGATGGTTGGTAATCCGATATTAAGTTTTCTGGCATGATAAAGTCGATAGCAATTTTTGATCAGATCGAATTCGACCAATAAGAGATCGGTTTGCTTAGGATGATCTAAGCAAGAGAGGAATGCTGGATGGCGTAGAAAGTTTAAGTCATCATAGCCATATAGATTTTTATCATAAAGAGGATACAGGTATATTTTGTTATGGATACCAGCTTCTTGGAGTTGTACTTGTAGTTCTTTGAGTTTAGCTTGTAGCTTTTCGGCTCCTTGTTCGTTATGATTAATATCATTGTAAGGGAGCCATGAATTAGTTTTGTTGTTGTAGTAGTCGACCCCTCCGATTTTCAGTTTATAATCAAATCGGTCATAGCCTGGCACGACATATCCTGGATAAAAGAATTGTTTGTTATTTTGAAGGCTGTATTGGATTTCGAGCAGCATGGTATAAAAGCCGAGGCTAAATTGGGCATAATCGGGATTAAAGAGTCCCATAATACTAGCGACGCTTTCTTTTCCGACATCAAAGAAGCTTGCGCCGACTAATTTATCGCCATCATAGATACAGGTTTCCCATGTTTCATAGATATTGCGTTCGCATTCTCCCATCAAAGAATTTTGGAGAGAGGGGGCGATATAACCTGTGAATCTTTGTTTGTGTAATTGGTAGAGGTGTTCTTTTTCTTGATCCAGCACTGCTCTTTTGATTTCTACTCGAAATCGTTCTGCATTTTTACGCATTAGTTTGCGCAGTCGTTTTTTGAACTGATAGCCATTTAAGTCTAATCTTATCCAAATAGCAGAATATAGATGATCATCGAAGCATAAGAAACTGCAGGTGAAGATCATTTGTTCCATACGAAACCACCCACGATCTAGGTAGTCGTCTAATTCTTCACGGGATAGTGCTTGGGGCCATTTAATTTCGGTAAACATTGCTTATTTTGCTATAGTAATTCTTGTAGTATCAAATTTAACTTAAAAAAAGCTTTCATGCTCACTTATTGCTAATTCTTTTTAGCATTTAAACGACATTGGTATTGTTTGTTTAAGAAGCTTTATATTAAACCCTCTTAATCAATGGTTTAAGATTTTTACTAAGCTCAATTAACTAACATTTTTCATTTTGTTAATCATTATTTTATCGTATAGTTTGGGACTCCATTTCTTTAGCCACCACGATAATTTAGCTGTTGTGCCAGTGATTAGTAGGCGCTTGTCTTTTAAAACTCCTTGACAGATCAATTTGGCTATAGATTCTGGGGTATCTACTTTCCCAATTTTTTCTTTGGGTTGATCTTTCGATTCTCCTATTCCAGTATCAATAAAAGAAGGGCAAACCATCATTATATTGACGCCTTTATTGGTTAGTTCTGTTCTTAGTGATTCGAAAAAACCTTGTAGGGCATGTTTGCTGGCAGAGTAGGCGGTTCGACCCAGTAAAGGAGCAAATCCTGCTACACTGGAGATAGCGATAATGGTTCCTTGGTTTTCGATGATTTGATTCATGCAGGCATTCGTACAATAAACGGAGCCAAAGAAATTGACTTCCATGACTTTTCTAACGATGGGAATATGGCCTTCTTTATATCGCTCGATATGGGTAATTCCAGCATTATTGATAAGAATATCTATATTGCCCCATTGTTTTTGAATTTCGTGAATACTTTGTTCGCATTGCTCCTGCTTTGTAATATCGCAAGTTTGATAAATACAAGGTATACCTTTGGATTCCAGATTTTCTTTGAGTGCTTGCAATTTTTTGGGATGGATATCAATGGCGGCGATTTTTGCTCCTGCATTACCAAATTGATAACAAAGCGCTTCGCCAAGCCCTCCAGCGGCACCTGTTATTAATACTATTTTATCATTTAAATCTTTATGCACAATAGCTATTTTCTTTTCTGTAATATTCAAATACTTCCATACTTTTCATGGCTGGTTGATAGCCAAATACTCTCTTGAGTTTTTCGTTATTTAGCAATGGGCGATATTTTAGGAAACCGATTTGTTCGGGACCATATTGCCCCACTCCTACTCTTTTGAGCGTCTTTAGTCCCAAGCGCATTAATCCTTCTGGTATAGGGCGATATTTTTTTCCCATCATAGCGGCTAATTCTGCGGTGCTCAATGCGCCATCTCCTGCTAAATTATAGATGCCATCTTGATCGCTTTCCAAGGCTTGATAGAGGCAATTTACGACATCCTTATCCCAAATAAATACAAATGGACTTTGGCTCCCTTTAATGCCAATCATGATTTTTTTATTGAATAAATCTGTGATTAGATTATTCGTGCTACGGCCTAATATGGTTCCGACTCTAAAGATAAATTGCTTCAATGCTGGATATTCTTGTCGATACTTAGCCATTAATTCTTCCACTAATCGTTTGTGAAAAGAATAGGGAAATTCATAGTTGCCACGAACTGGATCATTTTCCGTTAGCCATTCTGAATTATCTTCATGATAGCCATAGGCAGCGCCGCTGGAAGTCGTTATAAATTTAGGGACACCATATTCGATACAGGCATCTAGTAGATAGCGACTTCCATTGACTTCAATATCATAAAGCACATCTCTTCCTAAAGCTTTAGGAGGATTAATCATCGCAGCTAGGTGAACTACGGTATCAATTGAATACTC
This sequence comes from Chitinophagales bacterium, assembly GCA_020629335.1. The sequence continues at coordinate 23,020 of JAHDDN010000013.1, read as the reverse complement.
CTTAAAGCAGCTTAGCCAATCTTTGCTCCTGATATCTGTTTGAATATAATTGACCCCATTCAATCGGTCTGACTCGGGAATTTCTTTAATATCTAATGCAATTATTCCCCATTGAAATGAATGGATATTTGATTGATTTTCAGCCACTAATTTCTTTAGAAATAATGATCCAATATAACCAGCAGCTCCTGTTACCAATATATATTTAGTCTCCATTTACGATAGTTTTTTGATGGCTGATTCTACCTTTTTCAGATAAGTATCTTTATGTACATAATAGGCCATACGATCCAATTTTAGATATTTATAGCCGCCTTTTAAATCAGGTACTTTTCCTCTTTTCGTTTGGATAAAATGAGCTGCTTTAGGACTGTTTTTTTCATGCTCTGAAATGAACTTCGTTACTAGCTCTGCCATTTTACTCCTACCTTCCCAACCTATACCAGTTGCTTCTATCATGCCCATCACAAATAAATTGTTATAAGTTGGGTGAAAAATATTTAGGTAAAGTTGTGGAATAGCCCCTTCCCAATTCAAATGCTTTCTGTCAATAAATGGGTAGTTTAATTTATAGCCTGTTGCTAATAATACGATATCGTAATCTTCCGCTTTGCCATCCTTAAAGTACACTGTCGAACCATCAAAACAGGTAATATCTGCTTTTACATCTAAATCGCCATGAGCAGCATGATGTAATACCAGATTATTGACAATAGGATGAGATTCATATAATTTATGGTCAGGCTCTGGAAAACCATACTTCTGAGGATTACCAATAAATAACTTCAGTAAAGTTTTGTCAATCTTTTGCTTGATAGAAGCTGGAAAATTAATCTTGCCTCCTATCGTATCTGCTGGTTTGCCCATCACAAATTTAGGTACAAAATGATACCCTCTTCTTAAGCTCATACTGACCTTATCAGCTCTGTGTACTGCATCAACTGCTATATCACATCCACTATTACCAGCTCCCACAATCAATACTCGTTTGCCTTCAAAAATAGCTGGATTTTTATAATACTTAGAGTGCATAATTTCCCCACTAAAATCGCCTTCAAACTCAGGGATATTGGGGTGTGATAAGGTGCCATTTGCAATCACGACGCCTTTATACAATTTACTATCGCCATTAGCTGTTTTTAGTCGCCAATATTTTCCTTCTGGACTAATCTCTCTTACTTCAGTATTGAAAAAATAATGCCTTTCTAAATCAAAATGATCGGCAAAATCATTAAAATAAGCTCTTAATTCTTTATGATGTGGGTAGGTCGCTACCTCCTCTTTCATCGGAAAGTCCTTAAATTCTGTTTTATATTTAGAAGAAATTAAATGCGCCGACTCATAAACCGTGCTATTCTTATTATCAATATTCCAAAGGCCTCCTACTTCAGCCGCCGATTCATAGCCATCAAACGGAATGTCAAAATCTTTCATCTTCTTAGCAGTACAAAGTCCACTTGGTCCAGCCCCAATAATAGCGTACTTCTGTTGTTCTTCCATAGTGTTTTTTAATAGATTATTCTTCCCCTCAGTTTAGGAACGTTTAAAAAATAATTTCCACATTTAGCAACTAATCTTTTGTACCAATACTTCGTTGAAAAGCCTTGCCGATGCGCTGCATCGCCTGCATTTTTCGCCTTGTCTTGATACAAAATATTTAGCTGCAAATACCAATCTTATTTTTTAAACGTTCCTTAGTAATGATAAATATTATTTCATCATCACCAAAATATATTCAACTAATCAACTTCTTCACTCTACCAATAGTTTTTTTTCTCCTATGAAGAACTCAATATTTTTTTGAAAAATCAGGGATTTTATCCATATTGAACAAAATTTAAGCTTTGAAAATCAAACACAAAAAAGGCAAAAACGCCAAAGTTCTAAAGCTTTCTTGTGCTCAATGTGAACAGCACATCTTAACATACCTAAAAAATGGAAAGGGAGGACTTCTTCGATGTTTCTTGGAAGGTATTTTAGCACCTGAGGAATTAGTGCTATCTAAAGAGGCCATCAAAGCCTTAAGTAAAAGTGAACTTCAAAATTTACGCTGTCAACAATGTGACACATTAATAGGGCTAGCTATGACCTATAAAGATGGTAGATTGGCTTACCGCTTAATCAATGGCACTTATAAAAAGAAGCAGATTTAAAACACTCTTGTATCATTATTAGTGCATATGGCCACTTTTTTTAATGAGTCTACTTTATTTCTTAAGTGAAATTCAAATTTTTTCCTTTTTTTTATATTTTTCACTATAATTCTAATACTCTTGCAATATCTTCAATTCCATTATTGATAGTTAATTACTAACACATTTTTATTTATCAATTAATATTTATTTCCGTGCCTATTAATAAAACTACCTAAAAATAACAAAGCACAACCCACAACTAATTGATTATCAGTACATATCAGGCATGAATGTTGTAACATATTGAATACACACAGTATATTTTCAGATGTCGTTGTTCGTTTCCATCCCTTAAATCATTTGTTATGACCCATATCAATTCAATGATCGATTGGTTCGTGCCTTACCATTATTTAAGACAAGCTGATATTTACTGGAAAGTAAAAATCTTAGTTACGTCTATTTTTTTCCTACTAGTATTCAACACTTTTGTTGCAATATTTGCACCCTTAGTGTTAGGTGAGAATAACTTCCCATCGCTATTAGTTAATGCCCTTGGCCTAGGAGTACTCCTTTTACTTCATTTTGAATACAATTACAAAATTTGCGGTAACCTATTCATGACTATCGTTTTTCTAACTTTAGTCAGGATGTCACTCACTACAGGCGGACTCTCCTCTATGGACCTAAATTGGCTAATATTCATCCCAATATTTGCCCTTTTACTTACCGATAAAATATCCAGTATTATTTGGGCAATTATTATAGTGTCCTATGTCATAATCCTATATTTTAACGAGAAGTTTCAGCTATTTAATATAGTTACGAACCCTAACTTCTCACTTGAATATCAATGTTTACAACACGTCTTTTTATTTGTAGTTATCCTAGGAACCGTTTTCATTTTTGAAAAAGGGAAATCCGATAATATTCAGCAACTAAAAAGTCAAAAAGAACTACTAAATCAACAAACTGAAGAGCTACAAATTCAAAGTAATTTAATCAAAACTAAAAACTTAGATCTGAATAAATTAACTAATCAACTTCAGTCTGTCAATGAAGAATTGCAACAGTATGCTCATGTAGTATCGCATGATCTCAAACAACCTCTTCGCTCTATCACAGAGTACATTAAAATCTTTAATAAGAGTATTCCTGAAGATTTAAAAAAGGAACAAGAAGAGAATATTATGTTCATCAATAAAGGAGCCAATCAAATGGAATATTTGATCAACTCTCTCTTAAAACATTCCACCGTTACTAATAGCTCTAAAAAGATAGAAGCTATTAATTTAGAGGATCAATTAATTCTAATCACTCATAGCCTACGCACACAAATAGAAGAAAATAAGGCTAATATAAATTGGAAAAACTTACCAAATCAAATCAACGGAATCAAAGTTCAAATTCATCAGCTATTTTTGAATATCATTTCAAATGCCATCAAGTTTAGACGCCCTGACAAAGAATGTGAGATCAAAATTGATAGCAAAGAAATGGGAGATTATTGGATATTTACAATTAGCGATAATGGCATCGGAATGACAGATGAAGATTGTAAAAGAATTTTCCAGCCTTTTTGTAAACTGCACCCCAATGAAAAATATCAAGGCTCTGGCATCGGTTTAGCTACCTGCAAAAAAGTAGTAGAACAACATAAAGGAGAGATTTGGGCGACCTCCAAACTAGGAGAAGGCACCCAATTTCATTTCAATATAAACAAAAAATTAGCAGCATAAGATTTGGGGCTTCCCCTTCCTAATTTTTTGATCGGATTGTAGGGGCGCTTACCTATGTGTCCGCCCTCCGATCAAAAAATTAGAAAGGGTCGGGCTGTACGCTCTTATGTGGCTATGCTGCTCCTACTTCGCTAAGCGCTGCTTGTCTGCCCTTCGGGCCAGCCATCGCATCGCTAAGCTACGTAAGTCGCATCATGGACGCCACATACCGCTGCCATCCCTAAGCCAATCTCGTACGGACGTTCTAAGGAACTTCCAGAGAATTCGTACGGACGTTGCAGTGCAACGTCCCTACAATCTGGCCGCTAATCGACTAGCTTGATCTATCGCTCTCTTGGCATCTAATTCCGCAGCCACATCAGCACCTCCTACTAAATGCACAGATATCCCCGCATTTTGTAAGCTCTCCTGCATATCTCTTAACTCAACTTGGCCTGCACAAATAATGACATTATCCACTTCTAATAATTGATTTTCACCATTGACAGTAATGTGTAAACCTTCATCGTCTATCCTTTGATAACTCACTCCGCCAATCATTTTTACTTGCTTATTTTTTAAGCTGCTTCGATGAATCCAGCCTGTAGTTTTACCTAATTTAGCCCCTAATTTTCCATCCGTACGCTGCATCAAATAAACAGTCCTTGGAGAAGCCCCATGATCAGCTTCTATGCCTTCAATTCCCCCTCTTACTTCATTCTCTGCATCTATTCCCCACTCTCGTAAAAATTCACTCACCGACTGACTGGAATTACCTGTATGCGTGAGGAATTCAGCTACATCAAAACCAATACCTCCAGCGCCAATAATAGCTACCTTATCTCCCACCGCTTTTTTATCTCTCAATACCTCCACATAGGATAAAACTTTTTCATGCTCTATTCCTTCTAACTTGATTTTACGGGGCGTCACACCTGTCGCCAAAATGACCTCATCATAATTAGCCGCTTCCAACATAGCAATATCCACACGAGTATTCAACTTCAAATCCACGCCTGATATTTCAATCATTTTTTGATAGTAGCGGATCGTCTCATAAAACTCTTCTTTCCCTGGTATTTGCTTCGCCATATTGAATTGTCCTCCAATCTCTGATGCTGAATCAAAAAGTGTCACCTGATGTCCTCTTTCTGCTGCTGTAGTAGAAAAGGCCAAACCAGCCGGCCCAGCGCCCACTACTGCTATTTTCTTAGGGGATGAAGTAGCTAAGTAATTCAATTCTAATTCATGGCAAGCTCTTGGGTTGACTAAGCAACTCGCTCGCTTATTCTTAAAGATGTGATCTAAGCAAGCTTGATTACAGGCAATACAAGTATTAATATGATCCGATTTGCTATCCATGGCCTTTTGTACAAAAAAGGAGTCTGCTAAGAAAGGGCGAGCCATAGAAACCATATCCGCTTTCCCACTCGCTAAAATTTCCTCAGCAACTTCTGGTGTATTAATACGATTAGAGGTGATTAAAGGTAAGGAGACTTCTTCCTTCAGTTTTTCTGTTACCCAAGAGAAAGCGCCTCTTGGTACCATAGTCGCAATAGTTGGGATACGCGCTTCATGCCAACCAATGCCCGTATTAATAATATTGACACCTGCTTTTTCCAATTCTTTCGCTAAGATCACTACTTCCTCCCATGTGCTTCCTCCCTCCACTAAATCTAACATCGATAATCGGAATATAATGATAAAATCATTCCCCGCTTTTTCCCTTGTTTTACGAACAATTTCTAATGGAAATTTGATTCGATTTTCATAACTTCCTCCCCATTCGTCTGTTCGATTATTGGTACGAGCAGCAATGAACTGATTGATGAGATAACCTTCGGATCCCATTATTTCCACCCCATCGTAATTAGCTTCTCTCGCCATCAAGGCGCTATGGGCAAAATCATCTACGGTTGAATACACCTTAGAGGTAGATAATTTCCAAGGTTTGAATGGAGTAATTGGCGATTTCAGATTAGATGGCGCAGTGGCAAAGGGGTGATAGCCATATCGTCCAGCATGTAAAATTTGCATACTAATCTTTCCTCCTTCAGCATGTACCGCATCTGTAATCGTGCGATGCTTTTTAGCTTCTCTCTTATTAGACATCTTAGCTGCTAATGGCTTTAGCCAACCAGATCGATTAGGAGCAATCCCTCCAGTTACGATCATACCTACTTGGCCTTTGGCTCTTTCAGCATAAAAGGCGGCCATTTTTTCAAATCCATTTTTTTCTTCTTCTAAACCTGTATGCATAGAACCCATAAGGACTCTATTTTTTAATTGAGTAAAACCTAAATCTAAAGGACTCAATAAATGTGGATAGACTGGATGCGACATAATGATATATTAATGATGATTTAAAAGATGCACAAAAGTAAGATAATATTTTTTATTTTTGAGTGGTCAAATATCACCACAAATTGAATATTATGAAAACAATCATTATTGGTGGAGGGAATATGGGTAGTACCTTCGCCAGAAGTTTTTTATCCGCACACATTATAAGGCCTGATGACCTAACTATTGTCGAGCGAAATGTAGAAGCACTACAGAGGTTAAGAGAACTCAATATTCATTTAAAAACAACTTCAGGGGATTTCGTAAAAGACTCACAGTTAATTGTATTAGCGGTAAAACCGCAAGATTCGGCTTCTTTATATCCTCGCCTAAAGCCTCACATTCGAGAGGATCACCATATTGTGTTGTCCATTATGGCTGGGGTTAAGGTAGATACTATTGAGAAAGAATTGGGTATTAAGCGAATTATCAGAGCGATGCCTAACCTTCCTGCCCAAATCGGTATGGGCATGACTGGCTTTACCGCAAATGAAGAAGTAACTCGAAATGAACTAATCCAAGTACAAAACTTATTAAGTACAACTGGCAAGGCGATCTACTTTGAGGAGGAACGAATGTTAGATGCGGTAACTGCTGTGTCTGGTAGCGGGCCAGCTTATGTGTATTACTATATGGATGCGATGATTAAAGCGGCGTGTGAAATTGGCTTTAATGAATCTCAAGCAGAGTTATTAGTATGGCAGACATTCTTAGGGGCTATACATTTACAGAATAAAAATGCCATTTCTTGTGAGGAGTGGATCAAGAGAGTTGCTTCCAGAGGAGGAACCACTGAAGCAGCCTTAAAAGTATTCAATGAAACCGCTATTGGGGATTCTATACAGAAGGGTTTAAAGGCTGCTTTTAATAGGGCTGTTGAGTTAGGAGAAGAAACTTCAAAATAGATTAAAAAACAAAGGCCCTTGCGATGCAAGAGCCTTTGTTTTTAATCATTACCGAATAGTCGTTTTTTCTTTTCTTCCATTACAATAGCTTTTTGTTCAGCACCATCTGCTCGGTATAGCTTAATCATCTCATCATAAAGTTCTGGACGATTATATTCTAAGTTGATTAAGTCTTCTAAATGCTCTCTGGCAACTGCTCCATTATTCGCTAATTTTGCATTGATCCATAATGAGTAAATCGTTGCAGTGTCTATTCTTGGAATCATAGGATATTCCAATTCTAACTTATTAAGATCATAAGCTTTTTGATAAGAATCATAAGCACTCTCATAATCTTGTTCTTTATAATGCTCTACTGCTTCTGCATTTGCTAGGAGTTTAAGGTCATACAACTTTCTTAAAGTTGTATTTCTTGCTTTACCATCCTTATCTGTTTCTAGGGTTTTTTCATATGCCTCTATCCCCTCAACAATAGCTCCTTCTGACAGATCGCTATCAGTTAGTTTAGCCATTTCAGTGCAGATGGCTGCTTTTAAAGACCAAAGCTCCATATTATTGGGACTTTCTATAGTTGCCTTGTCGATTAATTTTTTAGCTGATTCCAGATCAGCTACTTCATTATTAGCTTGATATTTGCTTAAAAGCTCTGATACGGTGCTCGCATCAACATTCTGAGCTGCAATATTAAAGCTAAATAGCATTGCTAATAACAGAAATACTAATTTGTACATCTTATAAGATTTTTAAGGTTATAAAAAGATAAATACTCAAGGTTATCTAAAGTATTCAATGACAGCAATTCTCGTTTTGGCCAATTAATATCTAACTTCAGCTCCCAAGAGATGATATTAATGGTAAAAACGATTGCAATTAATGAGTTTAGCCTCCCAAATCCTTGATTTTTGTCGTAATAGATCCCTGTGCGCTGACGCGCTCGGGATGACAGGTAGTTGTGGCAAGCTAAAACGAGAATTGCTGATTCAATGAAGCCAAAAATTTGGCGATCAAATTTACTACTTTTTTTTTGTTTTTTTTTCACATTGATATAAGCGTCTGATTATGCGCAATCTTTATTGGCAAATAAACAAACGATTGCCTGGACTGTCTACTACTTTTACTTGATTAAACACAAGTACTAAATTTTTCTGATGAAAGTCTTCCGCTTTTCTTTTCATCTCAGCGCTTGTGATTAGCATACTAAATACCATATAGGCATTCCGTTCCATTAGACGATTTAGCGCTTTTAAAAATGACAATTCAAAGAATTTTTCTGGAGTATGTATATCAATGAATATATCACAAGCAATTAGATCAAATTTTTGTTGAGAGTTTTGGACATAATCCAAGGCATCTTGGGCTATTAAATCTGTTTTTTGGAGGAGGATTGGTTCCATATATTTACGAGCCAAACGGATGACTTCTGTATCTATGTCTACCCCAGTATAATGGGCAGATTGCTCAAAGCTGAATTCCAGTAGGTAAGGGATACTACCCAAACCGAATCCTAAAACCAATACTTCTTTTAGACTGTTGGGGTGGAGTTTCATAGCTTCGAAAGCTGTACGGAAGCTTTGATAGCGATCTTCATAGGAATAGGTCGCATTCTTAGTATCTAAGCGGTAGCGGCCATTGGCTAAATTGATCTCCAATACGGGATTCCATTGACTGCTTGTTTTCTCTATATTTTGGGTAATAAAGTAGCTTAGGTATTGGCGGAATTTGTTTTTTGGAGGTGTGGGCAATTTATTTCTTTTTGTAATATTTTAATGCCTTGGGCATGTAGTCGTTGAGGTCTTTTACTCTGGTAGCGTGGCTTGGGTGAGTACTTAAAAACTCTGGTGGTTGTTGACCGCCTTGTTTGCTCATTCGCTGCCAGAATTTTGGTGCTTCTCTTGGATCATATCCAGCCATTGCCATGAATACTAATCCCATTTGATCCGCTTCGGATTCGTGTTTACGAGAGAATGGCAACATCAATCCTACGCTGGTACCATAACCATAAGCTTGATTGAATATTTCTTGTGTTTGGGCAGGTTTGTCCTTGATGGCTACTGCCAGACCAATACCACCTAATTGAACGCCTAGTTGTTGGCTAACTCTTTCGTTTCCGTGACGAGCGATGGCATGTGCTACCTCATGTCCCATCACTACTGCTAAGCCTTTATCATCTTTGGTGATAGGTAAAATGCCTGAGTAGACGACTACTTTACCACCTGGCATGGCCCATGCATTGGCTTGATCATCATCTACCAGATTGAATTCCCATTTATATCCTTTGACTCTTTTGATGAGTTTTTTTTGTTTGAGGTAAGCATTAACGGCTGATGCTATTTTGCTGCCGACCCTTTTGACTCTTTGGGCATCTCCACCTGATTTGACTGTTTTGTTTTCTTTGAGAAATTGGTTGTAGGAGGTGAGACTCATGCTCATGAGCGTACTTTCGGGTAGTAGGTTCATTTGTCTACGGCCTGTTACTGGTACTTTAGAACAAGCGGTGATAATGAAGAGTAAAGCGATGGCTATTATCCAATATTTTTTCATAACGTTAAGTTTTAATTGCCCTGCGTGAGGGATGGTAGTGGTATGGGGCGTTTATGCGGCGACTTAGGGCGCTTAGTGATGCGATGGCTGGCCCGCAGGGCAGACAAGCAGCACTTAGCAGACTTAGAGCCGCATAGCCACATAAGAACGGACAGCCCGACCATGCGCCTTCGGCGAATGTTGAATGCGTAATGATCAACGATGAATTCATACGTGTACAAGACTCGAGTATAAAAACGCATGGGCACGCCCAAAATAGTTGTACTTTTAGACAACGAAGATAGGAAATTGTTTATTCTTGTCCTTGTCGATCTTGTATTTCAAACATTCTGGACATGAAATTGGTTTTCTTGAACATGGATGCGAGGGTAAATTCGAAGCTTCTGGGATCTTCTTTGTCTACTTTTTGCATTTTCTTTTTGGGGCTAAGGCCTGCCAGATTATCATTGAAACTTGGGTTGGAAGATACCATGTGTAAAATGCCACTCTCGGTGCCATCTTTTTTGGAGAGGCTATTTTTGTAGTAGAGATAGTACCATTCTTTGGAGCTGGTTTCAACGTCTTCCAACTCGATATAGATGTGGAAATAATCACCGCTTCTACGTGGCCCAAACTCGATGTAGCCATCCACCATGCGATTGATATAGGCATCGCCGATGTGGGAAACTCCAAATTTACCGGCAGAACGGAAGGTTTGATTGAGGGTATCCCAAACCATGTCTACATTGCAAAGGAAGAGGGTTGGATCAAAGCTTTTGGGCTTATCGAAGTAATCGTCATCAATGATCTTATTGAGTACGGCATCTGCTCCTTTTTCTTTAAGAAGGCCGCCTAAAGCAGTGGCGAAGCCTGTCTCTTGATAAGTTACTTCATCATTTTCAGCGGCTAAACCTTTGATATCCGCCGCCATAGATTCTAGTATTTTCTTATCAAAATGGAAGTTGAGGGCGATTCCTACATCTTCCAAACTGATGGTGTCTGCATTTAGATCGTGAATGATGGTTCCTGCCGTTTTAGCTTCTAAGAGACCATAATTTTCCCCGAAGAAAAGTTCGCCTTCTCCTTTGATAATTTCTTCTCGATCATATAGGCTGAATACATTTCCTACTCTTGTTTTGGCAGCTATTTTATCTTCACTGGCGATTCGATAAGACTTCTCTGCTTCTTGGTATTCTAAGGCACCTGATGCTTGGAAAATATTTCTATCCACCTTAGATTTTTTGACATTTAAGAAGGTAGAATACACTTCCATTTCATCGGGATTATAGCTAATACCTACATAGAGAGAATCTTTGTTTTCACTCACTGGATCTTCCAATACCAGCGTAATATTATTCGGATCAATATCATCTTCAAAGCTAAACCACTCGCTATCTACCTCATCTGTTTGAAGATCAATTTTGGCAAATCCTTTGAAAGTTAATTGAGGTTCTTTAGAGTCCAGTTTAACGTCTCCTTTAAAGAGGAGTGTTTCGTCTAATTTGAAATTTTGATCCATTGGAATTTGGCCCGAGCCGTAGGTATAGGCGATATATGGATCTCCTTCTTCTTTTTTAGATTTCTTTTTCTTTTCTTTTTTTGTTTCCTCTTCTTCTGCTGCTGACTCTTTTTCTGCTGGCTCCTTTTTCTCTTCTGTTTCTTCTTTTTTGCCTTCTTCCTCCTCCACGATTTCGTCAATCGTCATATCCTTGGCTTTTTTATCTTTCTTTTTTTCTTTAGCGTCTTGTTTGGCTTCTTTAGCGGCTGCTTTTTCGGCTTCTTTTTTCAATCTTGCGGCTTCATTAGCTTGGGCGATATCTTCAAAACGGTTACGTGTATAAAGGGAATCCATTTTGATCAATTGGGTACCTACTGCATTAGTATAATTATAATCGCCAAAGCCAAAGAAGAATTCGCTGCTTGTAATATCTACTGTAGCGCCACTGATCTTGTGGTATTCATTTTCGAGATCCGTTACGATTTCGGCATTTTTTAATTGATTGATTTTCGCATCAGAAAGGATATCAAAAGATTGATTTTCGGGAGTAATACCCGCATCTCCTACGAATATACGTCCTACTCCTTCGATATTCAGTGTGTTTTCTGCTACGTCTAAAACGGCTTTTTCGGCTTCAAATTGGAGGCCTTTTTGCTCCTCTTTGAGAGAGGTAAAGGTAGGCAGCTTGCCTGTACCAGCAGAGACAGTCACCTCTCCTTTTTCGAGATCCCAGTCGATACGGGAAGAATTGGATCGGAATTGTGCCAGTGGCATTTCTATATTAATAGTATCAGATTCGGCTTCAAAGACGGCCGTTTTGGCTGACCAATCGACATCTGTACTAAAGCCTGTTGCTTCCAGAGCGTTTTTCTTCTTCCCTCCTGTTGCTTTAATGGTCAAGGAAGTTTGTGCCCCCTCAAAGGCATCTCCTTCGAAGGTAAACTCGCTACCCATGATGGTTCCTTGCTCAATGATACATTTTCCTTTTCCTTTTAAGCCTTTAGAAGAAACGAGCATATTTCCTTTAAAGCGCATTTCTCTATTGTACATATCAAATGGCGTATCCATCATTTTGAGTAGCATAGAATCAGCATAAGGAATCCAGTGTAATTTGACTGTTTTAGCTCTCATTTGAGGGAAAGAAATACCATCAATACTTTTCTGTACCATAGAAACACTATCCGTAACCGTATTCATAGAATCTGGGAAGAATACAAAATCTTGCGCATAAACAGAAGTACTTAAAAAGTCCATTTGTCCCTTCCCCCTTAAGCCTTCTGAGATACTTAAATCTACCGAGCCATTGAACACACCTGTAGCCTTATAGGCAGGCGTATTTTTACCTGTTAACTCATCGCTGAATCCAATAGTTAAATCTTCTTTCAGGACGGCTGTTTGTTCGAGATCAGGGAAAATATCTCCATAGTGCATGATACCAGGGAAGACTAATTGACTGGCTTCTACTCGATCAATACCTTCTAATTTGAATGGATCGAGTCGGAAATAAAACTCTTGTCTATTATAAGCTCCTTCGTATAATTTTTTACTATCGTAATAGATAAAGGAATTACCTGTTGCATCGAAGATAGGATACTCTGGATAATCTTCTAAACCCGATTTATTATGAGGCTTGTCTACATAAAGTACGCCCGTGACATCTTCAATAATCGTACGGATAGGCATGATTTTACTTGGATTGTCATGTCTTTTCTTTGCGTCTAATGGAGGAACATAAAGCTGCATTCTATCTGTCGAGTCCATTTCGACCTTAAAGTTCTGATATTTAAAGGCAAAATCTTTCCCACCAAAATCAATCATACCAGCAGAGAGTCCGCCATCAATTAGCATATCTCTATCTTTCAATAGGCGGAGCATTTTTCGATCTGGGAAGAATACGACATTTTGCGAATCACTTAACATCACTCTTTCCACCCCTGTCACTAAAAGCTCATTATTTTCTAAGTCTAATTGGGCATTTTCTTGCTTAGCCATAGAGTTGAGGAGGATGTTATCATAATCCACCTTTTTCTTCATGGCATTATCATAGTGAATCGCCTTTTCCAAAATCGTAATCATATTCGTTTCTGGATCAAAAAGGATGAAACCATCTTCGACTAAATCCACGATGACTGTTCGGATGCTTTCTACAGTATATTGTCCCTTAATGTATCTGGCAAAATCTTCGGCAGACAATACAGGATCACGGGTGCTATCAAACCAATTGGCTAATTTTTGGATAGGATTATATTCAGAAGTAACTAAATAGCTTTCGACGACTCCCTTGTTATAGTAATTAAAAGACTCTACTCTTACAGGCTGTACATTGGCCCTTTGTACCATTTTAAAATTAAGTACAGGCTCATTCAAATTCCAGTAGATACCATCCACATCTAATACAACCGTATGATAAGAATCTACATAAGAAGCCTTACTACTTGCCTTCTCCCCTCTTACTAATCTTAAATTTTGCGTATTTCCATCATAGAAAAGATCTAAGTTAGGGTGATAAATTGAGTCATTTTCGAAATAAATGGAGGTTTTGGTCTTGGCTGAATTAACCTCTTGATTATTTTTAATAGAGATAATATTCGAATAAGCATTCATAACTTTCTTACCATCTTGGGTGGAGAAGGTCATCCGAGCTGGTTTCTCATTCGTACCAACTCCCAGAATATCTCTTCCTTCAAGCTTAAAACCGCCCTTCATGGAGATTTGTGGGATTAACTTATCAATGACTAAATCATTAGCATAAGACTCAAATTGCGGATAAATATACTTACCAGCCATTGGCGCACTAAATTTATCTTTTAAGTCTCCCTTTAATGCTTTATCAAATATTTCTTTATAATAAAAAACAACCTCTTTACAGCTATACTCTCCTTTCTTAAGATCAAATTCATAGGCATCTAGCTCGGCATAAACTTGATTGGCATCTAAGCCATTTCTTTCCCAAGTCACCGTCCCCTTATTCCCTTTCCATAGGTACTTTAAGGGGAAATAGGTAGCTGAAGTCTTGTAAATCATCAAACTATCCTTAGCAGAAGCACCTTTGAGATCAATATCTTTAAATTGCACTTCAATTTCTTCCCCATTCAATAGAAAACTGAAAGAATCACCCTCTACGCCATAAGATTTATTTCCCTGCTTGGTCAACTGATTCGTAGCAAAGTAATTGGTTGAAAACTCCAGAAAGTGCTTATATTCATTAAACTCCCCTTTTTTGGCTCTTTTAATTAATGCTTCCACTAACTTATGCCACGAATCAAATTTATTCATCCAGCCCTTTGCTACTAAGCTATTCACACTTTTGAAATAATTTTCGAAATGAGGTGAAATTCGATAGCGTTTGCTGAGCATTTCATTAAACAAACTATTGATTTGTTTTATTTGGGCATCTGATACTGCTCCAGACTGCTGATTAGACACAAACTCATTCAGAGCTGCAATAGCTTTCGATTTCTTAGAAGCAGTAAATTCAGCTTGCAACTGGCTTATAAACTCGGCGGGATCAGTGGAAAACTCCTTGATTTTCTGTCCCCACACACTAGTGCTTAAACACAGCATTAGCATCAATAACACAATTTTATTCATCTTAACGGTTAGTTTGAATTATTACTTTGGCATTCATAGTAATGATGAAAGTGACATCAAAATAGTAATTAATCCTATCATTCAAGGTGCAATTTGACTATTATGTCACTTTCTTTGCAATCAGAATCAGTTTTTGCCATTTAAACAGGCATACACTTTGTAAACTCAAAAAAAAAGGTAGCACTTAAAAAGCCTATTATATGGGCTTATTTGGGCGCATCCCTTCCTAATATTTTCATGCGCCAGTAGGGGGCTAATCTATGTGTCCACCCTCGCATGAAAATATTAGGAAGGGTCGGGCTGTCCGCTATTATGTGGCTATGTACTTCCTACTTCACTAAGTGCTGCTTGTCTCTTATTGGAGCCTGCGCATCACTAAGTTCCGTAAGTCAGCACATGGCCGCCACATACCACTCCCATCCCTTGCGCAAAAAACTAAAGACGCCATAAAAAAGATTAATTACTTATTAAACGCAAAAAACTCCTAATTTTAGTATGACATACCGAAAAATAAACTTATCTTTGCGCACTAATTCTTGAATAAGGAATAGTCAATTATTCATTTACTATTTCCAGAGAATTTATTTTAATCATTAGAATTGTACACTATCGGCCTCCTTTTCTACGTGAAAAAAGGCTAAATTCTAATTAAATTTATATCAGATGCCAAAGGCAAAAACACATTCAGGAGCTAAAAAGCGATTTAAATTAACAGGTAGTGGTAAATTGAAGAGACGTTCTGCATACAAGAGTCACATTCTTACGAAGAAATCTAAGAAACGTAAGAGACATCTTAACCAGCCAGGAGTAGTACGTGATTGCGACTTACCACGTTTAAAGAAAATGCTTAACCTTTAATAAAGCATTTTTAATTTCCAGTTTAATTTATTGTTTTTTTAGTGCCGCTTAAATTGAGATTTAAGCACAATAGTGGTTTTCAAAACCGCTCGCTATTTGTATGTCTTCTTAACAAATCAAGTTAGATTCATGCATCTTATACTTATTAATAATCACTAAAAATAATTGTCATGCCACGTTCGGTAAACAGTGTTGCTTCACGTACACGTCGTAAAAAGATGATGAAACTTGCCAAAGGTTACTTTGGTAGAAGAAAAAACGTCTGGACAGTTGCGAAGAATGCAGTCGAAAAAGGTCTTGTATACGCATACCGTGATAGAAAGACCAAAAAACGTAATTTCAGAAGACTTTGGATTACGAGAATTAATGCCGCTGCTCGTTTAGAGGGTTTATCTTACTCTCAATTCATGGGCGCAATGAAGGCTAAAGGAATTGATTTAAACAGAAAAGTCTTAGCAGACTTAGCGATGAATCACCCTGAAGCATTCAAAAGCATCGTTAATGAAGTTAGAGGTTCTGTTCCAAAACCTAATAACGAGAAAAAAACAATCGAACCTGCTTTCAAAGCAGTTTTCTCTGATGCAGCTGTAGCTCCTGCTGCAACTATTGTCTCTGCACCACCAGTGGTAGAGGAAATAGTTGAAGAAGTTGCCGCTCCTGTGGTAGAAGAAGTAGTTGAAGAAGTTGCCACTCCTGTGGTAGAAGAAACAACTGCTGATGTAAGTAACTCATTAAATGCAGAAAGTACAGAAGAAACAACTGAAACAAGTTCTTTATTCTCAAGCATTGCTGATGATTTAAAGAAGGTAGAAGGTATTGGTCCTAAAATCGCAGAATTATTAAATAATGCTGGGATTTTCACCTTCTCTCAATTAGCTATTACAGAAGTAGATCGTATCAAGCAGGTTTTAGAAGAAGCTGGTAGTAGATATACAATGCATGATCCGACAACTTGGCCTAAGCAAGCTGAAATGGCTGCCGCAGGCAAATGGGAAGAGTTAGAGAAATGGCAAGATGAGTTAGACGGCGGTAAAATCGTTGAATAAAAATAACAATTCTTTCGAACTAAAAAGCTCCACATTTTATGTGGGGCTTTTTTTTTGCCTTTTCGAAAAGGCTTTATATCAAATAAATTTCATGTAAATTTTCCCATAAAATTTGGGTTTCAAAGACCATTTTTGCAAAATCACAGCTTCAAACCCATTACAAACACTATTACATGAATTTTTTAATCATTTGTTTTTTAAAGAATTTTCTTCTTGTAAATGTTGTTGCTTTTCATTCGTTTTTTTGAGAATGTTTTGCTTATTTTTGAGTGTTTAATACTTGTACCTTATGCAATATTAATTTATCAAGCATGTATTCGCATAACATATAACTTATTACAGTACTTATTTTCCAATAGATCATTTGCCCCTTACACTAAAAAAGCTAAACCGTAACTAATGAATACTCACGAAGAATTATACCAACTTGTAGCATCTTTAGATGCTACAGAGCAACGATATTTCAAAATATTTCTTAATAAATCCAAAAGGAAAACAAAAAGCAATATAGAGATCCTTTTTGACATTATAAAAAAGCATAAGGAATTTGATGAGACTCAAATTCAGCTTAGCATTCAGAAGTCAAAAATTGCTAAAAACTACAACTATGTTAAACATCAGTTAATCAATCAAATCGTTGATTTTCTCGGTGTACATCACCGCAACAATCACGTTCTCTTGACGCTTGACAACTATTGGGGGCAACTTTTTATCTTGACAAATAAAAAGCAGTATAAACTCGCCTTAAAAATCACAAGTAAAGCTTTAGAAGTTAGTGTCAAACACAATTTGGTTAGCTATATTCATAAATTTTATCTAGCAAGATTGAATATACTAATCAAGGAACAGAATGTAGATTACGATCTTTATAATGAAACACTAATTAACATCCGTAAGGCTTCAAAGATTTCAATAGCTCACATGAATAGTGATTTGCTATATAAAGAAATATGTCAAAAACTGCTCACTGGACAATTAAGAGATGTAGAACAAGCCAAAGAATCATTAAAGTCTATAGAGAATGACCCTTTTTTCAAAGACGAATCTTTAGCGATAAGCTTTGACAGTAAGTCCTATTTATATGCTACAAAAGTAATTTACCACGAAGCCTTAAAAGAATTCGATCAATGCATTCATTACTATGAATTAATATTTCAATTGTACGAAGAAAATCCTTCACAATTAGAGGTACAATTAGACAATTATATCATTGATTTTAGTGATTATATTACGATTTTATCAAAACAGAAGAAAATTGAAAAAGCGAGTGCCAAGTTAGCCGATTTTAAGCAATTACCTAAGCGTTTCAGCGAGCAGTTCAGCCCACCAATTAGCAATCTATTCACTAAGCTTAAATTAAGTATTACTTTACACCACCACGTATATGCACAACAATATACTGCTGCCTATGATTTTATTCAATCAAATGAATTTTCTAAATTAGAAAAGTATTTTAGCTCAACTGACGAGTACACTAAAAATAGGTTTTACAAACTCTATATGCACCTTTCCTTTGCTTTAGGAAAGTATGATAATTATATTAGTAGCTATGATACTTATGTCACAGAATTCACCATGAATCAGTTTAAGGTATCTCATTTTTTTAGTAAGCTATTTTATTGCTTATGTTTATTTGAAAGCGAAGAATTTGGCTTATTAAGCTCTCAATTTGATGCGCTATATTATTTAAAAAGAAGAGACGAATTTGATAATGATTATTATTTAGCCCTTACTCAAGTAGCTAGAAAACTTACGCAAAATCCAATCAATGAAGACTTGGCATCTACCTGTAATAAAGCATTAATTTCTATACAAAATTTTGATCAATCTATTAAGCCCAATATTCATTTCGTAGAATTATTTGAATACTGGTTAATTAGTAAAGCTGAACAAATGTCTTTATTAGCTGCATTTGACAAATATGAACAACCACTCATTCATGTATAAGCAAACAAATCTAACAATTCAAAAAAAGGGCGTGCAATTAATTGATATTGCACGCCCCCATTCATTCTAAACTAAGTAATGATTACTTGATAGCACTTTCATCATTACTAAAACTAAAAAACGATATTATTTCAAAACGACTAATCTATTCATGGCACGTTGGCCTTCGGCATCAATAATCACAGTAATATAAGTCCCTGCATTTAATTCACCTCCTTTTAGGTCAATATAATATACATTACCTGTCTCTGTGTATTGATTGTATAATTCATTAATGAACTTACCGTCAATGGAGAATAATTGAACACTCGCTGGACCATTGTTCTCTACAGTGAATTCTACTGTCGTGTTGTCTATCATTGGATTTGGATAGGTCGTGATTCCTAGTGGAGTGCTGTCTCCTACTTTTAATCTACCGCCATTACGATCTAATGGTACCCAATACCAACCAAGAGTCGTTTCTCCATCACAAGTCACAGTTACGTTATATAAGCCTGCTTCAAGGCCCATTACATCTTCTGTAGCGGCAGTAAATCCATTTGGACCTGACCATTCGTATGTTGCTCCACCAGTACAGCCTGCAAGCGTAATATCTATCGCTCCATCTGATGCATTTGTACCAGATTCGCCATTAATAGCTACATCGTCGATATCTAAGACATCGCCATTTGCTCCAGGAATAGATGGTTCACCACCAGCACTACCATCATCATTGCAGCAGTTGAATTGCCCTGATTGACCGACAGTTGTACAGCCGTTAGCATCTGTGATAGAAACACACCATTCTGCATTATCGCTATAATTGATAGAAAGATCGGCTCCAGTACCATTATATTGAAGTGCCCAGTTTACATAGCCTTCTTTTTCTACATCAACTGTATAAGGAGGAGTCCCTCCTTCTATAGAGATGCCATAAGTATTATACCAGAATGGAAGTGAGTTCCCTAAGTTACCTTGTTGGCCTGATGCACCACAAGTGATGACTGGAGGCTCATTGATTTGTACTACCACTGGTACTGGATCACTTGGGCAACCATTGCCTAAATCACATACTGCATAGTAGGTATAAGTACCTGGTACTGTTTCATCAAAAGCACCTTCTTCTGCTGTTGTACCTGCTAATACTAATGGGCTGCCAGTGCCTTGTAAAGTGCCTCCAGGTGTATCATACCAGTTTAAGGTAGGAGGTAATTCACAATCTCCCATAGTAATAGTAGTAGCTGCGCCGAATATACCATCAAAAGAACTTTGAATGATACAAAAAACATCTCCTGAATTCAAACTGACATTGATGGTGCCACTTCCAACTGTCCCTGCATCAAATATCGTTGTTTGCGCACCATTGACGCTATACAATAATGGATCCCAAAAAGCAGAGCCATCAGCAGTTGAATAATCCCAATCGAAGGAACAATCATAAGTAGCGGTGGCTGTAAAGCAGATAGAAACATCTCCTCCTCCACCAGCATTTGTTGAAACCAATGTCCAACTATCCGTAGCAGGATCATAAGTAGCACTACCATCACCAACAGTACTTACTGTCCAGTCGGCTTCTGGTATAGATTGAGAGTAAGTTCCTAGACACTCAGCAGAAATACCGGCAGAAGTATCGTCTCCCAAACACACTTCTAGACCTGTTGCTACTGGATCATCTGGTTGAGGTCTTACTAATACACTTACTGTGATTGGTTCACTCAAACAACCTGGACCACTTACACAATATGCAAAGTAGGTATAAGTACCAGCAATATTCGCATCAAATGCCCCTTCATTGGCTGTTGATCCTGTTGGATCAAAGCCTGCTCCAGTACCTTGTTCTGTGCCATCTGCGGCATCAAACCAAGCAAGGGTTCCAACTGCACAAGTAGCTGAAATACCTGCACTCACATCATCTCCCTGACAAACATCTAAGCCAAGTGGGGCTATTGGTTCTGTAGGATTTGGATTGACGATAATTTGTACGGGAGTAGGCTCACTAATACAGCCATCTGCCGTTTGGCATTCTGCGTAGAAAGTGTAAGTACCTGCTACATTAGGATCAAATGGGCCTTCTTCTGCTGTTAAGCCTGTTGGGTCAAGTGGAGAACCTGTGCCTTGCACAGTACCACCAACTGAATCATACCAAGTTAATAGAGCTGTAAAACAACTTCCCATTGTCACAGTAGTAGCGGCTCCAAAGACGCCATCAAATGATCTTTGGATGATACAGAATTGGTCGCCTGCTGCTAAACTAACATTGATGGTGCCACTGCCAGCAGTTAAGCCAAAAGGATCAAAAACCGTCGTTTCTGCACCATTGACACTATATAATAATGGATCCCAAAACGCATCTGAGTCTATTGTATTATAATTCCAATCGAAGCCACAGGACAAATCTTCAGCCGCTGTAAAACAGATTTCTGTATCATCTGCAGTTCCATTATCTGAAGATACTAAGGTCCAAGAAGTACCATCAAAAGTGGCTGTTCCATCACCGCCTCCAGCTGGACTTGCAGTAAATACTGGATCGACTATATCTCCCCCACAATCGGCGGTAATACCAGCACTAGCATCATCTCCTTGACAAATTTCAAGGCCAACAACAGTAGGATCACAATCGCTGATAACTGGATTACAAACGGCATCATAGGCAGCTGGATCAATAAAATCAAAGCTAAGTCCCCATCCAGCATAAGATCCTGAATCACCACCTGCATTATCAAAGATGTCTAAAGCTATCGCATCAGCACATAGATCAACTCCTGCAAATAAGGCTGCCAAGGTACAGCCTTCTGGTGTCATAGGTTGTGTGGTATCGAAAGTCGTAGCGGGACTAGTGGCTGTATCTGAAAAGACCAAGTCTGTTACTACATCTAGACCACCAGAGCCACCATTGCCTAAACTCAAATCACAGGGTGCATTTGCACCCGCTGTTAAGGTGAAGTCTAAGTCGGATCCCCAAGTATGTTCGATTTGAGTAATCGTTACAGACGTAATATCTACATCTGTACCGACAATCAAGCTAGTTGCCGAGGCACAAAAAACGGTACCATCTGCACAGGTAAAAGAGTTAGGATCAAGTGTGCAAGTTGGTGTTGCCCCAGAGGTGGCACCACCACCTGGAATATCGCCTCCTGCACAAGCCGTCATATCACCTGATGCAGCAACTGGCGGTGGCGGTGCACATACCGCATCAAAGGCAGCTGGATCTAAGAAATCAAAAGCGATTTCCCATCCAGCATAAGATCCTGAATCACCACCTGCATTATCAAAGATGTCTAAAGCTATCGCATCAGCACATAGATCAACTCCTGCAAATAAGGCTGCCAAGGTACAGCCTTCTGGTGTCATAGGTTGTGTGGTATCGAAAGTCGTAGCGGGACTAGTGGCTGTATCTGAAAAGACCAAGTCTGTTACTACATCTAGACCACCAGAGCCACCATTGCCTAAACTCAAATCACAGGGTGCATTTGCACCCGCTGTTAAGGTGAAGTCTAAGTCGGATCCCCAAGTATGTTCGATTTGAGTAATCGTTACAGATGTAATATCTACATCTGTGCCGACTATTAAGCTAGCTGCTGAGGCACAAAAAACGGTACCATCTGCACAGGTAAATGAATTGGGGTCAATAGTAGATGTGGGTGTTGCACCCGAGGTGGCCCCTCCACCTGGAATATCGCCGCCCGTGCCTGTCATGGTACCAGATTGGCCATAACTTAGGAGGCAGAAGCAACTAAGGATAATTAAAAGTACGTGTTTTCTCATAAAGCAATGTGTTTGTTTGTGTTTGAAAAATAATGTTGGTTCTAGTTAGATATCAAACATTAAGGTAAAAACTTATAATTCTTTAAAAGATGTATTAAAAATAATTTTAACTTAAAAATACGCATAAAACATAATAATTACTAACTTTTTAATAAATTTTATTTATAAAATCTTAACATAAGAATAATCTCCGTTTTTTAACTCTATGAAAATCTTATACTTAATAGATTTTAGCTATAAAAATGGCTTAGGGATGGGAGTGGTATGTGGCGTTATGGGGCTGCTTACGAAACTTAGGCTCACGCAGGCTGGCCCGAAGGGCAGACAAGAGAGCCTTAGTGAAGTAGCAGACACATAGGCACATAAGAACGGACAGCCCGACCGTGCGCCTTCGGCGAATGCATAATGTGTAATGATGAACTATGAATGGCTCGTGCTATGTATTTGCGTGTACGATACGCACGGGAAGCCCCAAATCGCTGCGCTTCGCTTGCAATGAGTAATGCATAATGATGAATGATAAATATGTTGGCTTGTGCTACGCACTTCGCCCATACAAAGCGCAGCGGGAAGCCCCGAATTAACTATGAATTATGAAAATATGAACTGATGAACTGAATAACTGGTAAACTGATGAACTGAATAACTGGTAAACTGATGAACTGAATAACTGGTAAACTGATGAACTGAATAACTGGTAAACTGATGAACTGAA
>JAHDDN010000423.1 GCA_020629335.1 Chitinophagales bacterium | reverse complement strand
GTTTTTGGGTAAAAATGTAGTTTCAGAAATGATTAGTGGGGAGTATTTTAATCAGGAATTAGTGAAGAATGCGCCTAAGACGATGGTGGAGTATTCGCAACCGAATACGCATAAGGAATTGCATGTTGGGCATATGAGGAATTTGTGTCTGGGAGATGCGGTGGTCAAATTGCATCGTTATGCTGGTTTTGAGGTGATTAGTAGTACTTTCCCTGGTGATGTGGGAACGCATGTGGCGAAGTGCTTGTGGTATATGCAATATAAAAATACAGAGCCTGTACCTGAGACGAAGAAAGGGGAGTGGTTAGGTAAGATGTATTCTGCGGCCAATAATTTATTAGAGGAAGAGAAAGATACTGATAAATTTGAAGATAATAAGGCGAAGTTGTCGGAGATTTTGCGACAGTTGGAGCAGCAAGAGGGAAAGTATTTTGATCTATGGAAAGAGACGAGGGAATGGTCGATTAAGTTGATGAAGGAAGCTTATGATTGGGCGGATGTACAATTTGATCATTGGTATTGGGAATCAGAAGTGGATTCTTCTTCTTTGAAATTGGCAAAGGAGTATTATGAGAAAGGTTTACTCGTAGAATCTCAAGGGGTGATTGGCATTGATTTGAGTGAGGAGGATTTGGGTTTTTGTGTGCTGATTAAATCAGATGGCAATGGCCTTTATGCGACTAAGGATTTGGAGTTAGCCAGAAGAAAGTTTGAGGATTATGATGTAGAAAAGAATATTTATGTGGTAGATATGAGACAGGAACATCATTTTAAGCAGGTGTTTAGTGTCTTGAAGCATATGGGCTATGAAAATGCCGATAAGTGCTATCATTTGAAGTATAATTATGTAGAGTTGCCAGAGGGAGCGATGTCATCTCGTAAAGGTACAATAGTGCCTTTGTTTGATCTGATTAATCAGATGGAGGAAATCACCAAGAAAGAATTAATGGATCGTTATGAAGGCGAGTGGGAGATGGCGGAGATTGATAAGGTGGCGAATATTGTAGCGAAGGGGGCGATTAAGTACGGTATGTTGAAGATGGACCCTAATAAAAAGATCGTCTTTGATATGAAAGAGTGGTTAAAGATGGATGGTGATTCAGGTCCTTATTTGCAGTATGCATATGTGCGTATTAATTCGCTTTGTCAGAAATTGGCGTATGATGAAAGTGCGGCAGTAGATTGGTCTGCATTGAAAGAGGAAAAGGAGATTGCCTTATTACTTAAGTTAGCGGATTTTAATAATGTCGTTTTGGGAGCGGTGGAGCAATACCGTCCTAATATGATGACGACTTATTTGTTTGAGCTTTCAAAGGCTTATAATAGTTTTTGGAATGCGCATTCGGTGAAGGATGCGGAGGCGGATGTGAAGCAAGCAAGATTGGGATTGTCTAAGGCGGTGTCTGTGGTGTTGAAGAAAGGATTGGAGTTGTTGGGGATACCTGTGCCAGAGAGGATGTAGGTCGCTCGCTTTGCTTGCGGGTTTATTAGTCGATGGTCCATAGTCGATAGTTTTTTAGACCGCTCACTTCGTTCGCTGTCAGACCGTTCGCTTTGCTCACTGAGAGATGTCAGACTGCTCACTTCGTTCGCTATCAGACCGTTCGCTTTGCTCACTTTGAGGCTGCTTGTATTGCTTGCTAAATTTAAATTGAATCTTATGAAAAAATTGATTTTTCCCTTATTGATGTTATTGATTCTTTTTGCTTGTAAAAAAGAGGAGGAACCGATTAAGGTACTGCGTGAAGCGCCACCGAAAAGTTATGTCAAGTTACCTACAGTTGGTATGCAGTTTGGTAATTGTGTGGAAATGAATTGGGAGCCTATAGAGGGAGCATTATATTATCGAGTACAGATAGTGAGTGATACGACCAATACTATAGCTAGTGAAATCACTAGGTTATTTGTGGAGGAAGATAACTTTGTTACTTATGATATGGAGGATAATGGTTCTTATTTCATTCGAGTATTAAGTGGGAATAATTATGGTGAAAGTGAGTGGTCGGCTTTTATTCCATTTGCGGTCAATTATTCAATTGCGATGAATTGTTTTCCAGCTCCTGAACCACCTATTTTGATTCGTCCATATGATGAAGATGTGTTGTATGGTGATGAGCAGCGTTTTAATTGGTTTAGTTCAGAGTTAGCGACTCATTATCATTTGCAAGTAGCGACAGATGCAAGCTTTTTTAATTTACGATATGATCGGGATGATATAGAAGATACCTTACGTTATGTATCTGGTTTTGGTGAGGTGCAACAATTTTATTTCTGGAGAACTCGTGGG
This sequence comes from Chitinophagales bacterium, assembly GCA_020629335.1. The sequence goes on along the minus strand of JAHDDN010000423.1, from coordinate 2,717 downwards.
TTTAATAATACTACGGAGGGTGATTGGGGGGAAGTGCGTAGGTTTAAAGTTCAATAATTTCCGTACCTTTGCGGCATGAAAAATGAGTTGGTAATTGTATTAGATTTTGGTGCACAATACAAGCAATTAATTGCTCGTCGTGTTAGAGAAGCCAATGTATATTGTGAAGTATTGCCTTTTGATACGGATATGGAAACGATTCGTTCGAAAAACCCCAAAGGAATTATTTTTACGGGTGGCCCGAGTGTCGTTTCTGAAGAAAATGCGCCCATCGTAGAAAAAGCCATTTTGGAGTTGGGCATTCCTGTTTTGGGGATTTGCTATGGTTCTCAATTGATTGGTCATTTGATGGGAGGAAAGGTAGAAAAAGCCGCCCATCGAGAATATGGACGCAAGGGGTTAAAAGTGCAAAATGAACACCCTCTTTTCGCAGGGGTGGATAGTGATACGAGTTGCTGGATGAGCCATACTTATCATGTAAGCGAAGTGCCTGATAGTTTTCAAGTTATTGCTGAGACCGATACTTGCCCGATTGCAGCCATTGCGAATGATACGCAAAAAATTTACGGAGTGCAATTTCATCCAGAGGTCGTCCATACCCCTCAAGGTACTCAAATAATAGAAAATTTCTTATACAAAATATGCGATTGTAAAGGTGATTGGGTGATGAGTGATTTTGCCCAAGAAAGCATTGCGCAACTCAAAGAAAAAATAGGCGATAAAAAAGTCCTTTGTGGCTTGTCTGGTGGAGTAGATTCTTCCGTAGCCGCCTTTATGATTCACCAAGCCGTAGGTAAGCAGTTGACTTGTATATTTGTAGATCATGGTTTATTGCGCAAGAATGAAGGAGACGAAGTAGAGCAAGTTTTCAAGGAGCAATTTGATTTGAATGTCATTCGTGTGAATTGCCAAGATCGTTTTTTGAGTCGCTTAGCAGGGGTGACAGATCCAGAGCAAAAGCGCAAGATCATAGGGGAGGAGTTTATCCGAGTATTTGAAGAAGAATCCAAGAAATTAGGTGGTACCGATTATTTAGTACAAGGTACGATTTATCCAGATGTGATTGAGAGCGGTACTCAAAATGCCGCCGTCATTAAGAGCCATCATAATGTGGGAGGTCTTCCCGATCATGTAGACTTTAAAGAAATTATAGAGCCGCTCAGAGATTTATTTAAGGATGAAGTAAGAGCTGTGGGGCGTGCCATAGGTTTACCAGATTTGATAGTAGATCGCCAGCCTTTCCCAGGCCCAGGATTAGCCATTCGTATCATCGGTGAAGTGACAGAGGAGCGCTTAGAGATGGTTAGAGAAGCCGATTATATTTATAGAGATGAAATCGCTAAAGCAGGTTTAGACAAAGAAATTTGGCAATATTTTGCTGCCTTTACAGGAATGCGCAGTGTGGGAGTGATGGGCGATGAGCGTACCTACTCTTACGCCATAGCATTGCGTGCAGTGACCAGCTTAGATGGCATGACAGCAGATTGGGCAAAAATTCCTTACGAAGTCATGGCCGATATTTCCAATCGCATCGTGAATGAAGTGCCGAATGTGAATCGGGTATTTTATGATATTACTTCCAAGCCGCCGGGGACGATTGAGTTTGAATAAGCTTGGTTAACGTTTGAAGGTTGTAAAGTTGGAAGGTTTTAACTGATCAAAATCTCAAAAAAACTGTCATCCCGAATGCCGTAGGCATACAGGGATCTATCCCCCCAAATTCAAGGAATACATAAACTTCCACACGAAGCTTAAATCTTCTCTTTGCTAATAAAACCGATTCCCAAGCATACGTAAAAACGAATGCCATAAGCAGTAGTTCTTAGATTCGCAAGTTTTAGCTTTGATACTTCGTGGTAATACCTTCCAATCCGCAAGCTTGAGGTAATACATCCCACCTGCCCAATAAAAGACAAAATTATTATATGAAAAATGCTGGTATAAATAATCCTATCTCTTATATTGGGAGTGTATTATAAAAAATATACTCATGAGCGAAGTGAATAATCCCCAAGAGATCAATATTAGCAATGAAGCTTCAAAAATTAATATAAAATGGGAAGCAATTCCTGTAGCTGCTATACGTGGCTTTTTAGATATACCTAAAGAGACAATAAGTGGTGGAACCGTTGCTGCTGGAGCTAAAGTAATTGACGTGTCTACTCCAAAAGAAAAACAAGCCTTCAATCTGATCACTCATAGCTTAATGAATGCAATTAGGGCTCAATTAAAAAATAAAATCAAGCATGTAAATCTGGATGATAAAATACCTACCTACAATAATCAAGCACTAGTTTTTGAAGTATTTGGGGAATTAGATAAGAATGAATACATCTTTAAATGTGCGAATCTGACTAACCCAACAGCGATGCCTTTATTGATAGATTTTAAAGATTGTTATGGCAATTGGCTTGATCAATTTCAGATTTCCAAGGAACAGCAAAAAATGATCATAGCCGATTTTTCAGATTACTTTTTAGCGTCCTTTTATGAGGAATTGACTTCTTCCAAAGATAAATATGATAAGTTGCTTGATTGGTGTAATAATCCTATCAACAAGGATTGGGCAAGAGCTAATGCCAGAAGAAAATACCAAAATGAACTAAAAGCATGGTATCAAATGCCCGCATTAGGCGAGCAAGATGTGATGCTGAGTGATGTATATATAGAACCTTTCTTCTTGGTGTACGATAAACTATTATCTATAGAAAAACAAG
>JAHDDN010000422.1 GCA_020629335.1 Chitinophagales bacterium | reverse complement strand
TCAGTTGATTGACTGAACACCCCCCTCTGTCACAAGCGCCCGCTTGTGATTCTTGCCATTGGAAATACCTTAAAAGGGCGTTGTAGTTGTAGGACGTTGCAATGCAACGTCCCTACGGGATTTTTTCTTTTTAATTTGTTATTACCTACATCTGTCGCAAGCTTTTGCCATTGCACTCTCTATCGCAAGCGTCTCGTTTGTGATTCTTGCCATTGCACAATACTAATTGCTCATTGCTAAAAGAGCTGTCCTTCTGAACGAAGTGAAAGAACCACTTGATAGAGAATGCTTGAAAAGAAGTAATATCCTACGCAAGGCAGGCAAAAAGCATCGGCCTAAAATTGCATTTCCTCTAATGGCTTGAGGCTTTAGCTGAAGGGGGCTGAGTATGATTTTTTCCACTATGTGGCGCAATCATATTTAGTATTGTGAAATGCGGGGCATTTTGAGATTAAAGGAGTTCTAAATTGGTAAGTAATTATGCTTCCCAAATAATGCTTAGGATGTTTTTATATGATTTAGTCACTATGCAATATTCAAAGAATTCAGTGTCTTCTTCACTATTATTAAGTTCAAACCAAGTAGATTTGCTAATTGACTGCTTTAACTCTGCTCTCTTGTAAATAGGTTCATAATTCTCTACAATATACTCCATTGCAACAGAATCATCAGGTGGAGATAACTTTGTTAGATTTTTAATATATACCTTTAAATCAGAAGATTTTTTCCAAAACTTAACTTTACCTTCAAATATATGAAATATAGCAATTGGGTGTAAGCCTGAATCCAAATACCTATATGCTACAGAAGTCAAACTCGTCATGAAACGATCAGCTAATATATGAATAAGCTCTGGTCCGAAAGATTTATTTGCCTCATAACAAAACAAATCCATAGGCATCAAATACTCAGTTGCAAACTGATTTGCCTCCCATTCTTGTTCTCCATTTTTAAGATTTGACGAAGTACTCAAAAACCATTCTGAATCCAATTTGTCATCGTGAACACGAATTCCTTTGTGCATTAATAGGTGACCCAGTTCATGTGCTAAAGCAAATCTTTTTCTTCCTTCATACTTAATTTCTGAATTGATAAAAATAGATGATATTTGTTTTCCATACACGATTCTACCATCAACACTTCCCATTGGCCTAAACTGCAGGTAGCCGCCATGTGCAACAATAACATCTTCTAAAGAGAAATCAGTCGGATCTTCCATTCCAATTTCTTTTCTTAACTTAATCGCTGTTGCTTTTCCTTTATTCATCCTTTAATTTAGATTCTATCTCATCAAATAAAAATGTTAAATTCAATTGCTTTAATATATTTATCATTTCTTCCTTAGTGATAGAATCAAAGTTTCTATAATTTGCTGCTAATCCATACTTTTCAATATGTTTTTTGAAAATTGGAAATACATTTCCTTCTAACTCCTTATCTAATGCAGTTAATTTCCCTGATGCCTCACTGATTGATATAACTTTGGTTTGTATAGATTTTTTTGTAGCTATTTTAGCCTTAAATAGAATTCTTTTAGCCAACTTTTTATATTTATCATTACCAGTTCCATATGAAGATACTTCTTCAGATACGGCTTCATTTATTGGCAAGGAATAGTCTATTGATAAATAGTAATCTAAGAGACCTTCTTCAATTGATTCCCATATTTTATTTTTTTTCATAACCCATTTTTAAAAATTTATCCTGAATGGAACCTAATTTTCTTTTTAGTCTTTTTACTCCTTTTCTTATTTCAACAATATCCTTTTCTAAATATTCAGTAATTTCTTGTTGTTTAGTTAGCCCTTCAATCCAACATTCAAAAATAAGTTCTTCTAAATAATCTGGTGGTGGATCGTGATCCTGTAACGTTTGGATTGCTATTTGTTTTAATTCTTTGATTTTTAATTCCTCTAACTGGTCAAGGACAATAGTGTCACAGATATCTTCAATTTCTATTTCAACTACATCAGTTTTCCATTTTCTCGCAAGTTTTTTGTTTTCATTATTGCATAAACTTCTTACTGCACCAAATAAGGTTTTTTCGATAGAATCTCCATTATACCACTTTCTTTCTTGAGTTAATAGCTTATCAAATGCCTGATTAACAACATCAAAAGCTCTATTCTCATGATGATCATACAAATTGAACTTTGCGAAATTTTCAAGCTTTTTTAAAAGCTTCGAAATATTTAATTCTTTAAGGCGACTTTCTATCTCTATATGTGTTGCATATTTCCTTTCTTTTTTCATAATAGCTCTAAAAATGTTTTTTTTTGCCATAGAGTGGCAAAAAATATTCTGTAAAGGAGCTACATAATATAGAATCTCAAATTTTTATATTATGACGCATAAACTTGCAGAAAACAATCTTGATTCACTGCTCTTAGATCGAACTGAACACAAGATAATAAAATCTACTAACTTTAAGATACTGTCTCTTGATGGTGGTGGAATTAAAGGACTCTATGCAGCTAAACTATTAGCTCAGATAGAGGAGAAGACAGGAAAGCCAATCGGCGAATATTTTGATATGATTTGTGGTACATCTACTGGAGGTCTGTTAGCATTGGGTATCACTAGAGGGATACCTTGTAAAGAAATAGCTCGCTTCTATAAAGAACATGGCCCTTTAATCTTTCCTTATGAAAATTGGATGATGAGAAAATGGCGATTGTTTTCTCAGGTATGTCTTGGTACAAAGTACGACAATGATAAATTGAAGGCAGCTTTAAAAGAGTTGCTTGGAGACTATCAGACGATGAACGATGCTAACCATTTGATGTGTATCCCTTCATTTAATATTACTAAGGGTAGGCCTTCTGTATTTAAAAAGCCATTTGGCCACTATCATAGAGATGGACGATTTACTATGATGGAGGTTGGGTTGGCAACATCTGCAGCTCCTACTTACCTACCAGCTGTTGCTATTGAAGGAGATCAGTATGTTGATGGTGGCATTTTCAATAATAATCCAAGTATGATTGCCTATACAGAAGCTATGGATCACTTCATAGGCATAGATAAAGAGAATGTGCATCCAGATATACTGTATGACAATATCTCATTTTTATCCATTGGATTACCATCACAGCCTATAGGTGAAAAGCCTTTCATATCTACAAAAAGATCGTTTTTGAGGTGGAAGCATAAACTTATAGGGGCAGCTATGATAGGCTCAGATTACATTACAGGGTATCAAGTCAAAAAGCTTGTAACTCTTGGTGGTGGGTTTTACTACAGATTATCCCCACCTCCATTATCAACTAATCAATTGAAATATATCGAAATGGATAACACTTCTACTAAGGCTATCCAAACTTTAACTACATACGGACAGGATGTAGGAGATGACTATACAAGTTCAAAATGGCATGAGATAGAACATTTTTTTAATAATCCCAAAACTTATAAATTTTAAACAATGGCAGACACTAATAAGCAGTTTCATGAGTATAATGAAGAGTTAAGAATCCCTAAATCAAAAAGAGACACGATGATTACCTCTCGGAAAAAATCTAGAAAAAGGATCGAAAAATGGTTTGTAGAAAATCACCCTGAATATCCTATAAGTTTTTGGATACAAGGTAGTCACAAGAGTCACTTAAATATTCGCACAAGAGCTGAAGATTGTGATCAAGATGACGGCATATATGTAGATCGAAATCCAGAGAATTCTGTGACTGGAACAACCTTACAAAAATGGATTGTAGAAGCTCTAACAGGGAGTACAAGTACTACTCCTGCTCATAAATCAAGATGTGTACGAAATTTCTATAAACCAAGTAGATTAGGGCCATACCATATTGACTATCCAGTATATTATAAAACTGAGGATATGGATCATCCTTTATTGGTGGTAAAAAATAGTGATCTGGAAGAAAGTGATCCACAAGAATTTACTGACTGGCTTGATGACGAGGTAGCTACTAAAGGATATCAGTTGAGAAGATTGATCAGGTATCTAAAAGGCTGGGCTGATCAAGTATCTAAAAACCATAAAATGCCAAATGGTTTGACATTAACTGTTTTGGCATGTAAGCATTTTGAAGAAGCAGAAGATAGAGATGATAAAGCTCTTTATTACACATTACTTGAGATATATAATGGTCTTAATGAAGAATGGGAATGCATCATACCAGCAACGCCAAATGATGATCTTTTGGAAAGATACGATAGCACCTTCAAGACAAACTTTATGAATGCATTGACAAGCTTAATTGATGATGCTAAGAAAGCTATAGATGAGAATTCCAAACATGAAGCGACTAAGCTATGGAAGAAGCATTTAGGCAAGAGATATCCACTTGAACCTAAACCTGTATCTACGGGTAGTAAAGAAGCTCTTGGTGCTATTGTAGGAGATAATAAGCCATATTATGATGGAAAAAAAACAATTTACTAGAGACCTAAAAATGGTTCAAAACGAATTTCCATTTATGGAATATGAGTATAGTAAAGGAAAAATATACCCCTATAAGATAACAGATGACTTTGAAATTTCCGATAACGAAGGGAACCATTGGGGAACCTTTCGTGCATCTGTATATTTCCATCATAGCTATCCAAAGGAGTTCCCTGTATTACTGGATGAATCTAAAATATTTCCTTGGGAAAATGATTGGCATATATCTCCCAATACTGGTGAGTGTTGTGTTTGTAGTATAATCGAAAAAGAAGAAGTTGCTAAATCAGGGATTTCTTTATTGGATTTTATCTTAAAATATGTAAGGCCTTTTTATGCGAATCAATTATATAGACAAGAATTTGGCGAGTATAAAAATGGTGAATATGCTCATCATGGAGAAGGAGTCTGGCAAGCATTAGAAGAAGAATTCAATACTATGGATAGAAGTAAGATAAGACAGTTTCTTATGGATATGAGGACTAAAAGAGGTCGTAATGATGTCTGTTTTTGTGGAAGTGGTAAAAAGTATAAGAAATGCCATTTAACTAGAACTAAATTATTAGAAACAGTAATGAAAAAAATAAATCTTGATATTTGAAATTGTTTG
>JAHDDN010000421.1 GCA_020629335.1 Chitinophagales bacterium | reverse complement strand
GAAGAACAATTACGAGAACTATATGGCTGGCCGAAAGGGCGAGCTAAGATCAAGGTATTAGAAGAATTAGAAAAGCATTCTAAGAACTTCATTTTGCACTCCCCATTTTTTGTGATGAGTACCTTTGATAAAAACGGTCGATCGGATGCTTCACCGAGGGGAGGAGAACCTGGATTTGTGAAAATTTTGGATGATCGGACTTTATTGGTTCCAGATGCTAAAGGAAATAATCGAGTGGATAGTCTGGTGAATATAGTCGAAACAGGGAGTGTAGGCTGCCTTTTCTTCATTCCTGGAATAGATGAAACCCTAAGAATCAATGGAAGCGTGGTCATCTCAACCGATGAAGGATATATGAAACTATTTCAAGAAGAAAAGAACCCTCCGAAAAGCTGCATTGTGATCACTATTAATGAAATGTTTTTACATTGTGCTAAAGCATTTATGAGATCCAAGCTTTGGAGTGAGATGTATCGAGTAGAAAGACCTGGATTCCCAACTATGGGAAGGATGTTAAATGAACAACTTAATACAGACAATCCTTTCGAAAGCCAAGAAGATATGGTTAAACGATATAGAAAAAATCTGTAATTTTTTTCAACATTCTTTATCCAATACCCAATATTAAAAACGCATAGGGATAGAAGTGGTATGTGGCGTTTATGCAGCGACTAATGTAGAGACGCATTGCAATGCGTCTTCTACAGGACTCACGCAGGCTCCAATAAGAGACAAGTGTGTCTTAGCGTAATAGGAGCAGCATAGCCACATAAGAACGGATAGCCCGACGCCTACGCTCTTAGTTGGAGCCATGAAATTAAATTACGAATTATTTTTACTCCTGCTGTAGACTTTGTTTTTACGAGCGTAGGCGGATGCGCCAAAATAAATTTAATTGCCTATCTCTAAAGTGAAATAAGAATCTATTAAAATGGGAAATCGAAAACTCTGACTACGCCTCTTGAGTTGAGCAATTTAAGGTCGTAGTCAGAGGCTACGCCCAGAGTGTTGGTTGATTTTTTATTATTTCCATGACATTGTGCATAGGGGATTGATCAATTTGTTTTGTCACTAAGTTGTTGATGGTAATTATTCGTGCATTCTTGATGAGCTAAAAAGAGGCCATCAGAACTGCTGAAATAATTAACTTTAGCTACTTATAATAATTGAATGAAATAAACTGATCACATGACAAAGCAATTATTAATACTCGCCTGCCTTTTATCAATAGTGCTATTTTTCTCTTGTGATGATGAAGGAGATGAGTTTTCGGAAATTATCAATTATTCTGAATCTGATTTTGATATACTAAATGAAGTACTGAATCTTCCAGCTCAGCTATTCAATTATGCTAATCCTGCCTTGCCAGAGCATTATAATTCTAATGAAGCGAATGAATCAGATAATACACCTGACGAGAATCCTATAACTGATGCTGGTGCTACGCTTGGAAGGGTGTTGTTTTATGATAATAATTTATCAGTCAATAATACTATTTCATGTGCATCCTGTCATGAGCAAAGCGCTGCTTTTTCGGACAATAATCAATTTAGTATTGGGTTAAATGGTGAAACTACTCGACGAAATTCAATGACTTTAATTAATAGTAAATTCTATGAAAATGGAAGGTTTTTTTGGGATGAAAGAGCGGCAACATTAGAAGAGCAAGTACTGATTCCCATAAAAGATCATATTGAAATGGGAATGGAGTTAGATGCATTGGAAGTTAAACTTCAGGACTTAGATTATTATCAGGTATTATTTGAAAAGGCATTTGGAAGTTCTGAAGTAACTACTTATCGAATTGCCCAAGCACTTTCTCAATTTGTTCGCTCAATTGTTGCAGTTAACTCTAAGTTTGATGTGGGTTTTGCTGCTGCTGGTTTTCCTGAAGATGAAGAGCAAATGCCAAATTTCCCTAACTTTACTGAACAGGAAAATATTGGATTGGATATTTATTATAGAGGGCGAAAAGGCGCCACTTGTTTATATTGTCATGGTACCCCTCAGCATGTCAATGATGAGGCTAAAAACAATGGACTTTCTCTTGATTATAGTGACAATGGCAAAGGTGAAATAACAGGGAATTCAGATCACAATGCCTTATTCAAAGTACCCAGTTTAAGAAATATTGCTAATACTGCTCCTTATATGCATGATGGTAGATTTGAAACTTTAATGGATGTTGTCAATCATTATAGCGATAGTGTAGCCGATCACCCTAATTTACATTTTAGGTTAAAAACATTGGATGATGGGGTAGAAGGAGATGCAGAAGTCTTGCGTTTAGAATTGACTCAAGATGAAAAAGAAGCTTTAGTTGCTTTCCTTCATACATTGACGGATGAAGAAATACTTACAGAGGAGAAATATAGTGATCCTTTTAAATGAATTCATTTTTTAGCAGGAAATATCAACTAAAGTTTTGTCATACTCTTGTAATATTCATTTTTGTAGATAATATTTTTAAAAATGAGAGGCAACCATTTTGTCTACTTATTTCGTATGCTTAATTATAGAAACTAAACATGTTTATTTTTTGACCTATTTTTAATCTTATTTTAAAATTACAAACAAATTATCATGAAATCCCAAAAAGTACAAAGCCTGATAAACAGTCTTTTTATAAGCTGTTTAGTCCTTTTTTTATCGTCCATCATCGCCTTTGCTCAAGAGGATGATGTGACAGAAAGCCCCTATTTTAGCATATCCTGTGCAGATACTACAGGGGTGAATTTTTCACTCCTATCTACGGATGTAAGCGCCACTGTAAGTGGTGTAATAGCTAATGTAGTGGTGGAGCAAACTTACTACAATTCTGGTGATTCCATAGTGGATGCCAACTATGTTTTTCCCATGTCTACCAATGCTGCCATTTATGCGATGCAAATGATACTCGATGAGGATACTATCCAAGCGGTGATCATGAGAAAAGAAGAAGCAGAAGAGGTGTTCGAACAAGCGGATTCTTCTGGCTTAACAGCCTCCTTACTGGAGCAAGAAAAGCCTAATGTATTTCAAATGAGTCTGGCCAATGTACAAGCAGGAGACTCTTTGATCGTACGAATGAATTATACCGAATTATTAGTGCCTACCAATGGCGTTTATCAATTTGTTTTCCCAAGCGTTGTAGGCCCAAGATTTACCTATGGTGGAGAGGAATGGGTGAGTCAGTCTATAGCAGAATTGCCACTTGTGACAGAAACAGACTTAAATATCAACTTAACTATCCATGCAGGAATGCCCTTAGAAGCAGAATGCATGTCTCATAGCGCAACCTTTGAATATGATGGCAATTCAGCACATTCTTATTTACCCACTCATCCAGGTGTCGATTATGTGGTAGACTATTCTTTGGATGATAATGAGATAGAAACAGGACTGCTATTATATGAAGGAGAGGAAGAGAATTTCTTCTTATCTATGATTCAACCCGCTAAGCCGAAAGTCATTTTTGATAGCCCTCCAAGAGAATACATTTTTATCATGGATGTTTCTGGTTCCATGAGTGGAGAGCCCTTAGAAGTATCCAAAGAACTTATTTCTAATTTATTGACAGATTTAAATATGGATGATAAGTTCAACATTATGTTCTTTTCAGGAGGTGCAGACATATTATCTCCCACTTCATTAAATGCCACTAACGGAAATATTGAAATGGCATTAGAAATGATAGATGGTCAAGGTGCAGGAGGTGGCACTTGGCTATTACCAGCTATGGAAACCGCCTTAGATATGGGAGGAACAGATGGATATTCAAGAACCTTTGTTATAATAACGGATGGATTTGTTACAGTAGAAAAAGAAGCTTACGATCTGATTCGTGAAAACTTGAATGAAGCCAATTTCTTTGCTTTTGGAATAGGTTCTAACCCTAACCGTTACATCATCGAAGGAATTGCATATGTTGGTGAAGGAGAACCTTTTATTGTTCCTAGCATGAGTGAGGCCAGCCAAACAGCAGAAATATTTAAAGAGTATATCGAACGACCTGTTTTAACAAATATTGAAGCTACCTTTGAAGGAATTGATGTCTACGATATTGAGCCCTTGACTATTCCAGACGTATTCGCTCAAAGACCGATTATCATATACGGTAAATATAATACCCCTGCGGAAGGAAGTATTAATATTTTAGGAGATTATGCAGATGGAGAAGTATCAAGTACATTAAACTTTGCCGATTATACCGAGGGCTCAGATGAAAATATAGCCTTGAAATATTTATGGGCCCGTAAGCGAATTAAGTTAATGTCAGATTATGGTATCGCCAGCAATGAGAACGATACAATTAGCATAGAAGAAGAAATTACGCAATTAGGATTGCAATATAGTTTGATAACAGAGTATACCTCCTTTGTAGCAGTTGATAGTAGTGCTTTAACAGGAAGTGCAGAAGAAGGAAGTGATGGTACAACCTATGATGGAACTGGAGGAGTTGCAGTATATTCAGATGATATTTATGAGGCTTATGATTCAGAAGTAGCGCATTTCAAAATTTTAGGAACGATCATTGGTGCCGAAGGACAGCTCAGAATCAAGCTGGAAAATCCAAAGCAATTTGAGGATAAAGAACTAAGCATTCATATTAAAGACATCAATGGTAAAACAGTTGGAGTTTATCACTATGACATAAAAAGGGGCGAGAATATTATTAATATAACACTTGATCAACTATCTTCAGGAATGTATTTTGCCACCCTAATCGCTAATGCTCAGGTGGTAGATACCGAGAAATTTATGATAAAATAATAGACAATAAATTTTAGAAGTTTCATTAGGAAATAGAGAAGGCGATTCTGCTCATTATTGGGCGGAGTCGCCTTTTATATTTAAATCAAAAAACTTTTTATAAGGAGCTTCCCTTTTCTGATTTTTTCATCGGACAGTAGGGGCGCTACCTATGTGTGCGCCCTCCGATGAAAAAATCAGAAAAGGTCGGGCTGTCCGTTCTTATGCGGCTATGTCCTGCCTATTCCGCTAAGGCATACTTGTCTGCCCTTCGGGCCAGCCTACGTCTGCCTAAGCTCCATAAGTCATGCCATTGACGCCACATACCACTTCCATCCCTAAGCC